>NZ_JBSFYP010000056.1:0-44809 GCF_053599835.1 Micromonospora sp. NPDC005163
GCGGCGATGGCGCTGCTCACCGGTGCGCCGCCAGCGGCGGGCTGGCGGGCCGCCGGTGTGGGGTTGGCCCGCGCGTTCGGCTTACCGCCGCCGGTCGCGCCGGTGCCGCTTTCACCCGCGCGGCCCAGGTCGGTGCTGGTCGCACCGGCGGCCGTCGCGTCGGGGCCGCCCTGGTCCGTGCCGTTCGCGCCGGCGGGTGCCGAGCTGGCGCCGGCCGGCGCGGTGTCGGCGACGACGCCGCCCGGTCGGGCGGCCTCCGGCCAGTCCTCGTCATCCGTCGGCGCGGCGGCGGGGGCGCTGCCACCGGGGCGGGCCGCCTCCGGCCAGTCGTCCTCGGCTTCGGCCGGCGGAGCCGACCCGGACCGCTGCCCGCCGGGCTGCCGACCCGTGGCGCGACCGTTGGGGGCGTTTCCGTTGGCACCGGCGCCGGAGGAGACACCGGAAACGCCCGGCGCACCGGACGCGCCCCCGGGCAGACCAGCGCGGGAATCCGGACCGCCGGTCGGGCCGGGGGCGGCGGTCGCATTCGTCGGTGTGGGTGAGGCGTCCGCCTGCGTCGGCGAGGAAGCGGGTCGGGCCGGCGCGGCGGCCTGCGAACGCGGCGGGCCGGACAGCGAGACGCCGCCCCGCTCGCCGGCCACCTCGCAACGAATCTGCCAGCGCCCGCCCAACTCCTCGTAGAGCGCGTCGGTGAGCACCGCCGAGTGGTCGGCCATCATCTTGGCCAGCACGGTGGACTTGACCGTCAGCACCAGCGTGTCGCCGTCGAGGTCGCGCACCACCGCGTCGCGCATCAGGGCCGCGATCCGCTTGTTGGTCCGGTTGACCTTGCCGACCACGTCGGGCCAGACCCGGCGGACCGCGACGGCGTCCAGCGCCGCGGCCGGCGCACCGGGTCGGGGCGGCGCCGGCGTCGCCGGGTCGGGAAGCACCGCCGACGACGGCACCGCGCGGCGGGGGGCCGGCGACCCACCGGGCGAGCCGGGCCCGGCTGGCGAGACGGGTACGGCCCGATCGACGGTCGCCGACGCACCGGGGGACGCCGGGATCGGCGTGTCAGCGGCCGAGGCGGGAGTGCTCGGGGCCGATGACGGGGTGTTCGGGGCCGGGTCGACCGCCCACGGGGGTGCGGAGGTCGGGGCGGCAGCGGGTGCCGGGGACGGGGAGGCCTGCTGTGCGCGTACCGCCGGGTGGGTCGCCGGGGCGGAGCCGGCGGCGGCCGACGGCGCGTCGGCGCCGCTCAGGGTGAGCCGGCGTTCCATCCGCTCCAAGCGCTGGAGCAGGCCGCCGGTGGAGTCGTCCGCGCCGGGCAGCAGCATCCGGGCGCAGATCAGCTCCAGCAGCAGCCGGGGCGCGGTGGTGCCGCGCATCTCCACCAGGCCGTCGTGCACGATGTCGGCGCAGCGGGAGAGCGTGCCCGGACCGAGCTGGGAGGCCTGCGCGGCCATCCGCTCGATCTGGTCGGCCGGGCCGTCGATGAGGCCCTTCGCGGCGGCGTCCGGCACCTGCTGGAGCACGATCAGATCGCGCAGCCGTTCCAGCAGGTCGGAGGCGAACCGGCGCAGGTCGTGCCCGGCCTCGGCGACCCGGTCGACGGTGGCGTACGCGGCGGCGCCGTCCCCGGCGGCCAGCGCGTCGCACATCTCGTCGATCAGCGCGGCGTCGGTGACCCCGAGCAGCGCGGCGGCCCGGGCGTAGGTGACCCCCTCCGGCCCGGCACCGGCGATGAGCTGGTCGAGCACCGAGAGGCTGTCCCGCATGCTGCCCCCACCGGCGCGCACCACCAGCGGGAAGACCGCCGGCTCGACGGTCACCCCCTCCGCCTCGGTGAGCTGCTCCAGGTACGGCCGAAGCACCTTCGGCGGGAACAGCCGGAACGGGTAGTGGTGGGTCCGCGACCTGATCGTGCCGAGGACCTTCTCCGGCTCGGTGGTGGCGAAGATGAACTTGACGTACTCCGGCGGCTCCTCGACCAGCTTGAGCAGGGCGTTGAAGCCCTGCGTCGACACCATGTGCGCCTCGTCGATGATGTAGATCTTGAAGCGGCTGCGGGCCGGCGCGAAGAACGCCTTTTCGCGCAGCTCGCGGGCGTCGTCGACACCACCGTGGCTGGCCGCGTCGATCTCGATGACGTCGATCGAGCCGGCGCCGTCGGTGGTCAGCGAGCGGCAGGACTCACACTTGCCGCACGGCTCGGGAGTGGGGCCCTGCTCACAGTTGAGCGAACGGGCCAGGATCCGGGCGCTGGAGGTCTTGCCGCAGCCGCGCGGGCCGGAGAAGAGATAGGCGTGGTTGAGCCGCCCGCTGCGCAGCGCCTGTGACAGCGGCTCGGTGACCTGCTCCTGGCCGATCATCTCGGCGAAGGTACGCGGCCGGTACTTGCGGTAGAGCGCCAGCGTCACTCGTCCCGCCTCCTCTCGACCGAGCCATTCTGCGCCGCTCGGGCGCGGGTGACCACCCACCACCCCGGCCCGACGCCGGGTTGCCACGGGTTGCCCCGCTTGATCGACTCGGCTTCCTGGAAGTCGCGGTGTCCCTACGCCCGGGATGTCCCGACATCACGGATGTCGAGTGGATCAACCGGCCACAGACGAAAAGGCCTCCCGTGCACCCGGCAGAGCTCGCTTATCCTTGCTGCCTTCCGGCCCTGGGGAGGTTCACGAGATACCGCCGCACGGGAGGTGCCGCCAAGCCTACCCGACCGCTCGTCGATCTTCAGGGGGTGGTGGGGTGGCCGGGCTGGCGGGGGCCTGTATCCTGGCTCGCGGAGGATTCGCCTAGAGGCCTAGGGCGCACGCTTGGAAAGCGTGTTGGGTTTACACCCTCACGAGTTCGAATCTCGTATCCTCCGCTCGCTTGAGCAGCACAGACGCCCGGCAGACCATAATCGGTCCGCCGGGCGTTGATCTTGTGGTCTCATCGACGTCGTGGCGGACACGACGTGCCAATGGGACGAGACGTTGTACGCGGGCAGCGCGAGCCACTACAGCTCTGGACGCATGCCCTACCCGTCCCGGCTCGCCGAGGTTGTCGGGGAGGCACTCGGCCTCGACGGCACCGGCCGACTGCTGGACGTCGGCTGCGGGCCCGGATCGGTGACGCTCCTGCTCGCGCCCTTGTTCCAGGCGGCGGTGGGCGTCGACGCCGACCCGGACATGCTCACCGAGGCGCGGCGCAGAGCCAGCGAGGTCGGAGCCACAAACGTCGAGTGGCGGCACCTGCGCGCCGAGGCCCTGCCCGCAGATCTGGGCACGTTCCGGGTAGCCACGTTCGCCCAGTCGTTCCACTGGATGGACCGGCCTCTCGTCACCCGTCGGGTCCGCGACATGCTCGCGCCGGGCGGGGCGTGGGTCCACGTCAGCGCCAACACGCACCAGGGCGTGGCCGACGACGAGACGCTGCCGTACCCCCGGCCGCCGTGGCGGCAGATCGACGACCTGGTCGCCAGCTACCTGGGACCGGTCCGCCGGGCCGGTCAGGGATGGTTACCCGCCGGCACCCCCGGCGGGGAGGAAGAGATCATGCGGCAGGCCGGCTTCACCGGCCCCACCCGTCTCACGGTCGATCAAGGCATGGTCGTGGAACGCGGTGTCGACGAGATCGCCTCCGCGGTGTTCTCCCTGTCCAGCTCGGCACCGCACCTGTTCGCCGATCGACTCCCCGCCTTCGAGGCGGACCTGCGTCGCCTCCTGTCCGAAGCGGCGCGCGACGGCCGCTTCGCTGAGCGGAGACGAGGGATCGACGTCGTCATCTGGCACCCCTGACCTGGCTACCCGCCTGCGTGCCACAGCAACCGAAGCTGGCCGACCTCGGCGACATTCTTCATCAGCTCGGCGTTCACCCAGGCGATCATGTGGGCGACGGTGTGCTCGGGGTCGTCCTGCCACGGGAACGGCGCCGTACCGTCAAGGTCGGTCTCGCTGAGCCGGTCGAACACCGCCAACCATTCGGTACGGAGATCACGCAGCCACGCCACCGTCTTGTCGCCATCACCGGGCCAGTTGACCTCGGTACGCTCCCGCGCCGGCCGCCCCTGAAGGTGATCGATAGCGACGGTCCACCACCAGCCGATATGCCAGGTGATCCACCCGATCGTCGGAACGAGGTGATATTCGAACAGCGACCAGGTCAGTTCTAACTGCCAACGCAGCAGATCACCACCGGATGCAGGCACCAGGCGACCTTCCCACACCGCATGCACCGCGTCGAACGGCTTCTGACCACCACAGCGGCCGTGTGGATTGCCAACCCCGCCGGTCACCCACGAGCGCGTGCCCAGTACAGGAAGCGCTCGGCCAGGCGAGTCGGATCCACGCTGGTGAGCTGTTCGCCGGCCTCGGCCTGGATCGTCGCCAGGTAGACCATCAACGCCACGCGGTCGTGCCGGTACTCGGCGAGCAGCCGCAGCTTCGCCGCCGAGCAGGGCCAGGCGATGCCGCACGTCCCGCACCGCCAGGTGGGACGGGTCGGCAAATGGTTCCGGGATCGGCGGGGCATGGGCGGGCCTCCTTCACGGTGGAGGGGGGCCGCCCGGCCTCCCCGTCCGGGCGGTCCCCCGACTGACGCCGACCGCCGGGCTCCTTTGCCTCCACCGGCCGCGCCGTCTTCTGTGGACCACCCTTGCGCGCGTCACCAGACAGATACATCCCGTAGCGATATGGTCGTCAGATATTCGAGACATCCGATGGAGGGGCCGTGAACGACGCGCTGCGGGTGGCGCTCAGCGACACCGGGCACACCACCGAGTCCCTCGCCGAGACCGTCGGTGTCGACCCGAAGACCGTGGCGCGCTGGCTGACCGAGGGTCGCATCCCGCATCCTCGGCACCGGTTCGCGGCAGCGGAAGCCCTTCATCGGGACGTGTCGGACATCTGGCCGGACACTTCGAGACGTCGGGACCCCATCTGGTTCCGTCCCTGGCAGGAAATCGAGCGCGAGGCGGTGTCGCTGCGCTGGTACGAGTCAACCGTCCTGCCGGGACTGCTTCAAACCGAGGCGTACGCCCGTGCCGTGCTCAGCGGCGCGGGCCTGATCCCCACGGCCGACATCGAGCGGCACCTCACGGTCCGGCTGACCCGGCAGGGCGTACTCAAACGGGACGACCCGCCGCAGTTCACGGCGGTCATCGACGAGGCCATCCTTCGCCGGCCGGTCGGAGGCCGGTCCACCATGCGCGAGCAACTGCTGGCTGTGGTCGCGGCCTGCGCCGAGCCGCACGTCCGGGTGCACGTGGTGCCCGCCTCGGTCGGCGCCTACGCCGGTCTCAACGGGCCGTTCGTGATCGCCCACAGCCACGACCACCGGGTCGCCGGCTACCTGGACAACCAACTCCAGGGACATCTCGCTAGCGACCCGGAGGACATCGCGGCCATGATGGCGGCGTGGGAGAACGTGCGCGGCGAGGCGCTGTCCCACTGGCAGTCGGTTGAACTCATCACGGAAGTGGCGGAGACATGGAGCTGAACGGCGCCCGGTGGCGCAAGAGCAGCCGCAGCAGCGGCAACGGCGGCGCATGTGTCGAGGTCGCCGACAACCGTTCCGGCGTCGTGGCCGTGCGGGACTCCAAGGACCCGGCAGGGCCGGCCCTCACCTTCGCGCCAGCGGCCTGGCGCGCGTTCGTCACCCAGCTCGCTCGGCGGCCCTGACCGGGACCGACGCGTCCGGTCCGTCCGCCGGGGCAGGCGTGGCCCGGAGGGACCAGAGCGCAAGGGGCACGGCGGCGACCGCGGCGGTCAGCAGGATCAGGCGATGGTCGACGAGTTCGAGCAGGCTCGCGCCGGCCATCAGGGCCACAGTGGACGGGCCGAAGGTCAGCGTGTTGACCGTCGACGCCACCCGCCCGACCAGTTCGCCCGGCGTCTCCCGCTGCACCGCCGTCCAGACGGTGACCAGCACCAGCGGCACGCCGAGCCCCACCGCAACCCCGCCGGCGACCACGAGTCCGACCGAGGTCGTGGCCCGCAGGGCCAGCCCGACGGCGAAGACCGCGACCGCCCCGGCCACCACCCGCCGGTCACCGAAGCGGCGCAGCAGTGACCCGGCGGCCAGGCCGCCGAGAAGGGACCCGACGCCCTGCACGGTGGCGAGCACGCCGTTGAACTCGGGCGGCCGCCCCAGGCCGGCGTCCACCACGGCGTACGCGACGGCGCCGTTGAGCCCCATCAGCACCATGGTCAGCGCGGCGCAGCCGACCACGTGCCGTAGCGCCCGATGCCGACGCAGGTGTCCCCACCCGTCGGCGAGCTGCCGGCTCCAGCGCTCGGGGCGCCCCGGCGGCTGCTCGCGGACCCGGAGCGACCAGAAGACGAGGCCGGCCAGCATGAAGGTGGCCGCGTCCAGCAGCACCACGGGGTGCGCGCCGTACGCGGCGAACAGCCCCGCTCCGGCGAGTGGGGCGAGCAGCTTCATCCCCTCGTTGATCGTGGTCCGCAGCCCGTTGAAGTCGCCGAGCAGCGGGCCGGACACCACCGCCGGTACCAGCGCGGCCTCGGCCGCGTCGCTCAGTACGAAGCTGATCCCGTACGCGGTCATCACCACGAAGATCAACCACACCCGGGTCGCCGAGTCGACCAGCAGCAGCACCGGCAGCAGCGCCGCCATCACCGCGTGCAGGACGATCAGCAGCGGCCGGCGGCGGAACCGGTCGGCGAGCAGCCCCAGCAGTGGCCCGACCAGCGTCGGCGCCCACACCCCCAGGGTCACCAGGGCGGCGAGGCCGCTCGACCCGCTCAGCTCCTTCACCCAGATGCCGGCCACCAGCAGCATCGCCGCGGTGCCGAAGCCGGACACCAGCACCCCGCCGAGATAGCGGCCGGCGTCGCGGTTGGTCAGCACCCTGGCCGTACCCCAGCTCATCGCACCTCCCCACCACCGGCAGATTCTGCCCGAACGGCGGCCACGGCAGTTGTCCGGCCCGGCCGGCGGGTACGGTCCGGGGATCGACGGCGGCCGGCCCGGAATCCGTCGTACACATGTTCTATCCACAGGCTGTGGACGGCGGAGGGTTCGATGGGTTACCAGCTCAGCGCGGTGGTCGCGGACGCGGAACTGCTCCGCGAGCAGACCGCCGAGCTGGATCACGCGGTCCTCGGCGAGTTGCGCCAGGATTTCGCGCTGCTGCCGGTCACCCCTCAGTTGGTGGTGGAGCTGACCGGGTCGCTGCCGGATTTCGCGCTGGACGACCGGAGTGCCGAGCACCCGTTCGACCTGGTGTTGTCGCCGGCACTGGTCGAGCTGTTGGCCCGCTGGTCGCGGTCCGGGCCGGTGGCGTACCTGGAGGCGGAGTTCGGCGGCGGCGCCGGCTACCAGTCGGCGGCGGTATGGCTGGGCGGCGCGCTCTCCTGGGGGCCACGGTTCGACGACGTGCTCGACGCGCCGCGTGGACAGTGGCCGATCAACATGGCGCTCACCCGGCTCGGTGTCGAGCCGGGCAATTGGATCGACCCGTTCGCCGAGCTGGGGTTGCACCTGGAGAGCAACACCGACGGTTGGCTTGCGCACGGGCGGCGCCGCCTCAGCGCCGACTACTGGGATGAGCTGGTCGAGCAGTGGGAGAACCGGTGATCCGCCGAGCGGCATCGACCGTCGCCGACGGGGCCTGACGGCCCGGCACCCGCGCACAACGCCCGGCCGGTCCGTGACGGACCGGCCGGGCGTCGCCGTGTTCAGCTCAGAACAGCGGGCCACCACTCTGCGGCCCGGCGATCCGGAGGCCGTAGCGCTGGGGCCAGACGACCTGGGTGCGCAGGGTCAGCCCACTCCACGACCTGTTGAGCGGTTCGAGCCCGCCGGCGGCCCCGTGGAACGGGATGATGGTCCCGGACGGATATCCGGCAAGGTCACCGCTCACCTCTTCCCCGGTCGCCGCCACGACGGCGTCGAGCCCGCCGACGCCGTTGAGGTTCAGCAGGGCGACGGACGCGCCGAACACGTCTCGGCTCTCGGACCCGCCCGGGACGGTCGGGTGGTTCTGGTCGAACGCCTGGGCACCGCTCCCCGTCAGCCCGGCGGCGGAGCCCTTGAGCAGGGTGACGCCGCCCGCCTCGGTCTGCGAGCCGATGCCCTCGCCAGGGGCGCCGATCAGCACGTCCGCCCTGCCGTCGCCGGTCACGTCGCCGACCGCCAGCGCACCACCGAAGCGGTCGTCGTCCTCAGGATCTCCCGGTACGCCGGCCGTGCTCTGCGTGATGATTCTTGCCGCGCCGCTGGACAGGCCGCCGGAGCGGCCGGTGAAGACCGCGACGAGGCCGCCGTTGATGTGCGGGGTCTGCGCGCCGGGCGCCCCGGCGACCACCTCGCCCAGCCCGTCGCCGTTCACGTCGCCGATCGCGAGCGTGTCACCCAGGTACCACGCGATGGTGCCGCTCTGATCCTTCGGCCGCACCGCCGCACCTGTGACCGCGGTGGCGCCGGTGGACGACAC
Source organism: Micromonospora sp. NPDC005163 (assembly GCF_053599835.1). NCBI lineage: Bacteria > Bacillati > Actinomycetota > Actinomycetes > Micromonosporales > Micromonosporaceae > Micromonospora > Micromonospora sp. NPDC005163. Next base: position 8,423 of record NZ_JBSFYP010000056.1, read on the forward strand.
ACCACTCGCCGAGCCCCACATCAGGGTGACCATGCCGCTGCCGTCCGAGGCCACGCCGTCGTTCTCGCGAGGAGCGCCGATCACCAGGTCGTTGTAACCGTTGTTGTCGACCTTCCCGATCGCGAGTGAGAAGCCGAACTGGTCGTTGCCCTCGGCCCCGCCGGGCACCGCAGCCTGGTCCTGGTGGAGGTGCTGCGCTCCGGTGGCCGTGAGGCCCGTCGACCCGCCGAAGAGGACGGTGACCGCGCCGGCGAAACTCTTGCTCCCGATCGACTCTCCGTACGCGCCGATGGCGAGGTCCTCGCGGCCATCGCCGTTGATGTCACCGGCCGCGAGGGCAGCACCGAACTGGTCGAAGCTCTCCGGGTCGTCCGGAACGCCCGGCGAATCCTGGTTGAAGTGGATCGCCGAGTCGACCACCAGGCCCGTACGGCTGCCCGGGATGACCCAGACCCCGCCGGCGCGGGTCTTGGTCCGGGGATTCACCTCGTCACTGTTGCCGATGGCCAGGTCGTCGTAACGGTCGCCGTTGAAGTCTCCCGCCACGAGAGCCATCCCGAAACAGACGCAGCCGCCGTCCGGCGGCACGACGCCTAGGAGGTAATCGACCTGCGCGGCCGACGAGTAGCGCACGGTGACCACACCAGCCGGGGTCAGGGGCAGGTTGTAGTTGAACGGGTCGCCGGTGGCCGCGATGTCGTCGATGCCGTCGCCGTCGAAGTCGGAGCGGCCGGCGCCCTTGCCCCGTACCGGGGTGATCGTCCTTGGCACCGCGACCCTGTGGTGCTGGAGAACGATGCCCTCACGGGTGATGGTCCGGACGCCTCCCGCAGCCTGTGCCGGGACGCTGAGCGCCAGGCTGGCCAGAACGGTCGAAACTACTAAGATTGGTGCAGATCGCTGCATAGATACCCCGCTTCCGTTGGGCGCCTGGACACCGTAGGCGGACGGTCGGATCACCGAAATGAGGCGAACGGGCAGGGTTGACGACGGCCCGCCGAGGATCAGCCCACCAGAAATCCGGTGACCGGCAGCAACTTGGACGCCCTGGTTCCGTTGTGGACTGGGGGATTCCATGAAATTGCGACAATTTGCTTTTATTTCCGCGTTGCTGACGGCTGCCTCGATCGCCGGCAGCGGCGTGCCACCACCGGGGCCGGTCCCGGACGGCCGGCCCGCCAGCAGCGTGGAGATCATCGACCTGAACGGCCTGCGCAACATCGAGTTCGGCGACACCGAGGACGAGCTGACCCGCCGGGGCATCCTGCGTACCGACCTGGACGCCTGCGGGCCGATGCTCGCCGGCCACGACACGGTCAGCCCGGTCTTCGCCGGGGACAAACTGGTGCTGCTCTGGGTCGGCGACCCGATGCGGACACCGGAGGGCATCACGGCAGGCTCACCCGTCGACCAGGTCTGGTCCCGCTATCCGTCGGTCACCCGGTTGCGAGCTCCACAGGGGACGTACCGGCTCGATGGGCTGCTCGCCCGCAGCGGGGACCGCGCGTACCTCTTCCTGCACGACGGGCGCACGGTCCGCAAGACCATCGCCGGGTACGCCGACTGGGCCCGCCGCATGTTCGACGAGGGCACCGGCCCCTGCTGAGCCGCGGAACGACCGCCAGAAGTCGTACGAGTGGGCCTCCGCGAAACCCTTCGTGCCCGACCCGCCGCCGCCCAGCACCCGCACGTACGGCGAACCGCTGCGCAGTCGAGGCCAGTCCGCCCGGCCCGTCCGCGCGAAGTCGCTCCAGGCGCGGACCATCTCGTCGGACAGCCGCCGCTGGGGCGGCGTCAGCGCCTCGGCGTAGTCGACCGTGAACAGGTACGGCAGCTCGGCGCAGTGGTACGCGCCGGTCGGGTAGGTCGACTCCGGCCCGTCGGCGAAGAACGGCGCGTCGTCGTCGGCGAACTCGTAGGCGTACGTCGGCACCCGCCGGGCGAACTCCAGCGCGGCGGAGTAGACCGGCTCCGCGTAGTCGCGGTCGGTGAGCACGGCGGCCAACGTCTCGCTCGCCGATCGCGCGGCGTCGCGCGGATAGCGGGCCAGCACCTCCCCCGCCCGGTCACCGAAGGCGGCCCGCACCTGCTCGCGGTACTGCTCGTCGGTGAGCGGGCACGACTCGGGCTGCTCACCCGGCTCCGGTGGCGTCGGGCAGTTCATCCCACTGCGTTCCATCCCCCACACCAGGAGTCGGGACTCGTCCCGGTTCATCCCCGTCAACACCGGCATCGGATGCAGTCGCCCGGTGGCCAGCGCGTCCGCCGGGTCCACCGGCAGCGTGCGGCCGTCGACGACCGGACCGAGGTCGACACCCGCACCCGGGTAGCCGGCCGCCTCGATGAGACTGGAGGGGTCACGCCCGCGCAGGCAGGCGGCGACCGTACCCGGATCGACGCAGCCGACCCCGCGCGCGAACTCCTCGGCCGCCTCGGTCGCGCCGGCCCGCGTCTGCACCGGGTTGGCGCACGAGTTGCTCTGCATGACCGCCCGGTGGAACAGGCCGGCGGAGGCCGGCGCGGCCAGCTGCGCGCAGACACTGGTCGCCCCGGCGGACTGGCCGAACAGGGTGACGTTGCCGGGGTCCCCGCCGAAGGCCGCCGCGTTGCGTCGCACCCACCGCAGCGCCGCCTGCTGGTCCTGGAGGCCGTAGTTGCCGACGGACCCGCCCCCGTCGGCCAGCGCAGGATGCGCCAGGAAGCCGAGCGCACCGAGCCGGTAGTTCAGCGTGACGACGATGACGTCACCGCCGGTCGCCAGCCGCCGCCCGCCGTACACGTCCCCGCTGCCGAACCGGAAGTCGCCACCGTGCAGCCACACCAGCACCGGGCGGGGCGTCCGCGCGGCGGCACGCGGCGTGGTGACGTTGAGGTAGAGGCAGTCCTCGGACTCCGACGGATCGTCCATCGGCAGACCCTGGAGTTGGGCGCACGCGTCGCCCGGTCGGGTCGCGTCGCGTACGCCCGTCCAGGCGGCACCCGGCAGCGGCGGGGCCCAGCGCAGCGCGCCCAGCGGCGGGCGGGCGTACGGGATGCCCTGGAAAGAGCGGTGGTCCGCCGCCACGGTCCCTCGCACCGCGCCCTGGTCGGTCCGCACGACGGCCGCGCTCCGGCCGGTGGCTGCCGAGGCGCCCGGGCCGACGGCCACCATCGGCACGAGCAGCGCGACGGCACCCAGCGCGGCGACCCACCGCTTCGGAGAACCCGTTCCGAGGTACGGGATGCTGGCCATGTTTCCTCCATTCGTCGAAGCCGGTACGGCGTACGCACCGTGCTGCGGCGAGCATGCCGACCTGGCAACCACGCGACCAGGGAGCTCTAGTACGCCCGACCGCCGGGGCCGACGAACACCGACGGGCCGACTGTCGGTGCTCTAGTGCGCTACCGTCACAGCCCGACCGGCGGGAGGCCGACCGTGACGGAGATCGACGAGTCGACACCCCCGTACCTGCGCATCGTCGGGGAGCTGCGGCGGCGCATCGCCGCAGGCGAGTTGGGCCCCGGCGACCGGTTGCCGTCCACCCGGCAGATCGTCCGGGAATGGGGGGTCGCGATGGCGACCGCCAGCCGGGCGCTCACCGTGCTCCGCCAGGAGGACCTGGTCCGGGCGCTACCCGGTGTGGGCATGGTGGTGACCGGCCCGGAGCCGACCTCGGCCGCGCGGGGTGCCCGGGTCGACGCCCGGCGGGGCTCCGCCCGCGGCGTGACCCGCGATCAGGTGGTGCGGACCGCCACCGGCATCGCCGACTCCGAGGGGTTGGCGGCGCTGAGCATGCGGCGCATCGCGGCCGAACTCGACGTGCCGACCATGTCGCTGTACCGGCAGGTCCGCGGCAAGGAGCAGCTACTACTGCTGATGGCGGACGCGGCCTTCGCCGCGCATCGACTGCCCCACACCCTCCCGCCCGGGTGGCGAGCCCAACTGGAACTGCTCTGCCGGCTCCAGTGGTCGATCTATCGGCGGCATCCCTGGCTGGCCCAGGTCATCTCGCTGACCCGCCCACTCATGGCGCCGCACGCCGTCGCACACACCGAATGGGCCCTGCGCGCCCTGGCCGGGCACGGCCTGGACCAGCACACCCAGCTCCACCTGGTGGCCGCGCTGGCCAACCACGTACGCGGCACCGCCGTGAGCCTGGAGCGGGAGGCCGAGGCGGAACAGGACACCGGCCTGACCGACGACGAGTGGATGGCGGCCCAGGCCGAGGTGTTGACCGCGCTGCTCACGGCGGGCGAGTTTCCCCACCTGGCCCGGCTCACCCGGTCCGCGGTCGACCTCAACGTCGAGAGCCTCTTCGAATTCGGTCTGCAACGGCTGCTCGACGGGGTGGCGGCTCTGCTCGAACGATGAACGCCCGGCCGATCCGTGCGGATCAACCGGGCGTGTCGCCTGTTCGTGAGCGATGTAACCCTTTCGGCCGGAGGGACGCCTGACCTATCGACCGGGCCAGATGCCGGCCGGGCCGGTGACCGTCTCCAGCGCGGGTCCCGGCCCCACGTCCCATCCCGACCACGATAGGAACCCATGGTCAACCACCTGTTCCGACCAACGCTCCGCCGCGCGCTGCGGACCGGCTCGCTCGCGGCCGCCGTCGTCGCGTCGATGCTCACCACCCTCCCGGGCGCGGCGGTGGCCGCACCCAGCCCCGCCGACGTCGTCCTCGGCCTGGTCGCCGACCCCGGCGAGGTCGGCCCGGACGGCGGCCGCGTCCGCCTCCACGTCTCGGTACGCAACGCGGGGGGCGCCGAGGCCACCGACATCACCGTGAAACTGAAGTTGCCGGCCGACGCCACCCTCGGTTGGGGCGATGGACTCAATGGCTGGAGGTGCGACGCGGCCGCCGCCAAGTGCAAGTGGGGCGACCTCGCCGCGGGCGCCACCGCCGAGCTCGACGTCTGGGCGACCCTGCCTCCCGGCACCGACGGCCGGAAGGTGACGGTCTCCGCCACCGCCACCACCGAAAGCCGCGAGTCGTCCACCACCAACAACACCGGCACGGCCACGGTGGAGTACGTGGTGAAGCCGGACCTCAGCTTCTCTTTCGTTGAATGGGACGGGGGCGAGATCTCCACCCTCGGCGGCAACGGCTCGCGGGGTTCCGTGGGGGCCCGGGCGGTCAACGAGGGCACCGTCAGCGCCCCCGGTGCCCGCTTCACCTTCCAGATGCCACCGGGCGCCTTCGCCGGCGCCTGGACCCAGAGCGACCCATCGTGGACGTGCGACTTCTCCACCTCCACCTGGGTCTGTGAGAACGACCAGGAGATCCGCCCGGGCGAGGCGGCCCAGTTCAACCTCTACCCGTACTTCCCGGCCGGTACGGCGGGCGACACCCGGACGGTGACCGGCTCGGTGTCGACCCCGGCGATCGAGCGGTCGCTGGCCAACAACAGCGACACGACCACCTTCACGTACGCCGTGCCGCTTCCGGGCGATCTGAACGTCTACGGGCTCGACGTGGTCGCCACGGATGAGCTGCGGGCGAACCAGGAGTTCGAGGTGTCGGCGTACGTGTACACCGAGGGTGGCAGCCCGTCGGAGGACGTCGTGGTCCGGCTCCCGCTCCCGCCAACCGTCGAGTTCCTCTCGGTCGACGCTGGCGGCCCCGCCTGGGCCTGCCGGCTGGAGGAGACGACTGAGCGGGTCGTCGAGTGCACCCGTGACCACTGGGACATCGCCACCGACGGGCTCAACGTGCGGGTGAAGCTGCGGGCGCAGCCCGGCACGCCGGCCGGCCAGCTGACCTTCACCGTGACCGGGTCCGCCAGCACGCCGGAGTCGTCGACGGAGAACAACACCGCCTCGGACACCGTCACCTACGTCGCCGAGGGCGCCGTCACCGGCCGCGTCTGGCTCGACCTCGACCGGGACGGCCAGCGTGACGCCGGGGAGCCGATGGCCTTCGACAAGATTGCCGGACTGACCGTCGTACCGGAGACGGGCTCGCTGCCGTGGGACTGGCAGGGCATCTACACCAACACGGTCAGCGGGACGTACTGGGGCGGACGGCTGAAGCCGGGCCGGTACACCGTCAAGGTCATCCTGCCGGACGGCAGCAGCACCCAGTTCAGCACGCCCGACCTGGGCGACGACGCCACCGACTCGGACATCGTCAGTTACGTCGGCGGCTACTACCCGTACGGGCTCAGCGCCCTCGTCGAGGTTCGTGACGGCGCGGAGACCCCGGTGGACGTCGGCATCCTGCCGCAGTCCTGACGCCTGCCCGGAATCAGAAACGAAAGCGCCCGGCCGATCCTCACGGATCGTCCGGGCGTTTCTGCATTTCAGGAGCGGTGGCGGAGGGATTTGAACCCTCGGAGGGCGTTAACCCTCACACGCTTTCGAGGCGTGCTCCTTAGGCCGCTCGGACACGCCACCGCCGACGAGGGTACAGGACCGCTGGTTCCGACGCCGAACCGGTATCACCGGCAGCGGCCTGGCAGGATCTTTGCCATGAGTACGCACATCGGCGCGAAGCCGGGAGAGATCGCCGAGCGGGTCCTGATGCCGGGCGACCCGCTGCGGGCCAAGTGGATCGCGGAGACCTACCTCGAGGGCGCCACCTGCTACTCGACGGTCCGGGGCATGCTGGGCTTCACCGGCCGCTGGAACGGCGTCGAGGTCTCCGTCCAGGGCTCCGGCATGGGCATGCCGTCCGCCTCCATCTACGCCCATGAGCTGATCAACGAGTACGGCGTGAAGACGCTGATCCGGGTCGGCTCCTGCGGTGCCCTCAGCACCGACCTCCAACTGCGCGACGTGGTCGCCGCGATCGGGTCGTCCACCGACTCGAACATGAACCGGATGCGCTTCGACGGTCTGATCGACTACGCCCCGGTGGCCGATTTCGGGCTGCTGCGTACCTCGGTCGAGGTGGCCGAGCGGCGCGGCATCAGCATGCACGTCGGGCCGATCCTGGCCGCGGACGCCTTCTACACGGACCGGCCGGACCTCTACGACACCCTCGCCGACTACGGCGTGCTGGCGGTGGAGATGGAGTCGGCGGCGCTCTACACGATCGCCGCCCGGTTCAAGGCCCGCGCGCTGACCGTGCTGACCGTCAGCGACCACATCAAGACCGGCGAGAAGACCACCTCCGAGGAGCGGGAGCAGACCTTCAGCCAGATGGTCGAGATCGCCTTGGACACCATCATCGCCTGACCCTTTGGCGCACCCGCCGCCCCGTCGTCCGTCTGGACGGCGGGGCGGTGTGCTGTCGGTCGGGTGGCGGGGTGATGACGATCACGACGGAAAACAACACGACCGGTCGTGCTTTATTAGTACGGTGTCCCCATGACCGTCGACGGACGCCTCGCTCGGGGCGAGCGCAGCCGGAACGCCGCGCTGGACGCGGCCGTGGTGCTCGCCACCCAGTCCGGCCTGGACGGTCTCAGCCTCGCCCAGCTCGCCGACACGCTCGGCGTGAGCAAGTCGGGCCTCTTCGCGCACTGGCGGTCGAAGGAGGCGCTCCAGCTCGCCGCGATCGACCGTGCGGTGACGCTCTGGCAGGACCGGATCGTCGCGCCGGCGCTGCTCGCCCCCCGGGGCGTACGGAGGCTTCGCGCCCTGCACGAGGCACGGATCGACTTCTACGCCAGCCGGGTGCTCCCCGGTGGCTGCTTCTTCGCCAACACCCAGTTCGAGTTCAACGCCCGCCCCGGCCCGGTCCGGGACCGGCTCGCCGAGACGTACAGCCAGTGGACGGCGTTCCTCGAACTCCTCGTCCAGCAGGCGGTCGACGCCGGCGAACTCCCCACCGACCTGAACGTCCCACAGCTGGCGTACGAAATCGACGCGCTCGGGATGGGTGCCGCGATGCAGTCCCGGCTGCTCGACCCGGACGCCGCCTACCGCTACGCCCGCGCCGGCCTGCTGGACCGCCTGCGGGCGCTCTGCCCCAACCCCACCCTGCTAACGGAAGGCACCTCATGACCCACGCCGTCGCCGACCAGCCCACCGCCGAGTTCGGGCACGTCGAGCACGTCACGGTGCACTTCGACGACCTCGACGCGATGGGCATCCTGCACAACGCGCGTTACGCGGTGCTGCTGGAACGGGCCCTGACGCCGTACTGGACCGAGCGGGGGCTGGCCTACCGGGGCAGCGCCACCCCGCCGGACCTGTTCCACGCGGTCCGCGAGTTCACCATCACCTACCGGGCGCCGATCGCCGCCACGGGCCCGGTGGCCGTGCACTTCTGGCTCGAACACTTCGGCACCAGCAGCGCCGAGTACGCCTTCCAGTTCCGCTCCGTCGACGGCGACACCGTGCACGCCGAGGGGCGGCGGGCGATCGTCCGCCTCGACCCGGCGACGCTGCGGCCCGCGCCGTGGACGGAGGCCGCCCGGGCGGTGGCCGCCACCCTCCTCCGTACCACCGCCACCTCCGCCTGACGCGCTGCGGGTCAGCGGAAGAAGGCGCGCAGCACGGCCGCGGTCTCGGCCTCCAGCACGCCGCCGTAGACCTCGGGGCGGTGGTTGAGTCGGCGGTCGCGCAGCACGTCCCACAGTGAGCCCGCCGCCCCGGTCTTCGGCTCCCAGGCACCGAAGACGACGGTGGAGACCCGGGCCAGCACGAGCGCTCCCGCGCACATGGTGCACGGCTCCAGGGTGACCACGAGGGTGCAGTCGTCCAGCCGCCACCGGCCGGCCCGCTCGGCGCCCCTGCGCAGCGCCAGCACCTCGGCGTGCGCGGTGGGGTCGCCGGTCAGCTCCCGCTCGTTGCGCCCGATTGCCAGCTCGGTCCCGTCGGGGCCGTAGAGCACCGCACCCACCGGCACGTCGTCCACGTCGACAGCGCCCGCGTCGTCCACGGCGGGGCCGGTGACGGCGACCTCCAGCGCACGCCGCATCCACAGCTCGTGCCGCTGGCGCCGGCCGACCTCACCCGGGTCGGCCAGCCCCTCGTGGGCGCCCGGTCCGGCGCGGCCGACCGCGCCGGGGGTCGGCTGCCCCGGCCGGATCGTCTCGAGCAGGGGATCGGTGGCGTCGGCGGGCTCCCCGCCGCCCACCGGCGGCATCCCACCGTCAGACCCGGTGGGATCAGACCTCACGCAGGTCCTCGACCTCGTCGGCGCAGCCGAGCACCTCGCAGATCTCGGCGGTGACGTCGGCCGGCATCATCCCCTCGTGCGTGCACAGGGCCAGCAGTTTCTGCGCGGGGATGCCCAGGTTGGCGAGCAGGTCGGCGTCGCCCACCGGGTCGGCCTCCGGGTCGACGACGGGCTGCTCGCTCTCCTCGTCGCCGCTGGCCGCCGGGCGCGGCTCGTCGTCGCCGTCGAGCCCGGTGACCGAGGTCTTCAGATCACCGACCAGCAGCGAACCCAGCCGCGACTCCTCGGCGTACGCGGAGTCCGATCCGAACACCCGCAGGTCCTCGCCCTCGTCGAGCCGCAGGATCACCAGGTAGGCGTCGTCCGCCTCGACGAAGAGCAGCGAGATGTCGGCCTCCTGGTCGACGTCACGCAGCCGGTCGGCGACCTCGTCGATGTCGGTGGCGCCGCGCAGGTTGACCTCTGCGGCGGTCCAGCCGCTGTCGTCGCGCACCACGGCCGCAGCGAAGTACGACACGGTCCCCCCAATAGCCCTCGGCACAGCGCCGACTCGTTACGCGTGCACGTTAGCCGGTCGGGTCGGCAGGCGACCGGTCAACGCCCCGAAGGGCCGGTCATTCCTGACAAAGTCGGATCAGCCGGCTACCCGACGGCGGGTGGCGATGAGCTGGCGCAGACGCTCGGTGCGCAGCCGCTGGGGCCGGGTGCGCTGACGTACCTGCCGGGCCCCCGCCAGTTCGGCGAGCAGCTGCAGGCGGCGGCGGCTTCGATCGGGGTCCTGCCGCTGGGTGGTCCAGGCCATAGTGCCGAGCGTGCCCAGTCTCGGCAGCCACGTCAAGACGGCGTTCGCTGTGCAGCCAACCGGGCACGCGGCGCAGTCACCGTCGACCCGAACCGAGGCCCGCCGGCCCGTTCACCAGAGCGGCCAGTCACCACCGGTCGCCCACTTGACCGCCACCACGGCGGCGGCGATGCTCCAGCCACCGGCGGTGACGATGGCCACCCCGGCGGCCACCCCACGGTCGCCGAGGCGCACGAGGACCAGGGCTGTCGTCCAGGCCAGCAGACCGGCCACCACCGTCCACCACGCGTAGCTGGCCACGCCGGTGCCGAGCAGACCGAAGAGCACCAGCCAGGCGGCTGCCGCACCGCCGCCGGCGGCGACACCGCCGCCGGTGACCGGGTGCGGTTCGCGGTAGGTGGGGCGGGTCGGTGGCCCGGCCGGAAAGAGCCCCGAGGGGGTACGCGCGGCCGGGCGCGCGACGGCGTCGGGATCCGGGCCGGGATCGGGCCGGGCGATGGTCACCGTCGCTGCCCTCCCCTACACGCGTCGCTCGTGCCCACGGTACCGGTCTGCCAGGATGACCGGATGCCCTCGCCGACGATCGGCCGCCGCACGCGTCCGGCGTACCCGATCCTGCTGCTGCTCGCCCCGGTGCTGGCCGCCGGCTGCGCGACGACCCGGCCGGGAGTGCCAGCGGGTGGCGCCGCCCCGACGCCGCCGGCGGTCTGGGCGACGGCCGACCAGCCCGGGGCGCCATCCGCCACGCCGACGGCGACCGGTCCGGCCAGCACGGCGCCGTCGTCGGCCCGGCCGTCGACAGCCGCACCCCGCGCCGGGCTGCGGCATGTCTTCCCGGTACGCGCCGACGACGTGGCGTACCACCCGACGCACGGCGCCTACCCGGCGACGGACATCTTCGCCGACTGTGGTGAGCGGTTCGTCGCGGTGACCGACGGGACGGTGCTCGAGGTGAGTCGCACCGACCGGTACGACAAGCGCGGGCCGCAGGGTCCGGACAACGGGGGCCTGTCGGTCGCCCTGCTCGGCGATGACGGGGTGCGCTACTACGGCTCGCACCTGAGCGTGGTGACCAGCGGCGTCGACCCCGGGGCCCGGGTGCGCGCCGGGCAGCAGCTCGGCAAGGTGGGTCGCACCGGCAACGCGAACAACGTCTGCCACGTGCACTTCGGCATCTCGCCGCCGTGTACGGGCCGGGACGGCTGGTGGATCCGGCGCGGGGTGCTCTGGCCGGCGCGCTACCTGGACTCCTGGCGGCGTGGCGGCAATCGGGAACCGGCCGCCGAGGTGACGGCGTGGCAGCGTAAACACGGCTGCCCGAAGGCTCCCTGACGGGCCCCGCAACGGCTAGGTTCGGTGGGATGAAGGCCCGGGACCCCATCGCCGACCTGCGCCGGATCGCGTTCCTGCTGGAGCGGGCGAACGAGGCCACCTATCGGGTACGGGCGTTCCGGTCGGCGGCCAAGGCGCTGGCCGGTCTGCCTGCGGCCGAGGTGGCCGAGCGGGCCGGCAACGGCACGCTCACCAAGCTGGCCGGGGTCGGTGACGTCACGGCCCGCTGTGTGGCGGAGTCGCTGGCCGGTGAGGAGCCGGTCTACCTGCGCCGGCTGGTGGCGACCGAGGGCAGCGACCTGGACGCCGAGGCGACGGCGCTGCGCACCGCCCTGCGCGGCGACTGTCACACCCACTCGGACTGGTCCGACGGCGGCTCCCCGATCGAGGAGATGGCGCTGGCCGCGGTGGAGATGGGTCACGAGTACATGGTGCTGACCGACCACTCGCCACGGTTGAAGGTGGCCCGGGGGCTGACCGCCGATCGGCTGCGCCGTCAGCTCGACCATGTGGCGCAGGTCAACGCGGCGCTGCCGGAGGGTTTCCGGATCCTGACCGGGATCGAGGTGGACATTCTCGCCGACGGCTCACTGGACCAGGACGAGGAGCTGCTGGCCCGGCTGGACGTGGTGGTCGGATCGGTGCACAGCGGCCTGAACGACGAGCGGGCGAAGATGACCCGGCGGATGCTGACCGCGGTCGCCAACCCCCATCTGGACATCCTCGGTCACTGCACCGGCCGGATGGTGTCGTCGCGCCCGGCCGGGGTGACCGGGCCGGGCGACCGGGGGCACCGGGCCCGGACCCGGGCGGAGAGCGACTTCGACGCGGACGCCGTCTTCGCCGCCTGCGCGGAGCACGACACCGCCGTCGAGATCAACTCGCGGCCGGAGCGGCAGGACCCGCCGAAGCGGCTGATCCGCCGCGCCCTGGAGGCCGGCTGCCGGTTCGCGATCAACACGGACGCGCACGCGCCCGGCCAGCTCGACTGGCAGCGGTTCGGCTGCGAGCGGGCGGCCCGCTGCGGCGTCCCCGCCGACCGGGTGGTCAACACCTGGTCTGCGAAACAACTCGTGGAGTGGGCCGCCGACCGGCCCTGACGGATCGGCGGCCGCCGTGGGTCAGCGCTGGGCGGCGGGCTCGGCAGCGGGGGCGGCGGGCGCGCCGACGCCAACCAGCGGCCGCGGCCGCCGCCGGCCGAAGACGCCCTGCGAGACCGCGACCCCCAGCAGCACGATCAGCGCGCCGACCGGCTGGTGCCAGTTGAGCCGCTCATCGAGCGCCACGGCCCCGATCAGCACCGCGAAGATCGGGATCAGGTAGGTGACGGTGGAGGCGGTGCTCGCCCCGGCCACCCGGATGTTGCGCATGTTGATCACGAAGGCGAGCCCGGTGCCGAGCGCGCCGAGGGCCAGCACGCTGGCCACCACCTTCGGCGACAGGTCGGTGGGCAGCGGTGGCGCGCCCGCGACGAACGGGGTGACGATGGCCAACTGGCCGGCGGCGAGCAGCAACTGCGCCGCGGAGAGCGACAGGCCGGAGTGGCTGCTGCCCGCGACGAACCGCTTCTGGTACGGGATGGCGAGGCCGTAGCAGGCGGCCGCGCCGAAGCACATCAGCTGCCCGATGAAGTGCGCCCCGCCAATGCCCTCCCAGACCCCGAGCACCACGAGCACGCCCAGGAAGCCCAGCCCGAGCCCGACCGCGCGGCGTACGGTCAGCCGCTCGGTGCGGAAGACCAGCACCGCCAGCGGCAGCACGATCAGTGGCGTGGTGGCGTTCCAGATGCCGGCGAGCATCGACTCGACCCGCTGCTCGCCGTAGCCGAAGAGGGTGAACGGCACGGCCACGCCGAACGCGGCGACCACGAAGAGATGCGCCCAGACCCGGGGCTCGGAGGGCAGCCGGTCGCGCAGCACCGCGAGCACCACCAGCAGGGTCAGCGCGCCGGCGAGGACCCGGTAGAGGGTGAGCTGGACCGGGTGCAGCTCGGCCACCCCGACCTTGATGAACAGGAAGCTGGAGCCCCAGATGGCGGCGAGGGCGATGAATCCCGGCAGCCAGGCGCGCAGCGCTGCCTTGTCAGGAGTGATGTCGGTGTTCACCCCTGACACTCTTCCCGAGGCGTACGACAAAGTGGCACGACTTTCGGACACCATCTCTGACCACCACGGTGCCGCCAACTGCCAGCTGAACACGACAAACGTCGTCGACACCGGGGCGGGGTGGTCACGTAGGGTCGCACCGTGGGACGAATTGATGAACTCGCCAACCGCTACGTGGCCGAGTGGGCGCCCTTGAGCCCGACCGGCGCCACCTACGTCGGCATCGCCGGCCATGACGACCAGCTGGACGATCTCTCGCCCGAGGGTTACCGGGCGCGGGCGGACCTGACCCGCCGGACGCTCTCGGAGCTGGAGGTGACCGACCCGGACACCGAGGCGGAACGGACCGCCAAGGAGGCCATGCAGGAACGGCTCGGCCTGGACCTGGCCCGGTACGACGCCGGCGAGGCCACCAGCGAGGTCAATGTGATCGCCAGCGGGCTGCACGACATCCGCATGGTGTTCGACCTGATGCCGACCGCGACGGCCGACGCTCAGGCCAACATCGCTGCCCGACTCAACGGCTTCCCCGGCGCGCTGGAGGGCTACAAGACCACGCTGCGGGAGGCGCTCGCCGCCGGCCAGATCAGCTCGAAGGTGCAGCTGGTCGAGGTGGCCAAGCAGTGCGACGTCTGGGTCGACCCGACCGGGGACAACTTCTTCCACGGGCTGGTCGAGCGGCTGGGCGCGGACGGCACGCTCGGCGCCGAGCTGCGCCGGGGCGCGGCGGCGGCCACCGCGGCGACCGCGGAGTTCGGCCAGTTCCTGCGCGCCGAGCTGGCACCGCACGGGCGGGACAAGCAGGCCGCCGGCCGGGAACGCTACGAGCTCGCCTCGCAGTACTTCCTCGGCGCCAAGGTCGACCTGGACGAGACGTACGCCTGGGGGTTCGCGGAGCTGGCCCGCCTGGAGGCGGAGATGCGGGTCGTCGCCGGGCGCATCGCAGGCCCCGGCGCCAGTGTCGACGAGGCCGTGGCCGCGCTCGACGCCGACCCGGCGCGGACCATCCAGGGCAAGGAGGCGTTCCGGGACTGGATGCAGGCGCTCGCGGACAAGGCGATCAGCGAGCTGCACGGCACCCACTTCGACATCCCGGAGCAGGTTCGCCGGATCGAGTGCTGCCTGGCCCCGACCAGTGACGGCGCCATCTACTACACCGGGCCGAGCGAGGACTTCTCCCGCCCGGGTCGCATGTGGTGGGCGGTGCCGCAGGGCATCACCGACTTCTCCACCTGGCGGGAGGTGACCACGGTCTACCACGAGGGCGTGCCGGGTCATCACCTCCAGGTGGCGCAGACCGCGGTCCGCGCCGACCTGCTCAACCGCTGGCAGCGCCTGCTCTGCTGGGTCTCCGGGCACGGCGAGGGTTGGGCGCTCTACTCGGAGCGGCTGATGGACGAGCTGGGCTACCTGGAGGACCCGGGCGACAAGCTGGGCATGCTCGACGGCCAGGCGATGCGCGCGGCGCGGGTGATCGTCGACATCGGCATGCACCTGGAGCTGGAGATCCCGAAGGACAACCCGTTCGGCTTCCACCCGGGCGAGCGGTGGACGCCCGAGCTGGGCTGGGAGTTCATGCGGGGGCACTGCCGGGTGCCGGACGAGAACCTGCGCTTCGAGCTGAACCGCTACCTGGGCTGGCCGGGGCAGGCACCCTCGTACAAGGTCGGTGAGCGGATCTGGCTCCAGGCCCGCGAGGATGCCAAGGCCCGTAAGGGCGCGGACTTCGACCTGCGGGAGTTCCACCGGCAGGCGTTGGACCTGGGTGCGCTGGGCCTCGACCCGTTGCGCAAGGCGCTGGCCCGGCTCTGAGCCGTCCCGGCACCGATCACGACGGTGACGGACGCCGGCGGGACGCCCCGTACCGCCGGCGTCCGACGCCGTGTGGGTCCAGGGCCTAACCGAGCGTCAGCGCCAACGACGGCCGGGCGGTCAGCGTGTCGCTGGTGACGTACGCCAGGTCGATGACCGGCTCGGTGAACGTGACCGGGATGGGCAGGGTGACCGGTATGCCGTCCGGCAACGGCAGGTCCGGGGTGAGAGTGACCTTGATGCCGAGCAGCCGGCCGACGAAACGGGTGGCGTAGAAGGCCACGTCACCCCGAATGGTCAGCCGGTCGGTCGCGTACCGCTGGCTGCGTCCCTCGGGGCCGTCCGCGCGGAGCAGGAAGTCGTCGGTCACCGCCTCGCGCATGCTGAACTTCAGCACCTTGAGGTCGCCCTTCTCGGACCGCAGCTCGGTGGTGCCCTCGAACCGCAGCCCCGTCATGATGACCTTGGAGCCGGTGAGCTTGGACGGCGTCTGCGCGACCTTCGGCAGCGTCGGGTCGGCGGCGAGGCGCGGCAGCGGCTTACCCGGCTCCGCCTTGCCCGGCTTGGCGGGACGGGTCGGGGTCGGCGACGGGCAGTCCGTGGGCTCGGGGCGGCTGGCCGGTGGCCGGGTCGGCGTGCCGGTCGGCTTCGCTGACGGTGGCGCGGTCGGGTTCGCCGACGGCGTCGCGGTGTCGTCGCGGCGTCCACCGGTGAACAGGTCGCCGATCCCGTCCAGGATGTCGGTGATCAGGTTGCCGTCCGGGTCGCGCTCCGGCGTCGGGCTCGGGCTGGCCGTCGGCGTCGCGGTGGGCGCGCTCCGGCTGGGCGACGGGGTGACCACGCTGGGCGGGATGGGACAGGCAGTCGCGGCGGGCCGGTCGGGGGCGGCCTGCACGGGTCGGGGTTGGGTGGCCAGTCCAGCGGCCGCGACACCGAGCAGCACCAGGACGATGGCGAAGGTACGCGGATCAGCGGAGCGTCCCGGCAATTCGGGCGGCGCGCCCGCGTCGGCGATCTCGACCGTGGGGTCATCAACCACGCCGGGCTGCTCGGCTTCGACCTGCTCAGCGTCGGAACGCTCAGCGTCGGACTGCTCGGTGTCGGCCGGCTCGGTGTCGGCCGGCTCGGCGGCGGCCGGCTCGGCGGCGGGTGGGGCGGGGCGGGTGGGCGTCCAGGCGAAGGCGAGTGCGCTCCCGACCATGCCGAGCAGCAGACCGACGAAGAAGCCGCCGAGGTTGAGCCCGATGAGTGCGTAGACGGCGGTGACCGCCGCGACGATCGAGTAGAACAGCCGCTGCGCCGGGCTGAGCCAGAGCAGCAGGCCACAGGTCACCAGGATGACCGGGATCAACAGCGAGAGCAGGCCGGTGGCTCCGCTGTGGAAGCTCAGGCCGTTCAGCGTCATCCGGGTGGAGGCGAACATCTCCACCCCGGCCAGGACGATGAACAGGCCGCCCCAGAACGGTCGGCTCCGCTGCCAACGGCGGAAGATCCGCCACGCCTGAGCCGGATCGCCGGGCCGGGCGTGGGACGGGTTGTCGCTTGTCACGTACTCCTCCTGGCGGAGCGGGGACGGGGACACGGACGTGGCCCGCGGCGGTCGGCCACCGCGGGCCACGGCTCACCTCAGAAGCACTCCTTGCCCTTGGCGTCGTCGCCCACGTTGACCTTCAGCCGGAGTCCGACCAGGTTGAAGGTGGCCGCCGTGGTGTACCGGGACACCTGCTGGAGGTTGGTGATGGTGACGTGGTCGGAGTTCTGACCGAACGAACCGGCCTTCGCCGTCGGGTTCAGGTCGGTCGCGTCCCGGCCGATTTTGATGTTGGTGAACGTCGCGTTGCCGTTCAGTGTGTCCATCGCGATCAGCAGGTCCTTGGCCCGGGCGGGTTCCTTGCCCTCACCGGCGTTGATGGTGAGTACCACCGGCAGGCCGGGCAGGTCGGCGCGGACCGACTGGCAGAGGCTGTACAGCTCGGCGCTGCTGATCTCGGAGAGGGCGACCGGGTGGACCTCGCCGGCCTTACCGTCCTTGCCCTTCTCCCGGACGATGCCGCCGTACTGCTTGAAGCCGTCGCCTTCGAGGCGCTCGGCGCCGATCTTGAACGTCTGCCCGGACACGCTGATGTCGGAGGCGATCGCGCCGGACGACATCCCGAACAGGATGGCGCCAGCGGCGGCCGTGGCGGGCACCATCATGGCGGCGAACCGCCGCCACCGGGTACGACCCTGATTGTCAAACCGATCCTGCACGGGTTCCTCCTCGGGCGGATGCGCGCGGGTGGCCGGTCCCGGACTGGCGGCCCGCACCGGGCCCGTCACCTGTTACCGGCGGGTAACGATCGAGCCTGATCGTGCACCCGTTGCGGCGCGGCTCACAACCCCCTGATTACCCAGCGGTAACAGACGGGCGACCGAACGGTGGCAGGGCGTCACGAAGTGTCGAGCCCTCCACGTGCAGAGTGGTCTGAAGTGCCGACAAAGCCGGCATATGCCCACTACAGGGCGACGGAGAGTCACAATCACATCGACCGATTACAATCAGGTAACAGATGTAAAGTGCGCAGGTCGTGGCCGCTGCGTGGGCGTCCGAGACGGGTACCCCCGTCACGCGACGAAGGGGTGGACCGCATCGCGGTCCACCCCTTCGTCGTACTTCCGGTCGTACGCGCGTCAGCGCTGCTCCACCTCGCCGGGAGCCGGGCGCTGGGTCGGCACCGTCGGGTCCTCGGACTTCCAGTTCGTCGATGCCGGCGGAATCTCGTCGGTCAGTGGACCGCCCTCCCGCTCGGACTCGTCGTCCCGCACCGCCGGCTGGTCCACCCGGGTCGGCGTCGGGTCCTCCACGGGCACCGGGTCGGCCCGGTGGCGCGCCTCGCCCGCCGGCACAGCCCCGCCTCGGCGGGCCACCAGCAGACCGGCGACGATCAGCAGCAGAGCCAGCACGGCCACGCCGATCGGGGCCCACACGCCGAGGATGGTGAGCTGACCGCGGCTCTCGTTGGCCCGCTCCACCGAAGCCTCGATGGTGGCGTCGTTGTAGGTGAAGTCGGCCTTGAGCAGCGAGATCGGGGTGCCGACGTCCGGCACCAGGGCCTTGCTCTGCACCTCCCGCACCTTGACGTACGACCCGGTGACCGGGTCGACCCAGAGCGTCCGGGTGTTGCTGTAGGTCATCGTGCCCTGGGTCGCGCCGGGGGCGAGGGCCCCCAGCAGCAGGCCGATCCGGTCGGCGGCCAGGTTCAGCTGCTGGTCGGTGATCACCTGCTCGAACCGGTACGCCTCGAGCCCGTTGACGTCCTCCGTGCCCTTGAACTCGGCCGGCAGCGCCTTCCGCAGATCACGGTCGAAGACGTCGTAGCTCCGCTTCTCGGTGTTGAACGGGAACTTGTAGACCTGGCCGGCGAACGTCACCTTCTCCCGCGTGCCGGTGTCGTCCAGGTACTGACCGTCCCAGTCCACGGCGGCACCGGAGACCCGGTCCAGCGCCAGCGTGGCACCGTACGCGTTGACCAGTTCCTTGGTGTCCGTCCGGTCGACCGTCTGACCGACCGTCCAGACCACCGTGTCGCCTTCGAGGTCGCCACTGAGGTTGGCGGTCTGCTCGCGGTTGGGCGTGACCAGGACGGTGGACTTGAGGTCACCCTGGTTGATGGCGATGGCGCCGTTGGCGATTTGAAGGAAGGTCGCACCCTTCGCCTCGGCGACGGACGTCGACGCCTCCAAATCGTAGGGCAGCTTGGTCATCGCGGGCTTGACGACGAACACCAATCCGGCGGCCAACGCCAGGAGCAGTACGCCGCCACCGAACAGCACGGCACCTATGGCGCGGTGCTTCATGTTTCCTCCCTGGAGGAGCTAATTTCGCCGCTATCGATCAGTGATGTGGCCGCGAGGTTACTACCTGGTCACATCGCAACGCGACCCCCGGTCAGCTCTGTTTTTCCGCCGCGCCGCCCGGTTCCGGACCGGTGCGCCGCAGGACGAGCACGAAGTTCCAGGCCACGATCTCCCGTACGCCGGGCACGCGGATCACCCAGCGGGCCCACCACGGGTGGTAGCGCGGTAGCGCCTCGAGCACCTCGACGTCGCGGCTGCCGCGGGCCCAGCGCAGGGCGTCCGAGATGGACACCGGGAAGAGCGTCTCGAGGTAGCGGTTCTTCGGCGGTCGGCCAGTTTTCCGCTGGTAGCGCCGCCGGGCCCGGTCGCCGCCGAGGTAGTGCCAGGGGGCCGTCTCGTGCCCGCCCCACGGTGACAGCCACGGGGTGAACGACACGAAGAGCACGCCACCGGGACGGGTCACCCGGGCCATCTCGTCCAGCATCCGGGTCGGCTCGGAGACGTGTTCCAGCACGTTCGAGGAGAACGTCACGTCCACGCTGGCGGACCGGACCGGCAGGGCGGTGCCGCTGCCCCGCAGCATGCCGGCGACGGACTCCCCGGCGGCGGAGAAGTCGCCGACGTCCGGGTCGAGGCCCACGTAACGGGCACCGGCGTCCCGGAAGGCGGAGGCGAAGTAGCCGGGACCGCCGCCGACGTCGAGCACGGTCCGCCCGGCGAGCGCGGTGTAGCCGGACACCTGACGTACCGAGTCCCCGGCCAGCAGGCCGTAGAAGTGGTCCGGGTCGGTCTGCTCGACCAGGAACGCCCGGAACAGCGTCACCGAGCGGCCCAGCGTGGCGAACCGGCGGCGGTCCGCCGGGCCAGCGATCCCGTCTGCTGTGGTCATCGCGCCACCGTCCCGTCCTCGTCCTGATCCGTGGGGCCGGCCGCGTCCGGCCCACCGTCGTTCGTCTGCGGAGACGGGTCCGTCGCCGCCTCGCCCGCGCCCGCAGGTACGAGTCGCTCGGCGGGCGTGCCGGGAGCCGGGATCACCGCCGCGGTGACCGCGGCGACCGCGACCAGCATCGCCGCCTGCACCCACGGGCCGTACGCCCACTCCTGCCCGTGGCCCTGCAACCGGCCCGTTACCGCGGTCACCGTGGCGACCGTCAGCCCGCCGAGCACCACCACCGGCAACGCCCGGATGGCGAGCTGCCGCAGCAGCATCGCGGCCAGCACGATGGCCACCGGCAGCACCCCGCCCAGGGCGGCGAGCAGCACCACCAGCAGGACGCCGATCGCCCACGCCGGGCCCTCGGCCGGAATCGTCCGGTCCACCCCGGCGCGGCGGCGGACCGGCCATGCGGCCAGCAGGAGCACCACCAGCGCGGCGAACGCGCCCGCCGCCAGAGCGCCCCGGTACGTCCGGTCCGGCGCGAAGACCAGCCGGACCTCCGCGGCGTCACCGGCCGGCAGCACCCATGCCTGCTGCCAGCCGTCCACCCGGGTCGTGGTCAGTTTTCGACCGTCCAGCGTGGCCGTCCAGCCGGCGTTGGCGTTCTCCGGCACCACCAGCAGCGCCGCACCGCCGGCGGCCACCCGCACCCGGCGGTCGGTCGGGTCCCAGTCGAGCGTGGTCACCGCACGGTGCCGGGGTGCCGGCACCGCCGCCTCCGGGCGCAGCGTGGCGTCCTGCACCAGGAAACCGGCCGACGGTGCGGTCGCGAGCTGGTGCCCTCCGGCCGGGAGGTCCACCACCGCCCCCGTGGAGCCGCAGATCGTCACCGGTGCCGGCCGCCCGGCCAGCACGTCGGCGAGCGTGGTGGTCACGGACGTCTCGTAGCGGTAGCCGTCCAGTTCCACGGCCGGGCCGGTGCCGCACCTCTCGGTGACCCGGGTGCCGCCGGAAAGCGGGCGGAGCAGGTCGTCCAGCGCCGGAATCTCCACCTCGGCGATCCCGGCGGTGGCGGTCCAGCCGTTACCGCGCCGGTCGGCGGTCCGCGCGGCGGTCTCCCGGACCACGATCTCGATCCGGTCCGTCCGGACCGCCGGGAAGCGGACCGTTCCGTCCGCGCCGACCGGCAGCACCAGGCTGCGGCCCGGGGTCCGTACCTCGACCTGGGTGGGCAGCGAGCCGACCGGCAACTCCGCGGGCCGCAGCCGCACCTCGGCGAGGCGTCGCTGCCTGGGCCACCGCAGCCGCAGCGTGGGGCGCAGGTCGCCGGTGTCCGCCAGCCAGGCCGTCCCCGGATCGCCGTCGACGGCCGCGTAACCGGCGACGGCCGGATCGCCGGTCAGGTACGAGGAGACGGTGGCCACCACCGGCACCCCGATCAGGGTGAGCTGACCGGCCGGCCGTGGCACGGCGGTGAGCGCCAGCCGGTAGCTGCCCGGGGTGGTGCTGCGGAACACCCGGTCGACGCCGAGCGGTTCCTCGCCGGCGCGGGCCAGGAAGCGGTCGCACCGTACGACCGCTCCGGCCGGCCGGGTCCCGGTGCCACCCGCCGACCCGTTCCCCGTCCCCGCCGCGTCCGAACCGGCACCGGGAGCGGAGGTCGGGAAGCAGGCGGGCCGGTCGCCCGAGCCGCGGCTGAACGACCAGGCCACCGGACCACCGAACCCGTTGGGCAGGTCGTTCGGCGCCCTGAGCGCCCGACGGGCGGTGGTGCCGGGGATGGCGAGTTCCCGGATGCCGACCCCGCCGTCGCGCCGTTCCCCGGCGACGGCCAGCACCGTGACCCGTACCCGGCTGGTCGATCCGGGCAACGTGTAGTACGAGTGGCCACCCAGCGTGTCGGCCACCTCGTGGTCCACCGAGCCCCGGTCGGTGGTGATCCGGAACCGGGTCACCGGCCAGCCGACCCCGAGGTCGTCGACGAACGCCAACGACACGGTCTCCACCGCACGCGGGGTGTCCAGGTCCACCTGGAGCCACTGGCCGACCGGCCCGGCCAGCGGCGCCGAGTGCCACGCGGTGGAGTACTCGCCGTCCACGGCGGCGAACGGCAGGTGCGACGGGTCGGCGGCGGCGAGGTTGTCCACGAAGCTGGTCGCGGTGCTCACGCTGACCTCCCGCACCCCCTGGTAGGTGGCGATGGTCTGGTGCCGCTTGCCGGGGAACGGCAGCAGGTCGAGGGCGACCCGGCCCTGCCGGCCGGCCTCGGTGGCGGTCAGCGTCTGGCTGACGTTGTCCCGCACCCGGCCGATGTCGCGTTCCCGGCGGCGCAGCCCGTCGGTGACGATCCACCGCTCGTCACCGACCTCGGCGCGGTCCCCGGCCAGCACCACCGGCCGGTCCCGCTCCACCAGCCCCTGTTCGAGCAGGGGCAGCAGGGACTCCGGCCCGCCGCTGACCGTCGGCACGTCGTCGGTGAGCACCGCCGAGGCGACCAGCACCGGTCGCTGCACCTCGTACACCTCGATGGCCGGCACCGGGCCGGCGTCGTCGTCCATCGGGCTGCCCGGCGTGCGACCGGGAGCGGTGGTGGTCCCGAAGGTCGCCACCCGGGCGATGCCCGGCGATCCGGTCAGCGCACGGCGCAGCACCGCGACCGGTGGGGCGTCCACCTGACTCCGGTCGATGTCGTTGCGCAGCAGCACGTGCCGGAAGCCGGCACGGGCCAGGAAGTCGGCCAGCCCGGCCGACCCCCGGCCGCCGGCCAGGACGGTCTCGACGGTGTCCATCACCCGGGTGTTGCCGGCCGAGCCGAGCGGGATCTGGTTCCGCACCGCCCAAGGCGCTCCGGCGAGCGCCTGGAGCGGCTCGTCGACCGTCCGCCCCCACTCGTACTGGCCGAAGCCGGACCCGGGCACCATCAGCGTCCGGGCCAGCGCGTCCCGGTCGGCCAGCCACGTGGCCGCGGACCGCCAGTGCGGCGGCAGGTCCGACCAGCCCGGCCCGGGCCGCAGCTGGCCCAGCCAGGCCGGCGCGGCCGCGCCCAGCACCAGCAGCAGCACCGGTACGAGCGCCAGCGGCCGCAGCCGGACACCGGGGCGGCGCCGAGCGGCGGCGTTGTGCAGCCGGGTGACCACCGCGTCCACACCGTGCGCGAACCCGAGCATCAGCGGCAGCCGCAACATCGGGTCCAACTTGTGCACGTTGCGCAACGGGGCCAGCGGACCGTCCAGCAGCTCCCGGACCGGCCCCGAGAGCGGGCTGTCCAGGCTGCCGACGTAGCCCATGGTGAGCAGGGTCAGCCCGGTCAGGAAGCCGAGCACCAGGAAACGCCGCTCGGGCAGCAGGTTGCCGGCCAGCCCGGCCAGCCCGATCAACGCGACCAGCGCGGTCAGCGCCATCAGCGCCGGGTGGTCGATCAGCAGCCAACCGGCCGGCCACCACGGATCACCCTGGACGATGTACGCCACCCACTGGTTGGTGCCCCGAACGGCCTGGAAGAGCGACGCCACCGCCGTGGTCGTGGTGGACGACTCGATGTAGTCCAGGAACGGCAGGCTGTACTCGCCGAGCAGCAGCAGCGGCACGATCCACCACAGGCAGACCGCGGCGACGCTCAGGCACCACCAGCCGACCAGGCGCAGGTGGGCTCGGTCCCAGCGTCGGGTGAGCAGCCAGATCCCGGGCAGCAGCAGGGCCAGCACGACCACCGCCGCGTTGATCCCACCCATGCCGAGCACGGCCAGCGCGGAGAGCGCCGCGGCCCGGCGTGGCGAGCCGATGCGGCGGACCAGCACGAGCGGCAGCAGCACCCACGGCAGGAGCGCCGCGGCGAGCGTCTCCGAGGAGAGCGCGCCGATCTCGGTGAGCATCCGGGGCGCCAGCGCGTAGCCGAGCGCGGCCGCGTACCGGGTCGGTTCGGTGCCGATGTTCAACGCCCGGGCGAGCCGGAGCAGCCCGTAGAACGCGACCGCCAGCAGGAGCGCGGTCCAGGCCCGCTGCGTGACCCACGACGGTACGCCCAGCAGCTGCCCGCCCGCGAAGAACGGCCCCATCGGGAAGAGGTAGCCGTACGCCTGGTTCTGCAGTTCGCCGGAGGTCGCCTCCGGGTTCCACAGGTGCAGCGCGCGGGTCAGGAAGTGGATCGGGTTCGCGGCCAGGTCGAGCTTGGTGTCGAAGGTGACCTGGCCGGGCCGCTGCCCGAAGGCGATCGCGGTGAGCAGCAGCAGCGACAGCGCGGTCCAGGGCGCCGAGCGCACCGGCCGGGGGACGCGCGGCCGGATCATCGGCGGCACTCCGGGGGCAGGCAGCTCAGGTCGGCGAGCGCGGAGAAGAAGATCTGCCGGATGCCGCTGGGCTGCTCGGTACGGAACACCCGCCCGCCGGCCACCTTGACGATCGCGGTCAGCTCGTCCGGGTCGACGTCCCGGCCCAGCCCGATGAAGATGATCGGCAACGGCTTGCGGGGGTCCTGCAACCGGGTCAGCTCGGCGAGGAACTTCGACCGGCCGATGCTGTCCTCGTCCTCGTTCCGCCCGTCGGTCATGACCAGCACCAGGTTGATCCGGCCGGGCGTCCAGTGCTGCCGGGCGTCCCGGTACGCGGCCAGCGTCGTGTCGTACAGCCCGGTGCCCCCACCGGTCTTGACCCGGACGGCGGCGAGCCGATCGGCCAGCCGGGCCCGCTGGGCGCGCAGCGGGGCGACGGGCAGGATCTCCCGGTAGTCCCGGCCCCCGTCCACCTTGGTGGAGAAGACCCAGATCCCCAGCTCGCTGTTGTCCAACAGCAGACCGGCGCCCTCCTGGGCGGCCTTGACGGTCGCCCCGAGCCGGGTCTCGCCGGTGCCGGGCACCGGAGCCGCCATCGAGCCGGAGACGTCGATGACGGTGAGGATCCGGGCGCTGCGCTGCACGCCGCTCCAGCCGTTCAACACCTCGGTGACCGCCTCCTCGGCGGGCAACGGCACCGGGCTGCGCTCCTCCGCCCGCAGTCGGCGGTCGTCGGGAATGGCCGGCGGGAAGCCCGCCGCCGTCCGGAAGCCGAACCCGAGCAGCGCGTCCCGGGACTCGACCGTCAGCAGGTTGGCCAGGAAGCCCGCGGCCGCCTCCCGGACCTGGCCGCGGGCGGCGGGCAGCACCACGTACGGCAGGTCCAGCGACGGGACGCCGATCTCCGGGTACGCGGCGACCAGCTTGTTGGAGCCGGCCAGCGCGTTGTGGTCGAGCACGGCCTTCTCGCTGGCCGCCACCGCCTGGGCCTTACCGGCCAGCCCGCCCCCGGGTGCCAGCACGCCCCCGCCCTCGCCGGCGGGGAACGTCTCACCCGCGAGCCGGCGCAGCACCGCCGCCATCGCGGCGGCCGGTTGCCGCTCACCGGCGACCAGGGCGCGCACGCCGAGCAGCGCCGCGACCCCGGCCGGATCGGCGGCCGGGTCCGGCACTCCCACCGGGGCCGGACGGGCCTTCGGTCCGATCAGCGACGCCCACGTCACCGCCTTCGCCGGCCATCCCAGTCGACGCGCGGCCGGCTCGGTCACCGCGAGCACCACGGGGGTGCTCGCCACCGAGGTGCCCTCGCCCGGCACCTCGAAGGCGCCCCCGGCCCGGGCCCGGCGCAGCCAGAACGTGGACTCCGGCAGCCACGCGTCGGCGACGTCCGCCGCGTTGGCCAGTTCCCCGGCCACGGCGGCGGACTCCCGGGCCTGCACGGCGATCGACACGCACGGTTGCCGACCGACGCTGGCCCGTACGATCCGGTCCAGGGCCGGGGCGATCACCGGCGCGGCGGCCACCCGCAGCTGGACCCGCTCGGCGCACTCCGGCACACCCCGGTCCGCGCGCACGTAGGCCACGGCGGCCCAACCGATCAGCAGCAGCACCAGGGCGGCGCTGAGCAGCACCACCGGGGATCGGCGGAAGAGGGAGCGCACCGGCGCGAGCCCGTCGCGCAACACCGCCGGCCACCTCCTCGTCACGTACCGGCGCGTCCGTGCGCAGGTCGGAATCCATCGCGCCCGCCGGGCGGCGTCACCTGGACGCCGGCCGTCACGCGCGGTTGCGCTGCACACCCTGCCAAGCTTTTCCGCCGCCGGCAAACCCCCGATCGACGAGCGGTTATCCGATCTTCGCTGCCGGTGCGACCCATTGCGCCCACGGGCCGGGCCGCCCTAGGGTGGCGCGATCGTGCTCACTTACTCATCGGTAGGAGCAGCGTGGACCCCTCCGGCACCCCCACACGCCACGTCCTGTTCCTCAACTGGCGCGACACCACCAACCCGGAAGGCGGCGGCTCCGAGGTCTACCTCGAGCGGATCGCCGCCGAACTGGTCGCCATGGGCCACCGGGTGACCCTGCTCTGCGCCGCGCACGGCAACGCCGGCCCGACGGACACCACCGCCGAGGGCGTACGCGTGCTGCGGCGCGGTTCCCGGCACACCGTCTACGCCCGGGCCGCTCTGACCTGTCTCGCCGGCCGGTTCGGCCTGGGCCCGCTCGGCCGGCGCGGTCTCGGCCGGCCCGACCTGGTGATCGACGTCTGCAACGGCGTGCCGTTCTTCGCCCCCCTGTACGCCGGCCGACCGGTGATCGCGCTGGTGCACCACGTGCACCGGGAGCAGTGGCCGGTCGTCTTCGGCCCGTGGATGGCCCGGCTCGGCTGGTGGATCGAGTCGTGGCTGGCCGTCCGGCTCTACCGGCGCTGCCGGTACGTCACCGTCTCCGAGGCCAGCCGCTCCGAGTTGGCCGCGCTCGGGGTCGCCGCCGAGCGGATCGACGTGGTGCCCAACGGCACGCCGCCGGTGACCGGACCGCCGTTGCCGCGCACGCCACACCCGTCGCTGCTGGTGCTCGGCCGCCTGGTCCCGCACAAGCGGGTGGAGATCGCCCTGCGCGCCGTCGCCGAACTCGTCGGTGAGCTGCCCGACCTGGAGCTGGTGGTGGCCGGTCAGGGCTGGTGGGAGCAGCCGCTGCGGGAGTTGTGCGACTCGCTCGGCATCGCCGACCGCGTCCGGTTCACCGGCTTCATCAGCGAGGAGGAGAAGCACGCCGTGCTCTCCTCGGCCTGGGTGGCGCTCACCCCGTCGCTGAAGGAGGGCTGGGGGCTCACCATCGTCGAGGCCGCCGCGCGCAGCACCCCGACGGTGGCCTTCCGCTACGCCGGCGGCGTCGCCGAGGCGATGGTCGACACCGAAACCGGCCTGCTCGCCGACGACGAGGCCGAGTTCACCGCCCAGGTCCGCGAACTGCTCGCCGACGACGTGCGGCGCAAGGCGATGGGTGAGGCGGCGCTGCACCACGCGTCCCGCTTCACCTGGACGGCGACCGGGGCCCGCTTCGCCCAACTGGTGGCCCAGGCGACGGGCCGGGCCGGCTGACCCGAGCACCACGAAAGGGCGCCCGCGACCAGCGGGCGCCCTTTCGTCGTCTGACTTAGCGCGTGCCGTACAGCGGAGGCTCGGCGCCCTGCTCACCATTGACGTTGGTGGTGGCAGCCTCCTTGGCGGACGGGCTGAGCACATTCGCCAGACCGACGCTACCGAGCAGGCCGAGCACGACCCCGAGCACCCCGACGGCGACGAACGCGGGCAGGTTCCTCATCCACCTTCTCCTTCCGCGGGACTCGCGTGCCGGGACGCTACCACGCGGTAGCGTGCCCGCGCAGCGCCCGAAAAACCGATGGCCAGCACCACCGTTCCGGCGAGCAGGTGGGCCAGCCCGACCGGCCCGGGCCGGGTCGGCGCGGGCGGCGGAGACCAGCGCGGATTCTCGTACAGGGTCAGCTCCGGTCCATCGTGGACGATCCGCAGTCCGGCCAGGGCCGTCGGAGGCGGCGGCGGTCCCGCCGCCCGCTGGACCAGCACCCAGCGGGCGCCGGCCGCCGAAACCGGCGTCCCGGCGTCGAGGAGTTCCCGCACCCGCTCGGCGCGCGGGTCCTCGCCGGCCACCGCCAGCCCACCCACCCGCAGTGTGTCGTCGATCAGCACCGGCACACCGAGGTACCGGGGCGCCGGATCGATCACCACCTGGTCCCGGTTCCACCCGTAGCGCTGGTACTCCTGGAACGGCAGCGAGATCACCTCACCGGGCCGCTGCTCGACCAGCCGGGCCACCTTGGTCCAGTCCGCCGGCCAGGCCACCGGTCGGAGCCGACCCGCCGCACCGAACGCCAGGTCGGGCAGGAGCGCCACCGGCAGCAGCGCGGCACCGACCAGCAGCACCCGCCCGGTGGCCGGGTCGAAACGGGCGGCCAGCCGGTCGGCGAGGCGTTCCGCGCCGACCGCGGCGGCCACCGCCAGGGCCAGCGCGTACGGGATGAGCAGCTTCTGGCCGTCCCGGACCAGCCCCGCTCCGGGCAGGGTCGCGACCAGCCAGCCGAGCAGGTCCGCGCCGCCGGGCAGCGCGCCGAGCGCCGCCACAAGCCAGGAACCGACGGCGAGCAGGCCGAGCCGGCCGGTCACCGGGGCGGGCCAGCGCCGGCGCAGCAGCGGTACGCCGAACCCGGCGACGGCCAGCACCAGCACGGTGACCAGTGGCACCAGCAGCGCGCCCCGGGAGGCGGGCGTGGTCTGCCCGTTCCAGATGCCGCCGGTACCGGCGAGCGCCACCAGCGGCCCGGCCCAGTTCTCCGCCCGCGCCGCGAAGGCCAGCACGCCCGCCGGGTCGGATTTCCCGCTGCCGGTGCTCGCGAACCCGGCGACCAGCCACGGCGCGTTGAGCAGCACCGTCGCGCCCAGCGCGGTCGAGGCCGCCCGGGCCGCCCCCGGATACCGGCCGGGCAGCAGCACCGCGATCGCCACCAGCGCGATCACGCCGCCGCTCGGGGTGAGCGCGGACGCCGCCGCGGCGAGCAGCAGCCGCGGCAGCGCGCCGGGCCGGCCGGTCCGTACCCCGATCGCCGCCCGGACCAGCCAGGGCAGCGCGGCGTACGCGACCAGCAGCCCCCACTGGCCGACGAGCAGCCGCTCGGCCAGGTACGGCGTCCAGGCGTACCCGAGGGCGGCCACCACCCGCACCGCGACCCGTTCGGTCGGCACCAGCCGGGCCGCGCCGAGGGCCGCGAGGTAGAGGATCGCGACCAGCACCAGCCGTTGCAGCAACCAGCCCGGCACCAGCTGGTTGGCCAGCGCCACCACGGCGTCCTGCGGGACGGCCCGGGGCAGCGCCGAGGCCGGAGCGATCACCTCCCA
The DNA here is from genome assembly GCF_053599835.1 of Micromonospora sp. NPDC005163. Taxonomy (NCBI): domain Bacteria; kingdom Bacillati; phylum Actinomycetota; class Actinomycetes; order Micromonosporales; family Micromonosporaceae; genus Micromonospora; species Micromonospora sp. NPDC005163. The sequence goes on from NZ_JBSFYP010000056.1 coordinate 37,422, forward strand.
GCCAAGCGCCTGCCGGGGCACGAAGACCATGTCGTAGCGGAGCACGTATCCGGGGAGCAGCAGCGGCGCGAGGACCACCGCCGTGACGGCGGCGGCGACACCGTGCGGCACCAACCGTTCGCGCATTTCGTCGACCCCACCCCGGTCCGGCGCGAGCACCCGTCGCGCTGGTGGCGGCCACTGTACGCGGACCGCCGTCGGCCCCTGAACCATCCGTTGACCTGATGGGGCCACCCGTCACCGGTGTGGCAGTCTTCCCGCCATGGCATTGACCGGATCCGAGGTGGACGCGGCGCGTGGCGAGACCGGCGAGGCCGGCGGACGGGTACGCGTCGATCCGATCCGACCCCTGGCCGTCACGATGATCGTGGTCAGCGTGCTGTGGCGGGCGCAGATCGCCTCCCGCGGCTACCTCGCGGCCGACGACTACGTGCTGGTCACGCAGTCCACCGAATCGGCCCTCACCCCGGATTTCCTGCTCAGCCTCTACAACAACCACTTCATGCCGGGCGGACGGCTGCTCACCTGGCTGGTCACCGACGCCTTCGGGCTCACCTACTGGCCGTACGTGCTGTTGATGGCCGCCGGTCAGGCGGTGCTCTCCGTCGCGTTCTACCGACTGCTGTGGGACCTGCTGCGACCGAGCCGCCTGCTGCTCGTCCCGCTCGGGATGTTCCTGTTCAGCCCGCTGACTCTGGAGGCCACCTCGTGGTGGGCGGTGGGCGCGAACATGCTGCCCATGGAGCTGAGCATGGTGCTCGCCCTCGGTGCCCAGCTCAGGTACGTCCGCACCGGTCGCAAGCGCCACCTGCTGTCGCTGGTCCTCTCCGTGCTGCTGGGTCTGCTGTTCTTCGAGAAGGCGCTGCTGGCCGTACCCCTGGTCTTCCTCTTCACCGTCTGCTTCTTCACCGACGGCGGTCCGGTCCGCTCGGTGCTGACGGCGCTGCGCCGCTGGTGGCCGTCCTGGCTGGTGCTGACCGCGCTGGTCGGCGCGTTCGCCGCGGTCTACCTGGGGCGCGCCGAGTCGTCCGTACGCCGGCCGGAGTCGGTGGAGGAGGTGCTGTCGTTCTTCACCCAACTCTTCGGTTCCACGCTCGTGCCCGGACTGTTGGGCGGCCCCTGGGGCTGGCTTGGCGCGGGAGACGGGTCGCCGGTGGTCGCACCGCCCGACCTCGGTCGCTGGATCGCCTGGGCGGTCTTCGCCGCGCTGATCGTGCTGACCGTGAAGCGGGACCGCCGGGCCACCCGGGCCTGGGTGCTGCTCGGCAGCTACCTGATCCTCGTCACGGCGCTGCTGGCGGCCACCCGGCTCGGCTCGGTCTTCTCCGGCGTCGCGGGCGGGGTACCCCGCTACGTCAGCGACGCCGTGGTGGTGGCCGCCCTCTGCGTCGGCGTGGCCCTCGTCGGGATCGCCCGATCAACGCCCTCCGGCGGCGAGCCGACCGACAACGAGTCAACTCCGCCCGCGGGGTCTCCGGCACCGCCCGCCGACGCGGAGCCGGCCGCGGCGCTGAGCGGGGTGGCGCCCAGGGCGCCGCGCTCGGAGCCGTCGCCGGCCGCACCGCGCTCCGTGGTCGCGGCCCACTCGTCCCGGGCCGGTGTGATCCACGCCGAGGCCCCGGACGACCCGGACCCCGGCCCGGCCGGCGAACCGACGACCGAGCCGGACACCCCACTCGACCCGGAGCAGGCAGCGGAGCCCCGGCCGACGGCAGGGCCGAGGCCCCCGGCGGAGCGCGCGCCGGAAACCACCGCGGCGTCCCCGGCCAGTCGAGGCGAGCGGCGGCCGTCAACGCCCCCACCGCCGGACTGGCTGGGGCCGGTGCCCGAGCGGTACCGCGAGGTGGTGACGGCTGGTCTGGCGCTGCTGCTGGTGGCCGCGATGTTCGGCACGGTCTGGACCACGTCGCGCTACGGCGACGAGTGGGCGAAGAAGTACGGCCGGTCCTACCTCGACACGGCCCGGATCGAGCTGGCCAGCGCCCCGCCCGGCACCGTCTTCTTCGACACGCCGCTCCCGAGCGAAGTCCTGTCGAATCTCTCCTGGCCGTACAACTACCAGTCCCGGTTCTTCGCGGCCGCCGGCTCGCGTCCGGAGTTCGTGACCGAGACGGAGAACGCCTCGATCCTGGACGGCCTCGGGCGGGTGCAGGTGGCCACCATTCAGGGCAGCAGCATCGTTCCGGGTCCGCAGGAGGGCTGCGGTTACCTGGTGACGCCCGGCCAGACCGTCCGGATGCCGCTGGACAAGCCACGGCACCACTGGGACTGGATCGTCCGTATCGGCTACCTGAGCTCGACCGATGGCATGGCCGTGCTGCGGTTCGGGCAGGGCAGCCACACGTTCCCGATCAAGAGGGGCCTGAACCAGCGCTTCTTCGAAATCACCGGCGGTGACGACGCGGTGGAGCTGACGGTGACCGGCTCGGACCTGACGCTCTGCACGAACGAGATCACCATCGGCGACCTGGTGCCGAAGCCCGAGTGACCACCGAAGAGCCCCGGCTGGTGGCGGAGGTGACCCGGCCCGACGCGGCGAAGCGCCCGGCCCGCGACAAGGGGGTCGTACGGCTCGGTGTCGCGGGCGCGGCCGTCACCGCCGCCACCATGCTGACCAACGGCCTGGCCTACCTGGTCCCCATGCTCGGTGCCCGGCAACTGACCGCCTCCGACCTCGGCGCGCTGGCCACGGTGCTCGCGCTCGGCGCCATCGCGGCAGTGCCCGGGTTCGGCCTGCAGATCGCGGTGGCGGCCCACCGCGCCAGGTGGGGGTCCAGCGGGACGACACGACTGGCGCTGCGTACCGCCGCGTTCACCGCCGGGGTGACCCTCGCCGCGGCACCGGTGCTCACCCTGGCGCTCCGGCTTCCGGTCGCACTGACCCTGCTGCTCGCCCCGACCACCTTCGCCACTGTGCTGGCCGGTCGCTGGCTCGGCGAGCTTCAAGGTGACCAGCGGTTCCTGCGGCTCTCGGGCGCGATGACCGGGCTCGCCGCCGGGCGTTACGGCGGGCTCATCGTCGGGCTCACCCTCGGGTGGGGACCGGTCGGCTCCCTGCTGCTCGGCATGCTCGCCGGCTTCCTCGTCCTGCCGCTGCTGGCCCGGCTCGCCGCCCCCGGCAGCACGGCCGTCAGCGGTGCCGCCCCTGAGCCGAGGGTCGCGCCCACCCCTGCCGGCGAGCAGGACCGCACACTGAGCGGCCGGCAGGTGCTGACAGCGTGCGGCGCCACCCTGGCGATGCTCGTCATCTCGTACGCCGACCTGATCCTCGCCCGCCAACTCCTACCGGCCACCGGCTCCGGCGGCTACGCGGTCGGGTCGGTGCTCACCAAGGGCGCGCTCTGGGCGCCGCAGGTGGTCACGCTGCTGGTGCTGCCGAGGTTGGCGTGGGGCGACCGGAGGGCTCGCGCGCTCGCGTTGGCGCTGATCGTGGCCTGCGGTGCGGTGCTGGTGACCGCCGCCACCCTCGCCGGTGGGCTGGCCTTCCGGCTGGTGGGCGGCGCGGACTACCTGCACCTGGCCGGCGCGGCCCCGCTCTTCGCCGCCACCGGCGCTCTCTACGCGGTGGTGTTCATGCTGGTCAACGACCGGGTGGCGACCGGTGCCCGATGGCCGGCCGCGCCGCTCTGGGTGGCCACCGCCGGCCTGGTCGGGGCGGCCCTGCTGGTGGCGCCGCGCACGGTCGAGGGCGTGCTCAGCTGCGCGCTGGTCACCGCCGCGCTGACCGCCGCCGTGATGATCTGGCTGACCGTTCGCCGTACCCGCGGCGGACCCCGGAAGACCGGCCACCGGTGGCCGAGGGTCAGTCGCCGTCGGCCAGCCAGGCGCCCAGCAGCTGGTGATCGATCGAGTCGACCCGGCCGAGCGGACGACCGGCGGAGACCCGCTCCCGCAGCTCCGCCCGCGTGAACCAGCGGGCCTCCAGCAGTTCCACACCGTCCACCCGGACCTCGTCCGATCCGGCGCTGGCCCGGAAGCCCACCATCAGCCCGGCCGGGAACGGCCACGCCTGCGACCCCTGATAGGCCACGTCCGTCACGGTGATCCCGGCCTCCTCGGCCATCTCCCGCCGGACCGCGTCCTCCAGACTCTCGCCCACCTCGACGAAGCCGGCCAGCGTCGAGTACGCGTCCTGCGCCGCGCCCGCGTGCCGGGCCAGCAGGCAGCGCTCCGGCACACCCGGTTCGTCGGGTGCCACCACCAGCACGATGATCGCCGGTTCGATCCGGGGGAACAGCAGCCGCCCGCACTCCCCGCCGGTGCACGTCCGCACGTGCCCGCCGCCGCCAGCCACAGCAGGCGCTCCGCACGCGCCGCAGTACCGCTGCTGCCGGTGCCAGTGCAGCAACCCCCGCGCGTACGCCTGGACGGCCGCCTCGGCCGGGTCCAGCCGGCCGACCAGTGCGCGTACGTCGACGGCCCGCGCCGCACCGGCCATCTCGACGGCGGACTGCTCGCCGAGCGCGGAGAGGTCCGCGGCGAACACGGCGGCGTCCCCGTCGAGCCCCAGGAATACGGACTCGACCGCGGCGGACCGGACGAGAGACGCCAGCTCCGCGGTCAACCGAACCGGGCCGTTCCCGTCGACGAGACAGCGGTCCCGCCACAGCGGCAGCACCACGGTGGTCGCGTCGGTGAGCAGTGCGCTCAGCCGGGCCGGATCGGTGCGCAACTCACCCGCCCGGTCCAGCCACCCGCCGCCGTACGCCAACACCCGCTCCGCAGTGTTCACAGCGCCACCGTGCCACGTGCGCGGTCCCACGCGGACATCGCCCCCGCCCCGCGCGACACGCCGGGACGACACGCGGTATCGGCACCGGTGGGCGTGCAGCCGACGAGGACGGCCGGGCATTCGTTACCGTAGGTGCCTCCGGGAGGGAGGACCTCCCGCGGCACCTGGCGATCGAGGTTGCAGTGACGCTGTACGGCGAAACAAGTCCACCCGCCGACGACCGGCCCACCGTGCAGGTCACCGCGGTCACCTGGCCCGACAACGGGCCGGGGCAGGTCACGCCACCTCCCATCGGCGAGCCGGAGGGCCGCCGGCGTAGCCCCCGCCGGCTACGGATGCTCCTCGCCGCCGGCGTCACCGGCGGCGTGCTCGCCGCCGTGGCGGGCGCTGGCGCCTGGGCGTACGCCGGGGATGTTCCCCGTGGCACCAGTGTGCTCGGCGCCGAGCTGGGTGGCCGGAGCCGTACCGACGCCCACCGGGAGCTGCGCGCGGAGCTGGACCGGCGGGCGGCGGCCCTCGCCGCGCCCCTGCGGGTCAGCGTCGGGGAGCGCACGGCCGAGATCAACCCCACCGACGTGGGGCTGAACGTCGACGTCGAGGGCACCGTGGCGGCCGCAGCCGAGGCCGACGCGCACCCGGTCAGCCGACTGGTCGGCTCCCGCACCGTCGACCCGGTCGTCACCGTCGACGTGGATCGGCTGGACGTCGCGCTCCGCAAGGTGCTCGGCGACCAGGCCCGCCCGATGACGATGCCGGCGATCACCTACAAGGGCACCACGCCGAAGGTGGTCCAGCCCAAGCCGGGGCTGGCGTTCGACCCGCAGCGTTCCGCCGACGCGGTCCGCGCCGGCTGGCTGACCGGCACCCAGGTCACCGTGCCGCTGGTGGAGAGCCAGCCGGCGACCACCGCCGAGGACTTGGACCGGCTGGTCGCCGAGCTGGCGAAGCCGGCCGTCTCCGCACCGGTCACCCTGCGCACCGATCGCGGCTCGCTGAAGATCCCGCCCGCGGCCATCGCGAAGGGCCTGCGGTTCACCGCCGACAAGGCCGGCAAGCTGACCCCGACGGTGGACGTCAAGCGGCTGCGCTCGGCGCTCGGCGACGACCTGGACGCCATCGAGGTGCCGCCGAAGAACGCGACGATGACCATTTCCGGTGGCCGACCGAAGGTCACCGACGGGCGACCCGGGCAGCAGCTGGACACCGCCACCCTGGGCCGTGATCTGCTCGCCGTGCTGCCGAAGCCGGACGGCCGCGAGGTGACCGGCGAACTGAAGCCGACACCGCCCGAGCTGACCGCGGAGAAGCTGGCCGGTCTCGGCATCAAGGAGCGGGTTTCCACCTTCACCACCCGGTTCACCGGGGGCATGGCCTCGTCGCGCAGCCAGAACATCGCCACGATCGCCAGGGAGGTGGACGGCACGGTCGTGCTGCCGGGAAAGACGTTCTCGCTGAACGGCCACACCGGCGAACGCGGCTACGCGCAGGGCTACCGGGACGCGCCGGTGATCCTGGACGGCAAGCTGGTGCCCGGTGTCGGGGGCGGCACCTCACAGTTCACCACCACGCTGTTCAACGCCACCTACTACGCGGGGCTGGAGGACGTCGAGCACAAGCCGCACTCGTACTGGTTCGACCGGTACCCGGCGGTCATCGAGTCGACCATCTTCTGGCCGAACCTGGACTTCAAGTTCCGCAACAACACCCAGTACGGCCTGCTCATCGACACGTCCTACACGTCGAGCACGATCACCGTGTCGATCTGGAGCACGAAGATCTACGACAGCGTGAAGACGGAGTACGGGCCACGCCGCAACACGACCACGCCGAAGCTCATCCACCTCGAACCCGGCCCGACGTGCATCCCGAGCAACGGCATCAACGGCTTCACCCAGGACGCCTTCCGGGTCATCAAGAAGGGCGGGGCGGTGGTCAAGCGGGAGAAGTTCACCTGGCGCTACAACGCGGAGCCCCGCTACGTCTGCGGCCCGAAGCCGTCCTGAGCGTCGCTGATCCACCGCAGGACCCGGGTGCTGCTGCGCACCGCCGTGACCACGGCCAGCACGCTCACCCGTGAGTAGCCTGGGCGCCATGTCGGAACCCGACGACTACGTCGAGCGCGTACTCGGCGCGCTGGAGTGCTACCAGCGCGCGGTACGGCGGGTGGCGGACGACTTCGCCCGGCGCGGTGCCGTCGTGGAGCCGCTGGACGTGGACCTGGGGGATCTCGACAACCTGCTGGTCCGTTACCGCTGGCGGGGACAGCCGGGCGATGCCCTCCTGGGCAGCCTCCCGGTGACGAGCGACGTCGAGCGGGCCGTCGTCGAGTTGGCAGACCTGTTGCAGGAGAAGGAGTTCGACGAGGGTGACACGGTCTGGCCCGGCTGTGCGGCCGGCGACACCCATCCGCCGACCGCGGCTGTGGTCGACGGTGTCGCCTGCTGGCAGTGCCCGCGGGCCCAGGCGGCTCTCTCCCGGATCGGATAGCGAATGGTGATCGGCAGATTTGGGTGCGGAAATGCGTCAGGGCCACCCCCTGAAGGGGTGGCCCTGACCAATGTTTGTCCGGCGGCGTCCTACTCTCCCACACCCTCACGAGTGCAGTACCATCGGCGCTGGAGGGCTTAGCTTCCGGGTTCGGAATGTGACCGGGCGT
>NZ_JBSFYP010000057.1:0-44375 GCF_053599835.1 Micromonospora sp. NPDC005163
ATCCGTAGCATCATCGTGCGGGCGTGGAAGCACTACCGGTGGGACACCCGACCCCGCAGCCCTCGCATCCGATGACCTACTGGCGGACGCTCTAACGATGAAGTCGTCCACGATTCGTTGATCCTCGGGCGCGAACGCCGCCCGCGGCACCGGAATTTGGCTCATGCCGTACTTCAGCAGCCAGGTGTGGCGTCGCCGCCGAATCCGGGTGATGCCGGACCAGTCGATCTGTGTCCGGCTGCTCGCGGTCTGGATGTCGACGCCCGACGTGCTCACCTCGTACCGGAACGGCTCGACGAAGAGGCTGCGCTGCAGCAACCAACTCAGTACCGGAAGGAGTTCGGTCACGGCGAACGCGGCACACAACATCAGCACGACGTAGAGCAGCCGACCGTTGAACCCCGTCAGTGTCGCGAGCAGCGTGGCCAACAGCACAGCCAGTGCCGCGAGGGCGAGCAGGAGCGTCCGCATAACCCGTTGCCAGCGGCCCAGTGCGTCTTGGCTCATCCGCCGCAGCAGGCCGTACGTCATCTGCACTTCCCCGGTCACGTGCACGTGCCGCAGTATGGCACGGCATCGCCGCAAGCCGCCGTCGCCCAAGCGTGACAGCGATGGCCGCCCAAAGCGTCGGGAACCTGCCGAGTGAACACCATGGTCCACCACGTCAGACAGCTATCCGCCATCTGGGTTGCACCCGCGGAGTAGACAGGCTTCCTGCCCCTACTACGGCGACTCAATATCCGGATCTGCCGCGATCAGAGCGTCGACCTCCGTCCGCGCGACGACCGGATCTGCCGATGTGCGTACGTCGGATTCTGGTTTCATGGCTCACATTGGGTGGCGTGTCACCTTAGACTGGAGCACCGGTCTGTCGGTCAGCTCAGGCAGGGTGATCAACGCTGCCGTCGCAGAGTGGGTCATCATCCGCCGCCCCGGAGTGCGACCGGCACGGCGAGCAGAAGCCGCGGGGGTGAGGTCCTGACCATGCCGAACGACGCCCATGCACCCTTGCGCTACGAGCTCCGTATCCACGGACACCTCGACCAGCACTGGTCGACCTGGTTCGGCGGCCTCGCCCTCACCCACGAGGACGACGCCACTACACTTCGCGGCGCCGTGACGGACCAAGCCGAGCTGCACGGCCTGCTCACCAAGGTCCGCGACCTCGGCGTCACCCTCATCTCCCTCACCTCCATCGACGCCGCGCACGACCCTGATTCCCAGGAACAGCAACACCAGTAGACCCCCTGGGTTCACGCGACGAGGCTGACCCACACGCCCCGAACACGTACTGCCGCACGACCGCCACCATCCCATCTCGACCAGGAGTAAATCCCATGTCCACTACCACTGTCGCCGCACCCACTATCCATTCCGATCTGTCCCTGACCCGCCTGCACCTGATGCGCGCCGGCTACCTCCTGATGGGTGTCGGACTGGCCCTGGTGAAGTGGCCGCTCCTGCCCGACGTCGCCACCCTGCCGCTCTACGAGGGCGTGACGCTCTGCATGCTCACCGCCATGTCCCTCTTGGCGTTCCTCGGCCTGCGATACCCGGTCAAGCTGCTTCCCGTGCTGCTGTTCGAGTCGCTCTGGAAGCTCCTCTGGCTCGCACTGGTCGCCCTCCCCGGAGCCACCACCGGTGACCTCGACGCGGCCATGACCGAGACCGTGGTCAGTTGCTCCCTGGTTGTCGTCATCCTCGCCGTCACCCCATGGCGGTACGTGTGGCGGAACTACGTACGCGCCACCGGAAACCGGTGGCGGTGAGCAGCCCGATGTCCCTGAGCTCTCCGCTCGAACTCATCGCTTAGTACCTGACCGTGTACATCGATGTGCGGCCGCGATCGGGGGAGCAGGTTGGGAGCAGTTGGGTGCACTGAACGGCGTTGAACCGCATCCAACGGCACCGAGCGGCGCTGAACGGCACCCGCCTCGACGTGTAGTCTTCCGTTTCCGCAGGTCAGAGTCGGTTCAGCGTCCTGCTTCACACGGAGTGCTCAGCCATATTGAGCAGCAGTTGACAGCACTCTATGTCGCCTGGTAGCGGAGTATCCGCAGGTCAGGGCGGTAAGGAGCTGCTGGATGGCCTGGCCTTGGAGGTGGGCGCAGGTTGGCGAAGTGGTCACCGCGCCCGACGTGCTCACCGCAGCCGGACGCGGAACAGTGCGCTGACCGCGGTGATGCGGGGCGAGCGGGCCGACGTGACCTCCCAGAGAACACCGAAGTGGTCACGCTTCGCTGCTCCCCGCCTGGCTGGTGCCGGCTGTCGTCCCAGGCCCGCTGCCTCCAATCACGAAAGGCACGCTGCATCGGCGTATGGCTCTGGGTCTCACCGTGGTGGCGTCCTTATGGATCCCGGGTCCTGAGACTCGAATCCCACCGGTAACCCTCTGACCAGGGCCTTCTACTCGGTGACCTCTTCGGCGGATCCGAAGGTGTCGACCACGCGCGTGGAAAGATGATCATGTGCCGAGTACCAACCCCCCGGCCGGTTGCACCCGCGACGCTCGTGTTCGAAGGGGCTTGGGACATCACCGGCCGGCTCGGACCCCTCCATGAAGTCATGGAAATCGCCGATGTTCACCGGCTTGATCCGCCGGACAGCAACCCCGAGCCGTTGTGGCAAATCGAAGGCCAAAACTTCGAGTTCCGCCTTCGGGCCTCCGGCTACACCCAGTATCTCCGGTTGCCGCCGCAACTCGTCGCCCGGCAGATGCTCACATCGGCCCAGCGCGCCGGGATCAGCTTCGCTGAGCGATCCTTCGGATGACGAGGGTGCACGGATCTGCCGCGAACAGGGCGTCGACCTTGGCGGGTGGCAACGACCGGATCTGCCGAAAGTAGTGCGTCTGCGTTGCGGAGCACCGACGAGCTGGGTGGTGCGCGAGGCGAGTTCGTGATTCGCCAGTATGGTCGGGAGGTGACGACCGACCAGCCGGAGCAGCAGCGGTGGACGTGGAATCGGCGGGTCTCGCCGCGTTGGCTGCTTCGCGGACCCGCAGTTCCCGACGACGGGGATGTCCTAGCGTTGTGCGTCAACGTCGACGGGTTGTTCGTCGATCTGCCACCCCGGCCGCGGGAACGCTTCACCCTCCTGGGCTGCGTACCGGACGGGGCCGTCGCCTCGAGCCTCGACAGTGGCCCCGCTGCGATTGCCGTCGACGGCGGCCGCGACTGGTTGGGCAACCTGTGGGTGTCGGCGATGCCCGACGACCGAGCGACACGGGACGGCTGGTTCGGCGTGTATCTGCTCGACGTGACCGTCCTGGGCCAACGGCCGTCGACGACCTCGCCAGGGCGTGTCGACGTCGACCTGGAAGGCCTCGTCCACGTGGACGATCGCACGGACGCCGTCGACCACCCCGGCGACGTAACCGGGTTCGTGCTGCGCGGTACGGACGACACACCGTACGGTGCCTGCGCCGACATCACGGGCGTCTTCCGGGACCAGGCCGCGCCACCGGTACCGAACGTCGTCCTGGTCGGGTGCCAACCCGAGCCGCTACTGCAGGCCGCGATCGCCGCCATGCCGAAGTCGACAAAGACCGGCCTACGCCGTCGCCAGGTAACAGCCGACGAGGAAGCCATCGCCGCCGATGGCTCGGCGTCACCCCTGATAGGCGGCCTCGTGTACGGCACGATCGTGTCGAGCGTGCCGTCCTTGCTCGGTGACGGCCTCCTTGACGTCACCGTCGCCAGCGAGGGACACCAGCCGCACTCGACGGGAAAACGTCCATTCTGGAGCAGTGGCTTGCTGGCCGACCCGCTGAGCGCAACCTGTGGGCCGGCTACGACCGGACGCTACGGCACGAATGGTCCGGCATGGCACTGGCCTATCGCCGCTCCGATCTCCTGGACCAGTCGGCAGGGATCGTGTTTGACCTCGACGGCCGCTTCGTCACCGACATCGAGGGCTTCTACTGCGCCATCGGCGAGGCCATCAACGGCCCGGGCGGCTACTTCGGTTGGAACCTCGACGCCCTTAGCGACTGCCTGCATTCGAGGTGGGGTGCCCGCACACCGTTCCGGCTGGTCTGGCACAACTCGGCGGTAGCCCGCGAACACCTCGTCGCCGGCTACAACCGGCGTCGGTACGAGCCAGCGGTCACCCTCGACTACCTCCTGCAGATGCTCACCGAACACGGCGTCGAGGTCGAACTGCGCTGAGCACCTCGCCTCGCCCCCTCCTCCAGTCCGCACGTGCGCCGAAGATGCATCCTGTAATGCCGCCGAGCGCAGGCGGTGGTCAGCTGGCCGCGCGTTTCCATGGACGCTCGATCCACGGATTGTTGTCGAGGTAGGCCGTGAGCTTGGGGAAACGCTGCCTCGTACGGGTCTCGTCGCGCAGATCGGCCGGCGTTCCGGAGGGCGTGTCGGGCCCGGTGGGGCCTCACCACCGCCGACGAGGACGCCGTGATCGACGCGATCGTCGCCGAGGTCGAGGAGAACGTCCGGCACGACATGATCGAGAGCGGCCTCAACGAGCGCTTCGACCTGCGGATCCGCAACAGCCGCGACCACGCCGACCCGTTCGGCGAGCCGAACGTGAGCCGGGTGATCGTCGGCGGCACGATCGCCGAGTCCGGGATCCCCACGATCGGCATCGCCCAATACATCAACCCCGGCAACTTCGGCACCGAGGACAGCGCCCTGGTGCTGCTCGACGTGCTGAGCGACCCGTCCGGCGAGGCCTCGCTAAACACGTACATGACGGCGGCCAGTGACCGGATCGCCTTCGTCGGGCAGGCGGTCGGCAACGTCACCGCGCACGAGGCGGGTCACTTCTTCGGCAACTGGCACGTCGACCAGTTCAACGAACAGGCCAACATCATGGACCAGGGCGGCAACCCTGCGCTCATGTTCGGCGTCGGCGCCGACAACATCGGCGGCACCGCCGACGATCCCGACGTCGACTTCGGCGAGGACCTGCTCAACCCCGGTGAGGGCTTCACCGGCATCGAGGACACCGCGACCCGGATCGAGTTCGCGGTAACCCGGTAACGGTCGCGGACCGGGGGCCTGCCACGGCGGGCTCCCGGGTCCCGCTACGGCCGTCTGTCCCGTGGTGCGGCTGGCGGGTGCTTTCGCGCGTCCCGCGCATCGGAGAGGACGACGGCGGCGAGGACCGCGGCGATGGCGACAGCGGCCAGCAGCGGTGGGGCGAGCAGCAGCGGTGCCGCCAGCGCGAGCAGGGTGAGCAGGGCGATCAGTCGGTCTGGCGAAACCCGACCGAAGACCGTGTGTTCCAGGAGGGCCCGTCCCACGATGAACAGCGCGGGTCCGCCGACGAGGACGGCGACCCACGCCGGGTGACTGTGGCCGAACGGTTGGGCGATGACGAGTTCGTCGCCGACCGCGGTGACGACCACGCCGGCCACCATTGTCAGGTGGGCGAGTGCCATGGGGCGGGCCAGCCGTATCGGATCGGCGGCGGCGTCGATGGCTTCGGCAAGTAGTTCTCCGGCGCGGAAGACGTAGATCCTCCAGAGGAGCACGGTGGTGAGGATCGAGGCCGCGAAGGCGCCGGTCCGGTCGGCGGTGAAGTCCGTCCGGGTGAAGGTGAGCCCCGTGACGAGGATCAGTTCGCCGAGGGCGATGATGAAGAGTTGGCGGTGCCGCTCCGCCATATGCTCGGCGGCGACGGGCCACTCGGGTGCGGTTATCCGCCCGAGCCGTGGGGTGGGAAACCGGAGGGTGAACGCGGCGTAGTTGATCGCCGCGCCGAGGGTCCAGAGCACGGCGCGTGCGGCATCGCCGGTGACACTGCCCGCGATCCAGAGCACGCCGGTGCCGGTGGACCAGACGAGTAGCCGCCAGCCGGTGCGCCTTTCCGGTTGGGGCAGGGCGACGGCGAAGAAGAGCGCCATCGCGATCTGGAGTACGGCGTAAACGCTCGCGAATACAACGCTGCGCTCGTCGAAGGCGTCGGCCAGAACGGCTGCCATCGCGATACTGGCGATCATGGTGCCCAGGACAACCACCTGGACCGTGGTGCGGCGAGGGTCCAACCGGTTCGTCAGCCACGCCGTAAGGCTCCAGATCCACCACACCGAGAGGAGCAGCACGAGGGTCTGGTACGCCCCCGTCCAGGTCAGCTCCGAGATCAGCTTTCGGGAGAGTTGAGTGAAGGCGAAGACGAACGCCAGGTCGAAGAAAAGCTCCAGGAGCGCCACCGGCTGCCGTTCCCGGGGCGCCCTGAGTAGCCCGCCTGGCTGTTCGTCCCCCATTACCTGCGTCCTACCGATCCGGACTCCGCACCAAGGTCGAAACTCGGCAAACCACCCAAACGGGTGGAGCCGCACGTGCACCGGTCGACGAGTCGTCGCCGCACCCGCACCGTGGCCAGCCGGTTGAGATCGTTGGCGGGTGGTGGAGTCACTCGACCTGTATCTGGAGTTCGATCCGGGTGCGGGTTTTCCGGGCCGAATGCTGGAGAACGCGTTACGGGAGAGCATTCGGACCGGCCGGTTGCCGGCCGGGTCGCGCTTGCCCGGGAGCCGGAGCCACCGACCTGGGCCGGTCCCGGGGCACGGTGGTGCAGGCGTACGCGCAACTGGTGGCGGAAGGGTGGCTGGTGTCGGCGCCCGGCTCGGGCACCCGGGTCGCGGACGTACCTCACGAACCGCCCGACTCGCGCGAGAAGCCGCGGCCCGCGACGGCGACCGGGCCGGTGATCGAGCTGCGGCCGGGGATTCCCGATCTCGGTTCGTTCCCGCGTACGGTCTGGGCCGGCAGTGTTCGCCGCGTGCTGGCGACGGCGTCGCACGGCACGTTCGACCATCCCGACCCGACGGGACTGCCCGCGTTGCGGGCGGCGGTGGCCGTCTATCTCGCGCGTGCCCGTGGGGTGCGCTGCGACCCGGACGCGGTGGTGATCACCGCGGGCTTCACCCAAGGAAGGCCCATCGATAGCGAGGGGAGCCCCGGTTGCGGCGATGTGCGCCTCGAGTGGGAGGCCGCAGAACCAGTCAATCCGAGCGTTGCGCCGGTCACGCGCCAGCTCGACCGTCCTGGACACGCTGCATGGTTGGCCGCCCGTGCGACACGATCCAGTCCTGCACGCGGGAAAGTCATCCTCGCTCAAGGGACCAAGCAGCAGCGTCGCGGCGTCCCGGATTGACCAGTTGTAGAGCTTGTCCTGTGCCTGGAACCAAAGCTCCTCAAACTGTTCAATCTCGCTTGGGGCCAACGCGCGAAGGCGACGGAGGAGCGCCTGGGCGACGCGTTCGGTGTCACTACCCACCTCAGCCCGGGCACCTTCGACGATGCGCCAGAAGACCGCCCACTCCACTGCCAGACCGTACCAAGTCGGTCCTGTGCCGTCGGTCGGCGCGACGATCCTCGCCACCCCTTGTCGGTAGGTCTGAGCCGGCGTGATTCAAGATCGGGCACCCGGATCTGCCGCCGATCGTGCGCGTCGGCGTCGGAGCGCCCCGTCACCCTAGGTAGCCGCCAGAGGTGGTACGTCCGGGTGCGAGGACGTCCGGTCGTGCCGATGGGCGGGCGTCGGGTGATTGACCGACTACACCTCTGGTACCGGACGTCTCAGTAGTTGGTGTCTGGCGGGCCGATTTTTGGAGCTCCAAGGCCGCTGTGACGTGCCTAAACTTCCAAGATTTCGGGATGGGCCCCGGGCTTGCCCTTGGGTGCCGCTGACCAAACAAACGTACGTGATCATGGAAGTGGGCGGTCGGTGGGCCGTGATCACGTGAGTTCTGTGCGGCTGGGGCGCACTCTTTTATGGGATTTCATGGAGTGTGCCTGGGCAGGCGGCGTGATCACATGGAGTTGTTGCTCGCGGAGTCTGTCGCGTACGTCATCGGCCTCGTCGCCGAGTTGGAGATCTTTGTGCCGCCGTGGAGAAAGCTCGGATGCGCGCTGCCCCGGCGGCGCTGGTCGCCGCGGTTGAGCGAGTCACCGGCGTACTCAGTCGCCGCCGATCTGGCCCGCGCCGTTGAGGTAGGTGAGAACGGCGAGGACGCGGCGGTGGCCGCTGTCGGTGACGGCGAGGCCGAGCTTGTTGAAGATGTTGCCGATGTGCTTGTGCACGGCGTTGTCGGTGATGAAAAGCCGGTCAGCGATGGTGTTGTTGTCGTGTCCCTGTGCCATCAGCGCGAGTACCTCGCGTTCGCGAGGGGTGAGGACGGCGATCGGGTCGCCGCGGTTGGTGAGGAGTTGGGCGATGACTTCGGTGTCCATGGCGGTGCCACCGGCGGCCACTCGGCGCAGCGCGTCGACGAACTCATCCACCCGGCTGACGCGATCCTTGAGGAGGTAGCCGACGCCGCCGCCGGTGGTGGAGAGGAGTTCGGCGGCGTACTGCTGCTCGACGTACTGCGACAGCACCAGGACCGGCAGGCCAGGGTGCTCTCGACGGGCCTGCAGGGCGGCTCGGATGCCCTCGTCGCGAAATGACGGCGGCAGCCGGACGTCGACGATGGTGACGTCGGGCCGATGGTCCCGCACGGCGGTGAGGAAGCCCGTCGCGTCGCCCGCGATGGCGGCGATGTCGAACCCCACGCTGTTGAGCAGCAGTTCCAGTCCGGTGGCCAGCAGCACGTTGTCTTCGGCGATTACAACCCGCACGGCAGCTCCATGGTGATCGTCGTCGGCCCGCCGGCCGGACTATCGACGTCGACGGTGCCGTCGAGAGCGAGCACCCGGCGACGGATCCCGGCCAGGCCGGTGCCCAGCCGATCGTCGGCGCCGCCAGCGCCGTTGTCGGTGATCACCACCGATAACCGGTCTGCCGTGCGGCTCACCCGTACGCCGGCCGTAGTCGCTTGGCTGTGCTTGGCGACGTTGGTGAGTGCCTCGGCGACGGCGAAGTAGACGATAGACTCCACGGCCGCCGGTACCGTTTCGAGGTTGTCGATGTCCAGCCGGGTTGGCACGCCGCAGCGAGCCGTCACTGCGGTCAGTGCACCGGTGAGGCCGCGGTCGGCGAGGATCGGCGGGTAGACGGTTCGGATCACGTCGCGGAGTTCGGTCATCGCCTCCTCGGTTCCTTCGTGTGCGTCCCGAAGGAGTCCTTCCAGGAACTGCTCGTTTCGTGGATTGTTGGACAGTGCCCGCCGGGCCACGGCCAGCCGCATCGCGATGGCCACCAGCCGCGCCTGGGTGCCGTCGTGCAGGTCGCGCTCGATCCGGCGCAGCTCTGCGCCGTGTGCGTCGAGCACGTCTGCCCGGGTGCGGGTCAACACGGCGACCCGGTCGGCGAGCTGTTCGGCTGCCGAGTGCGACAGCACTACCAGGCAGATCCGGGCGTGTGCGCGAGCGATCGGCGCGAAGGCCAGGTACGCCAGCGCGGTGAGCAGGAGGATCTGCAGTGGACCGAGTGTGAGGGCTGTCGCCCAGCCGGTCACCGGAATATCGATGAACAGCCGTGGTCGATCCTGCGGTGCGAACGCCCACCACAGTGGTGTGGCGACCGCGGCGGTCAGGATGTTGCCGACGCACAGCAGCGCGAGCAGGCCGAGCGGCACTGCGGTGATGGCGTTCACCGGCAGCCAGAGCAGGTCGCGGGGCGTCGCCGGATCGGCCCATGCCCGGCGTGCCGTCGCGCGCAGGGCAGGACGCGATGCCAACGGCGTCTCGAGCAGTCGGCCGGCGCGGTCACGGTGCCAATTCGCCCATCGCCGGGCGAGCCTCGGATGGCACAGCAGCGGCAGCGCGAGCAGCGTGGCGATCCCAGTGGCCAGTGATTTCAGGAGGTAGGCCCCGCCACGCCACGCCTGCACCCACCGTCGACCCGACGTCACAGGATGCCCTTTCTGCGTACCCTCCTTGGGGCAGCGTCCCTTCGCGTTCCCGACACGGCGCCAAGTCTGCCCCGTGGCCGCCGCCCGCAGCACTACAGCCAGCTGTACCTCACATCGGGTGGTACGGGATATCGGTATCCGACGGCGCGGAATCTAGCGTCGGAACGCATGAGGTTCAACAGCAGAAACCTATCGAGACGACGCGGGGCGCTGGTCGAGGCCACCGCGATCCACTCGCTATACCCGGATGCAATGCCGACATTTGCGACACATCCGTACGCAGTGCAATTGGATTCGGTGTCAAAGGTATACGGGTCGGGGAGGAATGAGGTACGCGCTCTCGACGGGGTGACAGTCGGATTCCCGCGCGGTACGTTCACCGCCGTCATGGGCCCGTCCGGGTCCGGCAAGAGCACGTTTTTGAACTGTGCGGCCGGCCTGGACCGCCCGACATCGGGCCGGGTCGTGCTGGGTGACACGGAGCTGTCCGGCCGGTCGGAGACCGAGTTGACGGAGCTGCGCCGGGACCGGATCGGGTTCGTCTTTCAGGCGTACAACCTGCTCGGTGCGCTGAGCGTGGCGGACAACGTCACGTTGCCCGTCCGGTTGGCCGAGAAACCGGTCGATCCCGAGCAACTAGCGAGTGTCCTCGCCGCGGTCGGGCTCGCCGAGCATCACGACCGGCGCCCGAGCCAGCTCTCCGGTGGCCAGCGACAGCGGGTGGCGATCGCCAGAGCGCTCGTCAACCGGCCCGACCTGGTGTGCGCCGACGAGCCGACGGGCGCGCTGGACAGCGGCACCGGCCGCCAGGTCCTGGCACTGCTCAGGAAGATCGTCGACGACCTGGGGCAGACCGTGCTGATGGTCACGCACGATCCGGTGGCGGCCGCGCAGGCTGACACCGTGGTGTTCCTCGCAGACGGCCGGTTGGCCGGCGAGATGCCCCGGCCGTCCGCCGAGCAGATCGCCGAGCGGATGACTCACCTAGGCGAGCCGTGGGCCGCCGCGTGATGTCCAAGCGCATGCTGGCGTTGGCCTGGAGCACGGTCAAGGGACGAAAGGGCGGGTTCGTCGCGGCATTCGTGGCGGTGCTGTTCGGCTCGGCGGTGATCACGGCCTGCGGGATCCTGCTGGAGAGCAGCGAACGCTCGGGCGTGCCGACCGAGCGCTATCAGGCTGCCGACCTGGTGGTGGGCGCCCCGCAGGCACTGCTGGTGGCCGACGACGTGGATCCCAGGTTCGGCGAGCGGGCCACCCTGCCGGCCGACCGGGTCGGCGATATCGCGCGAGTGCCTGGCGTCCGGGCGGCGATCGCCGAGGTCAACGTCCCGGTCAGCCTCGTGATGGCCGACGCCGAGGTGCTCGCCGGGCCGGACGGCACCCCCGCGTTCGGGCATGGCTGGCAGTCGGCCACGCTCGGCCGGTTCACCACGAGCGCCGGCCGGGCCCCGACCGGGCCGGACGACGTGGTGCTGGACTCCGCGCTGGCCGAGCGGGCCGGCGTCACTGTCGGCGCGTCGGTTCGGCTCGTGGTCGGCTCGAACACGTCGACTTTCCGGGTGACGGGCATCGCGGGTCTGCCTGGAGGCAGTCTCGTCCGGCAGTCCGCACTGTTCTTCACCGATGACCGGGCCCGGGAACTGACCGGCCAACCAGACCGGGTGGACGCGATCGGCGTGCTGGCCGCGCCCGGTGTCGATGCCGACGAGTTGGCAAGCGCCATCAAGGCGGCGGCCTCCGATGTGGTCGTCTACACCGGCAGTGACCGCAGCGAGGTCGAGTTCCTCGACATCGGCAGCACGCGTTCGTTCATCAGCGAGCTGTCGCTGGCGTTCGGCGGCAGCATGGTCTTGGTGATCATGATCGTCGTGGCGAGCACACTCGCCCTGTCCGTTCGGCAGCGGCTGCGGGAACTGGCGCTGCTGAGGGCGATCGGCGCGACCCCGAAGCAGGTGCTCGGCATGATTGCCGCCGAGACCATGGTGGTGGGCACGCTCGGGGCAGTGCTCGGCGTGATTCCGGGCATCGGGCTGAGTTTCCTCTTCCACGAAGCCTTCACCCTGGTCGGCGCGGTACCGGACGACTTCGAACTGTCGATCAGCCCGCTTCCGGTACTCGTGGCGATGGTGCTGTGCCTGGTCGGCGCCCGTCTGGGCGGCTGGATAGCCGCCCGGCGAGCGGCCAAGCTCAGGCCGGTGGACGCGCTCGGCGAGGCCTCGGTGGAGCCGCCCAAACTCGGATGGCTTCGGTTGACCATCGGCTTGCTGCTGGTCCCCGTCGGTCTCGCCACCGCGGCCGTGCTGCCGCTGGTGCTACCCGGTGAAGGGGCCGTTGAAAGCGCGGCCTTCTCGGCGTTCCTGCTCGTCTTCGCTGTCGCGCTGCTGGGGCCGCGGTTGCTCGGCGGTGCCGTCACCGTGCTGGGCCCCTGGCTGAACCGCAGGTCGGGCGTCAGCGGGTTCCTCGCGACCGCGAACGCGCACGCCAACTCCCGGCGGCTCGCCGCGGCGACCACTCCTGTGATCATGGGCATCACCCTGGCCGCCGCGCAGCTCTTCAGCGCGACGACCTCGAGCTCGGCCGCGCAGGATCAGGCCGCGGACGGACTGCGCGCGGACTACGTCGTCACGTCCACGTCCGCTGGCGTCTCGCCCGAGGTCGCGGACGTGCTCCGGGACGTGCCCGGCGTCTCGGCGGTGACCCCGGTCGTCCGCACGCGGACGCTGGCGTTCACCTCGGGAGATGACCCTCAGATCAGGACCTACCCGGCGCAGGGGATCATCGGCGACCGGCTCGCCGAGACCATGGATCTCGCCGTTCTCCAAGGCGATGTCGCGGATGTGCGGGACAACGCGGTCGCGTTGAGCCGGATCGCGGCGGGCACCCTCGGCGCTGCTCTCGGCGACACCGTGGACCTACGTCTCGGTGACGGCACGCCGATCAGACCCACGGTGGTGGCGCTCTACGAGAGAGGACTCGGCTTCGGTGACGTCACGCTGCCGCACGACCTC
The DNA here is from genome assembly GCF_053599835.1 of Micromonospora sp. NPDC005163. Lineage (NCBI taxonomy): Bacteria > Bacillati > Actinomycetota > Actinomycetes > Micromonosporales > Micromonosporaceae > Micromonospora > Micromonospora sp. NPDC005163. The sequence continues at coordinate 12,772 of NZ_JBSFYP010000057.1, forward strand.
GTCCTGGAGCACACCACCGACCGCCTGGACTTCGCGGTGCTGATCGCGGCGGCCACGGGAACCGACGTCGGGGCACTCGGCGATGCGTTGCGATCGGCCGTCCAACACCTCCCGAGCGTCCAGGTCAACAACCGCGAGTCGTTCGTCGCCGCGCAGCGCGATGCCGCCGCCGGCGAGTCTGCGGTCGGCCTCATCCTCAACGCGGTCATGCTCGGCTACCTCGCGATCGCCGTGGTGAACACCCTGGTGATGGCGACCGCCGCACGCTTTCGCGAATTCGCCCTGCTCCAACTGGTCGGCGCCACCCGTCGCCAGGTGTTCGCGATGATGCGCAGCGAGACGAGGATCGTCGTCGTCGCAGCCGTTCTTATCGGTACCCTGGCCGCGATCCCGTCGTTGATCGGCACGAGCATCGGGCTGACCAGGACGCTGATCCCGTCCATCCCACCGCTCATCTACCTGGGAATCGTCGCGGTCGCCGCGCTGCTCGGCTGGGCCGCCATCATGACCTCGACCCGGATCGCCATGCGGTCGCAGCCGGTCGACGCGATTGGCGTTCGCGAGTGACGCCGGCGACGCTACAGCGAGCTGTACCGCATCGGGTGGGACGAGGTATCGGTCCGCGTCAACGCCGCTCCTAACGTCAGTGCCATGAGACTGAACAGCAGAAACCGAGGCAGCGGGTCGCGCTGGGTGCGGCGGCGCAGCTTGTCGCCCTCACGTTCACGGCCACCGGGCTCGACCCGGGCCGAAGGATCGGTGACCGGCTCCGGCCACGCCGCCGGCCGGTTGCAACGGGACACCGACGCGATCCACGCCCTCGGTGTGACCGGCGTTCAAGCCCGAGTGACCACCTCCGACGGCCGGCACCTCGTCGCCACCAGCGGGGTCGCCGATCGTGACACCAGGCGCCCGGTGTCACCCAACGGACGCTTGCGGATCGCTAGTACCCGCAAGGCGTTCGAAGCCACCGTCGTCCTGCAACGTGCCTCGGTGATCTGGATCAATGACCTCACCCGAACCAGAGCCCAGAGCCGCGCAGGTCATCGAGGGGCGTAGCTTGTCGGGATCCCAGTTGTGGGCTCTCAGCGGCAGCTGCATTCCCGGATGTCGGGCACGCTGCCGCCCGGCGGAGGGGGGATTGTGCGCCGCGTGCGCGGTGTCGGCCCGCGGGCTCAGGTGAGGGCGGTGACCAGCAGGGCGAAGGCGGCGATGATGACGGCGACGCGGACGTAGTGCAAGCGGTCCCAGCGGTTCATCTGCTGCTTCCAGTCGGCGGGCCGGTTGTCAGGGGTCCACGTCTTGCCCCGGTTGTTGATCGGGACGAGCAGCAGGATCGACATGATCACGCTGAGGATCAGCAGCGCGCCGGCCGTGACGACGAGGCCGGTGCCGTGGTGGTGCCATCCGGCGATGGCCCAGACCGCGACGAGGACGAGCGAGCCGATGTACCAGACCGGCATCACGGCGCCGAGCATCCGGCCCCCGTGGGCGCGGCCGAGTTGGCCACTGTCCTCCGGGAGGGCGTTGAGGATCGGGTTGATGACGAAGGCGACGGAGAACTCCACCCCCACCATCACGCCGACGACCACGGTGGTGAACACCTCGAGTGCGTTGAGCATGAAGACCCCTCCTGGGATCTAGCGTTGATAGCTGGCGTGGCAACGCTAGCACTGCTGCCGCTCGATCGTCTAGCGGTGCTAGGATCGAATCATGTCGGTACAGGAACGCAAGGAGCGCGAACGGGCGGACCGCGAACGCCTCATCGTGGCCACGGCCCGCGAACTCGCCGAGCAGCAGGGCTGGGACGCGGTCACCACCCGCCGGCTCGCCGAGCGCATCGAATACAGCCAGCCCGTCCTCTACAGCCACTTCCGCGGCAAACGGGAGATCATCGGCGCCGTCGCCCTCGAAGGCGCCGCCGAGATGGCCGCGGCGGTGCGGGCCGCGACCGCCGCCGCCGACGGCCCTCGTAGCCGGGTCACCGCCCTCGCCCGCGCCTACCTCGACTTCGCCGCACGCAACCCGGCGGTCTACGACGCCATCTTCCAGCTCGACGGCGGCCTGGCGTTCGCGCACGAGGACACCCCGGCACCTCTCAAGGACGCCTTCGCCGCGCTACTGGAGAGCCTCGGCGAGGTCGCCGGGGACGGCGTCGACCCGGGGCTGTTCACCGAGACATTCTGGGCGGCCCTGCACGGGCTGGCCACCCTGACCCGGGCCGGACGGCTGCCGCCGGAGCACACCGAGCAGAGGGTGGAACTGCTGGTGGACCGGCTCGCCATGCTCTGACGCACCGTCCCGGCGGGCACACAGCCGGGGTCCCCGCTGCCTGCCTGGCGGCATCGCTTCCGGTCACGCGCGCCCACACGGCGCAGCCGCAGATCGCCGGGCCCCGGACCCCCGACGGGGCACCCGCCCCGGAACCTGCGGTGCTCGCGCCCTAGTGGACCCGGACTCCATGGTCTCCAGCACCCGGAACCTCGACCGGTTCTTCCATGCGCTGCTGGGCGGCCCGCTGCTGCGCCCCGCGCAACTGGCCGACATGAAACGAACGGTCGAGATCAACGAGGACATCGAGGCGATCTGGCCGCGCGGCTTCCACGGGCTCGGCCTGGTCAGCCGCCCGCTGCCCTGCGGCGGCGTCTACCAGGGCCACGACGGCGGCTACATCACGGTCACCGGCGTCACCGACGACGGCCGGCGCAGCGCCGTGGTGTCCATGTCCACCTCGCTCGGCGATTCGCTGAACAGCCTCCTAGAGCAGCAACGCGACGCCGACACGCTGATCAAAACGCTCTATGCAACCGCGATGCGCACGCTTGCACCGGTGGCGCAGGGATCGGGTGTAGCCGATCGCAGTGGTCAGCTCGGTAACGAGAACAGCCCCGGAGCAGCCGCATTGATCGCGTCGGAAAGTAAGTCCTTGTAGGTCACGGCGTACCTACCGATGTACTCAGGCTGTATGCCCACAGGGCGGTGTTGTCAGGCCGCCATGGCGGCTTCGTGGCAGCCGGACGAGCGGCTCGGGCCGGACAGGTCGCCCCGCGTGACTGCGGCGGCCACGACGCGTTCGGCGCGGCGGCGGCGCATCCGCAGGACCGACGCGGTGACGCCCTTCTCGGCGGCCAACTGCTCAATCAGCGCGTCACCGAAGCGGGTGGCGCTGATCAGCTCAGCGGCCTCGGCGGTGATCAGGCCCGCGGCGGCCGCCCGGCCGAGCAGCAGATCCGGATGCCCGTAGGGCATCCTCGGCGAACGCGAGCCGGTGGGCAGGTCCAGCGGCAGTTCCTCGCCGTCGTCGGCCTTGACGACCGCGGCCCCGGCGCGCCAGGCCGCCCAGCACAGCCGCAGCCATAACCGGGGCGGGGTGAGGTCCGCCGCACGCAGTGCCTGAAGGAACCCGGCGAGGACTGCGGAGTCGACGTCGTCGGCGTGCCGGGCGTAGCCGCGGCTGATCTTCGCTGCGAGGTGTGTCAGGGCGGGCAGGGCCACGCCGATCGCGCCGACGACCCAGGCCGGTCCCCATTCGCGGGCGTGGTGGGCCAACTGCCGCCACAGCTCATCGGTGGTGTCGCTGTCGTAGCGTCCGTCCATCAGCAGTTCGCGTAGCTCGTCCAGCGGCATCGTCGTGTCCGGCAGACCTGGTACCGGGCGAGCGTCGAACACCAGCGGAGCCGGTTCGCAGGTCAGTAGCTCGAAGGCTGTCTCGGCAGTGGTCAGCGCCGTGTCGCCTGTCCTCGTGCGGGGGGTTGTGGCCATGGTGATGCCTCCTCCACGGGAGCGCTTCGCCCTGCGCGAACGCTTCGAGACCCCCGATTGGGACAGCCCGACCTGACACCACGAGCGAGTGTCAGACCAGGACAGGTCGTGTCCGCTCGTGTCAGGTTCGCCGGTGCGCCGCCCGCCCGCGGGGCTGTCTGGCGGCCGAGCTGACCGTTTCTGTCAGGGGAGGGGCGGGTTCGATCGGCCTGTCAGCGGCGCACTGGGGATCGTCAGTACGCCCGCCGGTCCGGGGGCCACCGTGCCCATGACCGATAGAAACGTCCACCGCGCACCGGTCCCCGTGGGGGACGTGGTGCCCGGCGACCCGCCCGTGCCGATCACCGTCTGGCCGGTCCCTGCTCCGCAGGAGGGCGAGACCATGTCCAACGCGATGGGCGTGCGGCTGGTCCACAACCTCACCCACCCGTGCGACCTCATCATCGACCTGGCCGAGGGGCCGCAGTTGGCCCGCGCGGTCATCGCGGCACACCGCCGCAGCCACCTGCAGGCGGCCCGCCCGTTTGCCTGGGGGCGTGAGGCGGCGACGCTGATCGTCACCGGCTGGCCCGTCGCCGACGCCTGCCCGGTCGAGTTCTTTCTCCGCTGCCGCGCCCGCCTCGCGCCGGGCGGCTGCGTGGCGGTGCTGCTGCCGCACGGCAACGTCACCCTGCCGGTCGACGTCGTCGTCGCCGCGAAGCGGGCCGGGCTGGCGTACCTGCAGCACATCGTGGCGGCCGACCGGCCGCCCCGGCGTGGCCAGCAGGCGCAGCTGGTGATCCACACCGACGTGCTGATCCTGACCCGCAGCGCGACGGAGGGCGGAGGCGCCGATGGCTGAGATGTTGCCGGTCACCTCGGTGTGGCTGACCTGCCAGATACCCGCGCGTGACCAGCGGCGAGGGCGCTACGTCCGGGGGACCTCCAGCCATCCGGCCAAGATGTTGCCTCACCTGGCCGCGCACGCGATCAGCGCGTATACCGCGCCGGGCGATGTGGTGTTCGACCCGATGTGCGGGTGCGGCACCACGTTGGTGGAGGCCATGCACCTCGGCCGGCAGGGCATCGGGATCGACATTGAGCCCCGCTACACCGCACTGGCCGAGGCCAACGTCGCCCTCGCCGCGTCGCAGGGCGCCGCCGGAACGGCGACGGTATTGACCGGGGACGCCACCGGTCTGCTCGACCTGCTGCCCGCGTCCGCGGTCGGCCGGGTGAGCCTTGTACTCACCTCGCCGCCGTACGGGCGCGGAACGCATGGCCTCGTGCAGACCACGAGTACCGGGGTACGCAAGCGAAACCACCTGTATGGGGACCGCGAGCGTGGCAATCTCGCCTATGCGGGGTGGTCCCGCCTGCTTGGCGGGTTCGCCGCGATCCTGGCCGCCAGCTATCAGCTGCTGCGTCCCGGCGGCACCGTGGTGATCACCTCCCGACCGGTACGCCGCCAACGCGATGACCTGATCGACCTGCCCGGCGAGCTGCTCGCCGTCGCGCAGTCAGCCGGGCTGGCCCCGGTGCAGCGGACGGCGGCGATGCTCGCCGCCGTCCGTGACGGGCAGGTCGTGCACCGGGCCAGCATGTTCGGCCTGATGGCGGTCCGGCGGACCCGCGACGAAGGCATCCCGGTGCACCTGGTGGCGCACGAGGACGTGCTGGTCCTTCGCCGCCGTTGAGAGCTTTGCCAGGTTCAGGAGTTCTGAACCTGGCAAGGCAGACGCCGGGAAACTTGACCAACCGTGCGGTCGTGGTCGATGGCGAGACAGCCGCTAGCCAAGCCGATCGGTAGTAGTGACCGACGGCCAGGACGAAGACCTCGGGGCTCCGCCCCGAACCCCCGGCTCTCCTCGGAGATCAGCCGGGAGATCACCTCGCCGGGCACCACAAGGGCTACCAACCTCCCCGACGGGGACAAGGTGGAGCGCTTTACCGGACGTACGATCGTGGCCCCGTCCGGGGAGGCTGGACGGTCTGGCGACTGCCCGACGAGGAGATCCGCCGCAACAAATGGGTCAGTGTCCGTCAGCCTCCGGATGTTCGGCGGCAGTTGGAGGAGCGGAAGCGGCCATGACCCTCATCAGGGCGCGTCAAGAGGCCGCTGTCTCTGTCGTCGTTCCAGGTCACTGCTTCCACGAGCCTGTTGTTCTCGTCGGCGACACCCCGGATGCCGTGGGTAAAGCGTTCCGCCTGGCGGATGTCTTACGTCCTGAGCGGTCCACGCTCGCGGTACCTAACCTAGACCGCGGCCATGCTCGTCACGGGTCTGCGCGTGGAAGTCAGGACCGTAGTCCCTCTCGTTGCGAGAGACGCTGACCCCAGCGGCCTGTAGCGCCACCCCGACTTTGGAGGCGTAGAGCTCGCTTCGATAGACGGCCGGTACTCGGCACCGAACCACGCCCAACGCATGCGCCCCCACCTGCGGTCTCGCGTCTCCGCAGGTCAGAGTCGGTGTAGCGTCCTGCTTCACACCGTAGAGGTCACTGGCTCGATCCCAGTTTCGCCCACAATGAATATTTGCAGGTAGCGAGCCCGTCACCGGAACCACCGGTAACGGGCTTTCGCGCTGTTGCCCTTAAATTGGGGGCAGATTGGGAGCACGCAGCTTCCTGGCGGCACCGGCCTACGCCCAGCCGGCCTCACGATGAACCGCTTTGCCGTTGAGAGATGGGCGGGTTCAGCCAGTGGAAGCATTTGCCTCGACGAGCTCGGTGAATATCTCGGAGGGCTTCTTCCAACCGTGGATCTTACGGGGTCGGTCGTTGATCTCGGAAGCCACCATCGCCAGATATTTGGGGTCGGAGGTGATCGGGAAGCCCTTGGGGAAGTACTCGCGCAGGATCCGGTTGGCGTTCTCGTTGCTGCCGCGTTGCCAGGGTGAGTGCGGGCGGGCGAAGTACACCGGCAGTCCGGCGGCGGTGATCCGGGCGTGTCCGGCCATCTCCGACCCGCAGTCCCAGGTCAACGAGCGGGCCAGCTGCGGTGGGAGGGTCCCGGCGGCGGCGATGATCGCGTCGCCGACGGTGAGGGCGTCCCGGCCGGTAAGTGGGACCAGGACCACGAACCGGGAGGTGCGTTCGACCAGCGTCGCCACGGCGCTCTTGCCTGCCTTGCCGATGACCAGGTCACCTTCCCAGTGCCCGGGGACCTGCCGGCCCTGCACCTCGGCGGGGCGTTCGTCCAGGTAGCGGGGCTCGCGGATGCGTGGTGCCGGAGCCGGCCGGGCCCCGCCACGACGGGCCGTGCGGCCGGTACGCAGACCGATCAGCTCCCGAGCCAGAGTGGACACCGGCTGGGCGTACACCCACTGGTAGATCGCCTCGTGAGGCACCCGGTAAGCCTGATCGTCGGGGTAGTCAAACGCCAACCGACCCGCGATCGACGCCGGCGACCAACCCAGCCGCAGCCGCTCGCGGACCACCTCAACCAGGCCCGGTGCCCGCTGCACCGCCCACGTCTTCGGCCGCCGCCGCGCCACCGCCGCACCGGTGTCGGCGGCCGCGGCCCGGTAGGCGGTCCGGCCACCGTGCCGGGCGACCTCCCGCGACACCACCGACGGGTCACGGCCGATCAGGACCGCGATCTGCTTGTACTCCAAGCCTTCGGCCAGGCCACGGGATATCTCTTCCCGATCATCCAAGGTCAACAACGCACGCACGGCAGAACATCCTGTCCCACCGAACCGCCAAGATCAAATGCTACGACCGACTGAACCTGCCGACCGCAAGTTGCGCTCGCCTTCACAGTCGGCCTAGCCCCGGTCTTTCATTTGAGCGCTGGTTCATAGCTGTTGCTCGATGAGATGGGTTCCAGGGATTTGCGCTGGAATGCAGGCATGCTGACGGCCCGGCGCTGGGCCGGGTTCCTCCGTGGAGCTGGTCGGGGCGTGAGGTTGCTGGGTCAGCCAGCGGGTTGGGGTAGCGTGGCGAGGCGGTTGAACGCGCTGGTCAGGGCGTTGGTCCAGGGCCAGTCGGCGGCGATGGCGAGCCGGGTCCGGCGGGCGGTGCGGGTGATCCGGGCGGCGACGTGCAACAGCCGGTAGCGCAGCTTCTTGGGTTCAGCTCGGGCGAGGTCATCGTCCAGGAGCAGGGTTTGGGTCCAGGCGAGTAGGTCGATGCCGGTCAGGGCGAGTTGCAGCCAGGCCTGGTTGATCGCGAAGTGTCGGGACGGGAACCGGCCGAAGCCGGTGTCCTTGCCGGTGCGGATGCGGTCCTCGACGCGGGCGTGGGCGCGGTGCCGGGCCTCCAAGTGCTGGATGCCGCCGTTGCCGGCAGGGGTGTCAGTGGCGACGACCTGATGCCGCCAGCCTTCGACGGTGTCGAACAGCGACAGCTGAGCGCCGGGGTGCGGGCGTTCCCGGCGGACCAGGAACCGGGCCCCTTCGGGCCAACCGGCCGCGTCGAACAGGCCGGTGATCTCGCAGACCTCGGCGTTGTCACGCAGATCACCGCTGGTGTCGACGGCGGGGACCCAGCCGGTCGCGGCGCGGATCGCCTCCCGGACCGGCTCGGTGATCGCGGCGCCGACGGAGAACCGGATGTCCACGTGCTGCTCCCGCAGGGACCGGATGTGGGCGAGGAAGCCGTGACTACTGCCGGCCGAATCGCTGCGGAGCAGGATCGGGGTGCCGTGCCGATGCGCATCGGGGATCTGAGCGAGGGCCTGGTCGAGGACGGTGACATGGTCGGCGGTGGTGTTCGACCCGGCCCGACCCTCGCGCAGCAGCCCGGCAAGGGCTTCACCGGTGTTGTCCAGGAAGCAGAGCAACGGGTGATAGCCGAACGTCTTCTTCCAGGTGCGGGTAGCTGCCTCCTTCTCGGAGTGACAGATCACGATCGACGCGTCGATGTCCAGGACCAGGCCGTCGACCTGCCGGCCGGCCACGCTCACCTGCGGCAGGTCGCCGCGGACTTCGGCGTGCTGGGCCCAGGCGACCTCACGGGCCCGGGCCCGCGCGGCACGTAGTTCGGCCAGCATCGGCTCGTCCAGCTGCGACAACAGCCGCCATGCCGTCGGGTCGGAGGCGACCCGCCCGAACAAGGCGGGCTGGTCACGCAGCACAGCCAGATCGGCGATGGCCTCGCCGCCGTCGGCGAGCATCACCGCCACATCCACGGCGATCCGGCCCGGGTCGTGCCCGCCCTGCCGTTGCCGCAAACCGGCGAGAGCATCACTGAACGCGCTGCTCAGCCCGGTCGTATCGGCCAGATCAGCCAGCAGGCGGGCGCCGGCATGACCGACCACGCCCCGCCCGTCACCGGTCACCGGTCACCGGTCACCATGATCTTCGGACGTGTTGCGGTAGCCTTCACCCAGCAAGTGCCTTCCGTGACAGGAACATGGGACCTTCGACAAGCCCTATTTTCCCTGATCAGAAGGCACTTCTTTGTTTCTTGCCCACCCTGTGGACCGCCCCTAACGAAGGGCCGAGGCTAGCACAGGAGGCGCCCGCGGCGAGCACCCGGGCCAGCTCCGGTTCGACGTCCGCGGAAAAGATCTGGCCCGGCTGGTACAGAGGGGGCGCCGGATTTAGACGGGCTCCGCCGAACGCACTTCAACCGTCCCCAACGTCTCTGGGCAGAACACATAGCCGCGCCTTCGGTGGTTCGGATCTCAGGATAACGGCATTTCAGCGGCCATCCTGATCACGTATTTGGGGTTCAACTCGCCCCACCGACACGAACCCCCTTGCCTGCGCTTTGCTGGGTGGCAGATCACCAGGATCACTGCCCGGGCCCGGGCTCGTCGCGCCACCGTTCGATGGTCTGCGCCATCCAGAACACGGCAAAGAACGCGGCGACGACGATCTCGAGCAGGAAGAGGCTGATCCAGTCGACAAGCCACAACAGCGTGCCCACGGCGGCAGCCCCTAGCAGGATCCGCGCGTACCATGCGTAGAAATCCCTGGATCGGGCTAGCGCGCCGGGAACGGCGTTCAGAGTCTCCTGCCGTCCCTGGTCGCGTCGAAGTGCGTTGGCCACCGCCACGACGATGATGCATGCAAGCAGACCAACGGCGGCGATGTAGTGGGCGTTATCAATGAACCACGCCCTGGACGCCGCGAAAGCACCGGCAGATCCGCCGTACACCACCAACGCCGCTGCGTATGCCCACCGAGGGAACTTTGCCCCAGGCGTCCTCCGGTCTTTCAACGAGTAGAAGAGTATGGCGGCGAGGAGAGCCAGCGCGCCCACAAACAGCAGAGCAACGGTGCTGTTCTCGACGTTCGCTTTGGTGGCCTCGGCCAACGTCCGGACCGTGGGGCAGTCCAGCTCTTCGAGCGCCGGACTGTCCGCCTGCTCGCAAGCGCGAACCGCCGTCCTATAGTCAGAGCCGCGCGACGTGGGAACGATTGCGACCACGGCCGCAAACATCCCGCCGAGGTTGAGAAATACGTCTTCGACCTCGTTCGTCCCTTTCAAGGCGATCATGCAGGCCCCGAGGGCGATGAGGGCGCCGACGAAGATCGCCTGCGCAGGCGTGTAGTAGTAGGCACTAACGGATGCCAGGAAAGCGCCCGCTTGTAGGCTGTGGTACATCACCGCTGCTCCAAGGCCGAGCAGCAAGGCGACCATCGCCGTTCGCAGGTACCGGTAGGATTTCACCTCGACGTCGGACATTTCGATGCTCCTCGACCGCGGTGAGCGCGCCTTTGTATACGCATCGTGCACTGTGAAAGTGCGCCTGGTGGGCACCGGCGTCCAGCGTGGTGTCGTCAAGCCGACAGCCAACGAAATGCGAGTGGATACTAGCGGGATCAGTGTTGCCGGCCCGGCTGGCGGTTGTTGGGTGAGTCAGGCGGCCAGCGGTCCACGCCGTCGGGGGCATCGCATGCTGTTCCGCGTCGCGGAGTTGCTGGCCGGTGGCGTCGATGAAGTGGTGAAAGTTGCCAGATCGACGGCGAGGCGGAGTGCAGCTGCGCCAGCTGTCGCCGTCGAAAATCTCGCGCAGCTTGCGCGCGGACACACCGCCGAGCTTGATCAGTGCCGGGCCAAGCTCGCCGCACTGGAGCGCAAGCAGCCGGCAATCGATGCGCTTCTGCACACGTTGTGCGCCCATGGCCACCGGGCCCACGGCGGGCGGTAGGTGGCGCGGGCCACCCGGCTCAGTCGCCGGCCAGAGTGAGCAGCCCGTCGGCGGCGACCTCGAAACGGGTGCCGAGGCGGCTGAGCAGATCGGCGAGCCAGCGCGCCTCGTCGGGGCTCGCGGTCTCCAGACGCATCCGGCGGATCCGCACGGGGGCGGCCCGCAGGCCGCGCAGCCGGCCGGTGTCCGGGTCGAGGGCGGGCAGCCAGAGCAGCCGCAGTTCAGGCCGGTACACCTCCTGCCCGCTGATGCCCTCGTAGTCGTCGACCAGGTCCCCGCAGCCGTAGAGGATCAGCCGGTCCCGGTAGACCTCGACCGGTCGGAGGTGGTGCGACGAGTGACCCTGCACCACGTCCACGCCGGCGTCGAGCAGGCGGTGCGCGAACTCGACGTGCTCGGCCGGCACCTCGTACCCCCAGTTGGTGCCCCAGTGCACGGAGACCAGCACCCGGTCGGCAGGCTCGGCCTCGGCGGCGATCCGCCGCGCCATCTGCTCGGCGGTGGCGGCGGAGGTCTCCGGCAGGTACGCCACCCCGGGCCCGTCGGCGGTGGCCGCCCAGTACGGGGGCACCCCGCTGGACGGGGCGGCCACCGAGAAGACCAGCATCCGGCGACCTCGGCCGAGGTCCACCCGGGCCGGCTCCCACGCCGCCGCGGCGTCCCGGCCGGCGCCGGCGGCGGCGATCCCGGCCCCGGCCAGCGCGTCGAGGGTGTCGGTGAGGCCCACCGGGCCGAAGTCGAGCACGTGGTTGTTGGCCAACGCGCAGACGTCGAGCCGGGCGGCGGCCAGGCAGGACAAGTTGTCCGGGTGCATCCGGTAGTGCACCGACTTGGCCGGCGCGTGCTCGCCCCGGCCGGTCACCGCGGTCTCCAGGTTCACGATCCGCGCGTCCGGCCGCAGCTGGTCCAGCAGTGACAGGGCGACGCCCCAGGGCCACCGCGGTGGCACCGGCCGGGGAATCGGCCCGATGACCGACTCGGCCAGCCTGACGTAGGTCTCCGCGTCGCGGACCGCGCCTTCGCGCAGGTCGGACGGGCCCGGCCGGGGCAGGATCCGGTCCACCCCACGGCCGGTCATCACGTCGCCCGCGAGGAAGAGGGTCAGCGCATCGTCGGCCATCCGGCCGCTTTCCCCGCTGCGCCCGACCCTCACCTGCCAACGAGCGGCGACGCGCGGCGAGCCGGTCGGGCCGCTTCGCGGCGGTGGTGTCTGCGGCGATCCGGCCCAGCGCGGCGCCCGGATCGTTATTGTGGGCGCCCGAGCGCCCGAGTCAACGGGCGCTGCCCAGTCAGCGACACCCCGCCCCCGCCTACAGTGACAGACCCTTTCGCCCCGCTGCCGCCGCAGCGTTCGCGGTGTCGTTCACCACCACCGTGCTGCTATTTCGGATCTACCTCTACCGGGCCGGTCGGCTACTGCCCGCCGCGATCACGGCGGCTCCCGAGCCCAGCCGCCTCATCCGAGAGGCGTTCCTCGCTCACGCGCTCATGGTGTCCGGCATCGTCGCCGTCGCTGTCGGCTACGAGCTTGTCATCAAACACCCGACAGGGCACACCGACCGGGCCTGGATCCTCGTCATCCTCGGCGGGCCCATCTTGTTCCTAGCCGGACGCGCCCTCTTCGAACACGCGGTATTCGCCCGAGTCTCCCGCTCCCGCCTGATCGGTGCACTAGTGCTCGCCGGCACCTCGCCCGCCATGATCCTCCTGCCGGCACTGGCCGCGGCCACCACCGCTGCTCTCGTCCTAGCCGGCATCGCCACCTTCGACACACTCCGCACCAGAAAACAGCCACCCGAGCCGCCGTTACCACCCGCTAGACAAGCAGAACGGCCCCCAGCTTGAGACCCGCAAACACCACGCGATCAATCAGCCGAATATCGAGCATGTCAAGCATCTGGCGGGACGCTGTCACGCGGGTTCCGAGACCAGACAGCCTGCTGCCGGCCTGCTGCCGGCCGAGTGGACGCTCCCATTTCTGTCAAGTTGAGGTCGGGGGCTTAGCGTCGCGCCCGGCTCTCGGCCGGTTCGCAGCTGTTCTGAACCTGGGTCCACCGCCACTTGTGAGGGTGCCGTGCCCGCCAACAGGTTCTAACGCGTCCGGCGGACGATGGATCATGAGCGGCGGCAGTCTAAGGTCGGCCTTTCGTGCAGTCCGGTGGACCTGGAGGTGAGGGTGTCGTTCATCCCAGGTTGTAACCTCGTCGCCTGCTGGCGCAAGTCCGGTCCGGGTAGGTGCCAGGAGGCCCGGTAGCAGGCTGGCGGCCTGGTCTGGAAGGGGTCTGCCGCGGTTGGCGAGTAGCAGGAGATGCTGCCCGCCGCCGGCACCTTACCGGCGCAGCCCGCCACGCCGCAGTCCACGGAGGGCGCGCGACTGGGGCAGCGACGGCATTGTGGCCATCACGGCCGTCGGTTGATGCCCGCAGTGCGTGGCCTGCTCACCCTGATCCACCCGCCCTCGAACGAATGGACTCACTGTCTCTGGCATCGACACAGGTTGCCTTCGGTCGTGAGCTCAACGCCGACGTGCGCAGCTGGTCTGCGGTCAGTTCGGCTCGCTTGACGGCGGGCGGGTTCGGCCGCGCTTGCCCGACTTGTACGCAGCGTCCATCGAGGAGTACTTCGCTGCTCGGGCGATCATTCCATGTTCGGTCTGGTCGGAGAGGTAGGCCAGGGCGGTTGCCTCTTCGGTCAGGTCGTCGTGCAGGTGGGCCGGCGCTGCGGGCAGGGCGTCGGAGAGGGCGTCCTGCGCGTGACGGATCTCGGCGAGCGCTGCGTCGGGGGCACCGGCGCTGAGGTGGCCGGAGGCGCGTCGTTTGGCCTGCTGTACCTGCAGGTAGATCAGTTCGGTGCGTACGGTCGGGTCAGGTACCCGTCCCGCGCCCTGGTCACCGGGGACGACGTTGACGTGCAGGGGCACGGTGATGGTGTGCTGGGCCAGCGTGGGTAACTCGACCCAGGTGAACTGGCAGGTGGCGACCTGGGCCAGGCCGAGGGTGGCGATGGCGGGGATGTCGAAGGTCAGCAGCAGTTTGCGGGTCTCGTCGGCGTAGAAGTTGCCGAGTTCGGCGAGTAGCCCGTCACCGGTGGTGGTCGCGGGCATGTCATTGACGATGTGGACCGCGCGTACGTGCGGTGAGGGCTGGATCAGCAGCGACGCTGCTTGGACGGTCTGGGAGAGCAAGCCCTCGACCTCGCCGGCGATGAGCGCGCCGGCGGTGTCGGCTTCCTCGGCGAAGAGTTCGTTGCCGGCCCCGCCGCGGGCGATCGCCGACATGAGCCGTTCGTCGTAGCCGAGTCCGTAGCCCAGCGTCGAGGTGGTGATGTTGTCAGCGTGGGCCTTGGCGGCGATGGCGCCCAGAGTGTCAGCGTCGGTGACGCCGGCGTTGGCGTGGCCGTCGGAGATGAGCAGCACGTTCGCTCCGGCCGGCCCGGCGATGCGGGCGGCTTCCTGCAGTCCGCGCAGGTAGCCGGCGGACAGGTCGGTGCTGCCGCAAGCGTCGAGCTTGGCGATCGCGCGTTTCACCGCCTGCTTGTCCGAGAGGGGCCGGCTGCGACCGCTACCTCGACTCGGTCGTCGAAGGCGACCAGCCCGAAGTTGTCGCCGGGATCGAGTTTGTCGATCAGGCCGAGCAGTGCGGTCTTCGCGCCGTCGAGGCGGCCACGGGCCATCGAGCCGCTGCGGTCGAGCACCACCTGCAGCGTGGATGCCGGGCGGGCGGCGGCGCGGGCCGACGCCGTGGGTGCGGTCAGTTCGACGAGCACGGACAGTTGGTCGTCGGTCTCGAGTGCCAGCAGGTCGACATCCAGATGTGCGGAGATTGCATGTTGCCTCCTTGGTGGCACGGCAGGGGTACCGAGCAGGGCTTGCCTTGCGGGACGGTAGTGAATCATCGCGGTGCGACATTCCGGCGGCCGCTGCTAGCCTCCGCTTCGCCAGGCGAACGATCGGCGGCGTGAGCGTGATAACCGCGCAGTGCCGATCCGGCGGGCGGCAAACCCGGCCGGGGTGAGGATGTTTCCAGCCGCGCCGTCGCAGTATGGTCGCCGGACTGGCCCAGGCCGATGAGGGTGTGAGGAGTTGGCGAGGGTGGGGGAGTTGATGGCAGCGACTGTGCCGCTGGACGCGATCCAGAGACCGGGCTGCCGGGGTTCTCCTCGGGGCGGCATGCCGTACGAGTTCCAGCTGCCGCTCGCGGTCGGCGAGCAGCCGGTGATGCGCGGTGGGGGGCTCGGCCCGTACGCGCCTGGTGAGTACAGCGATGACACCCAGATGGCAGTGTGTATCGCAGAGGTATCCGCCACCGGGGCGGACCTGCGCACCAGCGACTCCCTCGACCGGATCGCCGGCAACTTTCTGCGATGGAGACGGGAGGGCGCCAGCGACATCGGGGTGCAGACCCGGCAGGTCCTCGACGCGGTCTCCCACCTGAGCGGAGCGGGCATCGCCGCCGCGATGCGAGACGCAGCCGCAGAGCTGCACCGGAGAACCGGCCGCAGCGCGGGTAACGGGTCCCTGATGCGCAACCGCGCCGGTTGCGCTGGCCTATCTCGGCGAGCCGGAGGCGCTCGCCGAGGCCGCCCGGGCGGTCAGTGAGCTGACCCATCACGATCCCCTGGCCGCGGACGCGTGTGTGCTGTGGTGCGCGGGGATTCGCCGGGCGGTTCTCGACGGGACGTTCGACGGCGTACGCGAGGGTCTGGACCTGCTGCCCGCAGGGCGGCGTGACCAGTGGTCGGGCTGGTTGGCTGAGGCGGAGTCCAAGCCGCCGGAGCAGTTCCGTCCCAACGGGTTCGTGGTCGCGGCGTTGCAGGCCGCCTGGTCGGCGATCACCCACACCGACGTGCCGGAGCACAATCCGGGCCACGGGAGTTTTCCCTGCCAGCATCTCGAACGCGCTCTGGCGGCGGCGGTGCGTGTCGGCGACGACACCGACACGGTCGCGGCGATCGCCGGGGCGCTGCTGGGCGCACGGTGGGGCTCTTCCGCGGTGCCCCAGGCCTGGCAGCGCGTCGTTCACGGCTGGCCGAACAAGCGTGCGGCGGACCTGATCCGCCTGGCCTTGTTGACGGCCCACGGCGGCCAGGCCGGCCAGGGCGGTTGGCCGGGCTGCGCTCACGCGCCGCGACCTGCGGTTGCACCGTTGATGCTGGCGCATCCGCACGATCCCGGGGTGATCCTTGGCAACCTTCACACCGATGCGGCCTCGGCGGGCGCCAGCGCGGTGGTCTCCCTGTGCCGCGTCGGCTGCGACGACTTCGACGACGTGGCTGACGGCAACTGGGTGTCGGTGTGGCTTGTCGACCAGCCCGGCGCCAATGCGCAGCCGCACTTCGTGGTCGATCAGGCCGCCCGGATGGTGCTCGAGTTGCGTAAGGAGGGGCATGTGGTGCTGCTGCACTGCGCCGCCGGTCAGAGTCGCACGCCGGCGGTCGCCGCCCGCTACACGACCTTGACCACCGGCATACCGGCGCGCTCCGCGCTGGCCGAGCTGCGCGGGCTGCTCGACACGCATGGCTGGACACTCAACCCGGAACTGCGGCAGGTCGTCGAACAGCTGTAACCGGCACGCCGCGGCTGCGCTTGCCGGACCCGGTGCCGTCGCGGCACCGTGCATGCAATGGGTGAGTTAACGCTCCAGTGGGAAGCGGCCAAATGTGCGGGGCGCACCGGGATACAGCTCGTGGCGCGTGGCCTACTTGGTACATTGCCAGCAGAGAAGCAGGATCAGCGCGTGGCAGCGCGGTCTACGGCGACTGACGGGCGTTCAGTGCGCTGGTGACCGGTTCAGGTGGTTCAGCCTGCTGGTGTCGTCGGTGAGAACGGAAGCTTGACCACGGCTCAGGGCTGGAAGCTGGTTCAGCCTGAGCAGTCCGATCTGCGCGAGGACCGATGCCTGGTCCGTCTCCGCGCCAGGAACGTCAACGGCAGTGGAAGGGCCGGGTTGCCCAGGAGAACACTGTCACCAGTTGGCAAGGGGGTCGCAGAGTGTACATGGATCCCGAGCTGGCAGCAGCCCTGCCCACGCTGCCGGACCTGCACATCCACGACCTCGCCGGGGCCCGCGCCCGGATGCGGGAGCTCGCTGCGGGCGCGCAACGACCCTCACGGGGCGAGGTCATCGTTGCCGACCACGAGGTGCTTGGTATGGATGGCAACTGCGTGCCAGTCAGGGTCTGCACGCCGCCCAACGTCACTTGCCCACTTCCCGCTCTGCTCCTGCTGCACGGCGGCGGATTCGTTATGGGCGACCTGGAGACGGCCACCGCACAGGCCATGGACTTGTGCACCCAAGTGCACGCAGTCGTCGTGGGGGTCGGCTACCGGCTGGCCCCCGAGCATCCGTACCCGGCTGCCCTGCATGACTGCGAGGCCGTGTTGCGCTGGATCGCCTCCGAATACGATGGACTCGGCGTCGATGCCGCACGGATCGGCGTGTACGGCATGAGCGCCGGCGGCGGCCTCGCCGCAGCACTGACGCTGCTCACCCGCGACCGCGGCGGACCACCTCTGTGCTTCCAGCTGCTCGACGCCCCCGAGGTTGATGACCGGCTGGGCACAACCTCGATGCGTACGTTCGGCGACACCCCGCTGTGGAACCAAGGTGACGCGGTGCTGAGCTGGCGGCACTACCTGGGGGGGCGTGACGGGGTCGTTCCTCCCTACGCGGCACCGGCCCGCGCCGACGATCTCTCCGGCCTCCCCCCGGCGTACGTATCGGTTTACGAGAATGACCCGCTGCGTGACGAGGGCTTGGCCTACGCATCTAGCCTGCTGAATGCCGGCGTGTCGGTTGAGTTGCACCTGTTCCCCGGCACCTTCCACCGATCGGCCACCATCACGGGCGCGGCCGTATCTCGGCGCCAGGCCGCCGAAACAGTCGATGCGCTCCGACGCGGCCTCAACCCAGTCAGGTAACCGACGCCAACCGCCTGTGCCCCGGCCCCAGTATCGCGCGAGTTGCCCCGCTGGCTGCTCCTCTCGATGGGGGGTGTCGGACTGGTGCTGATGGTGGCCTACCTGCGCCGGGCCGGGCCCATCACCCGGGGTAGATTCACGGAGGCGTGGACCCGCGGCTACATCGGGCGGGGAGCCTAGCGGCTGCGCGAGCAGCCAGGAAAGCAGCCAAGCCAGCGATAACCGGCGGACGATCGCGGACTGGAACGGCGCGTGGAGCACGAGAACCAGGCGGCGGACCAGGAGCCTCGTGATCTCGAAGGTCAGGTCGGTGATGGTCTTGCACTCGCTGTGCAACCGGGCGTACTCGTCGCGTCAGAGCCATCCGGTTGGCTTACGCCGGCAGCGACGGGCCATCGGCGTGCGGCTCAGCAGGGCGAGCTGGCTCCGCCGCTGACATGAACGGCGCGAATGCGGGAAGAAGCGGTGTTCGGTGCAGGTGGTGGCCGCGTGCCCTTGACGGTCGCGCTCGAGCGGCTGCCGCCTCAGGGCTACGTATCCGCTCGTCCGCGCGGTCGCGAACGCGGGCGGCCATACACGCTTTCCCATTTGTCGTTCACTCCAGCTCCGTAGGCACCGCCTTCGGGCGGCAGCGATCGTGGTCTCTCGTTCGATTAGAGGCCCTCCCGCCGGTGTACGGATCTGACAAGGCGTGCTGGCTGCTCGCGCTACCGTCACAGTCCGTTCGCCGTCACTGCCCGTCCGACGCGCGCGCATGCCGAGGACCCGGCCGGCCCGGTCAGAGGAACTTGAGGCCCGTCGGCGTGTTCCGGTAGCGGGGCTTGTGGCGGAGGTTGTCGGCTTCGGCTCTGTTGCATTGAACGTCGGCAAGATCGAGGCAGGCTTGAGCAGTGGAGTCATCGACCCGACCTGGACCGTGGCTGCCTCCGACGTCCGCGTTCGCCGGGTTCCGGTTCCCACCGGAGGTGATCGTGGTCGCGGTTCGTTGGTATCTACGCTTCAACCTGTCGTATCGCGACGTTGAGGAACTGCTGGTCGAACGTGGCGTGGAGGTCGATCACGTCACCGCCTACCGGTGGGTGCAGCGGTTCACCCCACTGCTGGCCGACGCCGCCCGCTTCAGCCGCCACTCGCCAGGTGACCGCTGGTTCGTCGATGAGACGTTCGTGAAGGTCAACGGCGTGTGGCGGTACGTGTACCGAGCGGTCGACCAGGACGGGCATGTCATCGACGTGCTGGTCTCGGCCCGCCGGGACGCCGAAGCGGCCCGCAGGTTCTTTCGCCGGGCGCTGTCGACATTGAAGGTGACACACAGCGAGGTCGTCACCGACGCCGCGCCGGTCTACCCCGGGGTGCTGGATGAGCTGGTCCCGTCCGCGTGGCACCATGTCGAGCCGTACGCCAATAACCCGATCGAGGCTGATCACAGCCAGCTCAACACCGGTTGAGACCGATGCGCGGGCTACGAACAGACAAGACAGCACAGGTGATCATCGCCGGCCACGCGTTCATGCAGAACCTGCGCCGCGGCCACTACGAACTCGCCATCGACACCCCGCCCGCTCTGCGGGTCGCCGCCGCGTTCACCGAACTCGCCCAAGCGATCTGACCACGGGGGCCGACACGGGTTCAACGCGTCCACCGATCCGACAATGCAACAGCGCCAGTCCGACCATGACCGAGCCGTTGATCGGTTCGGGCGGTTAAGCCCTCGGCGATGGCGAAGAGTCCGTACCGGCCACCTCGGCGATCGCTCCCGACGGCACGTGTCTGGCCCGGCCGGGCACCCGGTGGCTTGTTGATCGCGCTACCGCCGCGTTGCTGCGCGCTGCCCAGATGCAGCCAAGGTCATGGACCAGCGGGGGACTTCCATCCACAAATCTAAAAGTTCCGTTTAATCAATGCAAAGTGTTAACGTCAGCGATCGATCTTTTGTCTTCCGAGACCGTACTGGCCGGTCCAGGGGGAGAAAGTTCCACGGCTCCTGCCTCGGCCAGGACCCGCACCCACCGGGAGGAAGCATGACCGCACCGAACCGATGGCGCCGACGCCGTCGTGTCAGGCTCGTGGCCGCAGGTGCCGCTCTATCGACCCTGCTCGCCGCGGTCACCATCACCCCAGCCAGGGCCGCACCCGTCACTGTCGATGTCCCGCCGCAGGAACCCGGCGTCACCCTGCGTTCGTACGACATGGGAACTCCGCTGTCGACGTTGTGCACCCTCAAGCCGGCACAGACACCGAACGTCGACAAGCTCATGCCGAAGATCAACTGGACCACCACAGACGAGTTCGGACTCTCGGACCGGTTCATCAGCCACGTCATCGCCAATCTCGCCGCGCCCGTCGATGGCGACTACACATTCCGGCTGACCAGCGACGACGGGTCACGGCTGACGATCGGCGATCAGCGTGTCGTCGACCACGACGGTCTGCACGGCGAAACCTCCAAGGAAGGGTCGACCACCCTCAGCGCCGGCCTGCACCCAATTCGCCTCGAGTTCTTCGACAATGGCGGCGGCCAGGTGTTGCGGCTCGAATGGCGCCGCCCGGGTGCAGCCGACTTCGAGCTCATACCGAACTCCGCGTTGAGCACCGACGCCGGTGTCGTACGCGTCACCGCCCCGGGATGGAAGTACTGCGAGGGGGCGACCGACTCGGCCGGCGACGGCCTGCCGCTCGACCGGGTGCACCCGGGCTACACCCTCACCGACCTGCGCCCCGAAGGGCTCCAGCCGCAGGTCACCGGCATGGCGTTCCTGCCCGAGGGCGACCTGATGATCTCCACCTGGGGCGGCACCGACACCGCGACCGGCGAGGTCTACGTGGTCGAGGGCGTCACCGGCCAGACCAGCCCCGAGCAGGTGACATACCGCAAGTTCGCAGACGGGCTGCGCGAACCCCAGGGCGTTGCGGTGGTCGACGGCACCGTCTACGTCAGCCAGAAACACGAGCTGACGGCCCTGCGCGACACCGACGGCGACGGCCTCGCCGACGACCGCCGCACCGTTGCCACCTGGCCATGGGGCGGCAACTTCCATGAGTTCGCGTTCGGCCTGCTCCACCGGGACGGGTACTTCTACCTCAACCTGTCAGTCGCCATCAACCAGGGCGGCGCCACCACCGTGCCCCAGCCCGCCCCGAATCGCGGAACCTCGATCAGGGTGAACGCCAAGACCGGCGAAATCACGTATGTCGCCGGAGGGCTGCGCACCCCCAACGGGATCGGGTGGGGCCCCCGCGGCGAGGTCTTCGTCACCGACAACCAGGGCGGCTGGCTGCCAGCATCCAAGCTGGTCCAGATCCAGCAGGAGGCGTTCTACAACCACTACACGACGCCCGCGGGTCCGTTCGACGACAAGCCCGTGACGCGTCCCATCGTCTGGATCCCGCAGAACGAAATCGGCAACTCACCGTCCACTCCCGTGCTGTTGAAGCAGGGGCCGTACGCGGGACAACTGGTCGTCGGCGACGTGACCTACGGCGGCCTGCAGCGCGTCTTTCTTGAAAAGATCGAGGGGCAGTACCAGGGCGCGGTGTTCCGGCACACGCAGGGCCTGGAGGCCGGCGTCAACGAGGTCACCCTCGGCCCCGACAGCGCGCTCTACACCGGTGGCCTGGGCGCCGGCGGCAACTGGGGCCAGGAGGGCAAGCTCACCTACGGCCTGCAGAAGCTCACACCCAACGGCACCTCGGTCTTCGAGGTCAAGCAGATGCGCGCGTCGCACGTCGGGTTCGAACTGGAGTACACCAAGCCGCTGTCGGCCGAGACCGCGCAGGAACTCCCCGACGCGTACCAGGTGACGCAGTGGCGCTACGGCGCGACGAGCCAGTACGGCGGTCCCAAGCTCGAGCTGGAGACGCTCAAGGTGGCCAAGGCCGAGCTGTCGGCCGACGGCCGCACCGTCAAGCTCCAGATCCCGGGCCTGAAGGAGAACCGCGTGGTGCACGTGCGCTCCCCGCGTCCGTTCTCATCCGCCGGCGGCGAGGAGCTGTGGAACACTGAGGCCTGGTACACGCTCAACGAGATCCCGGGCCGGGTGGTGCAGCCGCAAACCTTCTTCGAGGCCGAGGAGGGCCGTACGGCCGGCGTCGGCATGGCGACCGACCACGCCGCCTACTCCGGCGCCGGCTTCGCCGCCGGGTTCGCTGGCGACGGCGCGTCGACCCGTATGTCCGTCGATGTCCGCGAGGCCGGGACGTACGACCTGGCGATGCGCTACAGCAACGGCCCGAATCCCTACTCCGGCGAGAAGCAGCTGAGCCTGTACGTCAACGGCGAACGGGTCGAGCAGACGGTCTTCCCCTCCACCGTGACCTGGGAGGAGTGGGGCACCGTCAGCACCACGGTGCGCCTGAACAAGGGTCGCAACCTGGTCGAGTACCGCAAGGAGGCTGCGGACTCCGGGCACGTGAACCTGGACGTGCTCGCCGTTCGGACGCAAGGCAAGCGCATCACGCTGTTCGACGGTGGCGAGCTCACCGAGTGGCAGCACAGCGACGGGCGCGAACCGGAGTGGGCGATCGCCGACGGCGCCATGACTGTGCGCAACGGGGACCTGCGCACGGTGCAGGCCTTCGGCGACTTCCGGCTGCACGTGGAGTTCAACCTGCCGCTGTACCCGCCGGACGTGACCGGCCAGGCGCGCGCCAACAGTGGGGTGTACCTGCAGGACCGCTACGAGATCCAGGTGCTGGACTCCTTCGGCATCGACCCGCCGCAGACCAACGACGCCGCGGCCATCTACACCCAGAAGGCCCCCGACGTGAACGCGGCGCTGCCGCCGCAGGCCTGGCAGACGTACGACATCGTGTACCGGCAGGCCCGCTACGACGCATCCGGAAACAAGGTCGACAACCCCCGCGTCACCGTGGTGTGGAACGGCGTCAGGGTGCACGACGACGTCGAGATCCTCGGCCCGACTGGCGGCAGCCGGCCCGAGGGCCCGGCGACGGGTGCCATCCGACTGCAGGACCACGGCAATCCGGTCCAGTACCGCAACATCTGGATCGAGCCGCTGGACCAGTAGCTTCGCCAGCTGCCAGAACGCGGACGGCCGGGTACCGGTTCACCGGCCCGGCCGTCCGCAGCAGAGCCTCGGCCCAGGCATGCTGGGCCGAGGCTTGGACATGTTCGAGGAGGCTCTGCTCGCCATCGCCGGGCTCGACGTCCACTCCTTCGGATCGCAGGGCAGGCCCGTCGGCCACCGATCGTCGTCGCTACCAAGATGCGGGCCTGTGCTGCGCCCTTTAGGGCGGGGGTGGGGGCCCGCGCGGGAGGGCCGCCAGGCCCGAGCGTGCTCTAACCGGGACGGTTTTGCTGCTCGATGTACTGGCGCAGGACGGTCAAGGGTGCGCCGCCGACGGAGCCGGCGAAGTACGAGGCTGACCACAGCTTGTTGCCTCGGTAGTAGTGGCGGGTCAGGTCGGGGAACTCTTGTCGCATCCGCCGCGAGGACACGCCCTTAAGGCTGTTGACCAGCTTCGACATAGACTGTCCCATGTGCAGCTTCGGTACAACTACCGCGTCTACCCGACGCCTGCTCAGCAGGTTTTGCTGGCGCGGGCGTTCGGGTGCGCGCGGGTGGTGTTCAACGACGGGCTGCGCGCACGCCAGCAGGCGCGCGAGGCAGGCGAGGCGTACCTGTCCGATGGTGACCTGTCGAAGCGGGTCATCACCCAGGCCAAGCAGACGCCTGAACGGCAGTGGCTGGGCGAGGTGTCGGCGGTGGTACTCCAGCAGGCCCTGGCGGACCTTAACGTCGCGTACCGGAACTTCTTCACCTCGATCAGCGGCAAGCGCCAGGGCCGCAAGGTCGCCCCGCCGAGGTTCCGGTCCCGCAAGGACAACCGGCAGGCGATCCGGTTCACCGCGAACGCCCGGTTCAAGGTGCTCGACACCAGCCGCCTCAGGTTGCCGAAGATCGGCGACGTTGCGGTGCGTTGGTCCCGGCATCTGCCGGCCGCACCAACCTCGGTCACGGTCATCCGGGACGCGGCTGGTCGGTACTTCGCCTCGTTCGTTGTGGTCGCCGCCGACGACCCGCTGCCTGCGGTCGACGCCGAGGTGGGCATCGACCTCGGGTTGACCCACTTCGCCGTCCTGTCCAACGGCAAGAAGGTCGCCGCACCGAAGTTCTTGCCTCGGGCGGCCCGCAAACTGCGCCGGTTGCAGCAGGACCTGTCCCGAAAGCAGCGGGGCAGCAACAACCGCAAGAAGGCCGTCGTCAAGGTCGCCCGCGCGCACGCTCGGGTGGCCGACAGCCGGCGGGACTGGCAGCACCAGCTCTCGACACGGATCATCCGCGACAACCAAGCGGTGTACGTCGAGGACCTATGCGTCGTCGGTCTCGGCCGGACCCGGCTGGCCAAATCGGTGCACGACGCGGGCTGGGCGCAGTTCGTGCAGATGTTGGAGTACAAGGCCGCCCGACGCGGGCGGACGTTTGCAAAGACCAACCGGTTCCTGCCCACGTCGCAGACATGCTCGACGTGCGGCCGGATCGACGGACCCAAGCCGCTGTCCGTCCGGTCGTGGACCTGCCCGTGCGGGGCCGTGCACGACCGGGACGTCAACGCGGCCAGAAACATACTCGCGGCGGGACGCGCCGAGAGCCTAAACGCCTGTGGAGCGCAGGTAAGACCGGCACCCGTGCCGGCACCGCGCCGAGAAGCAGGAATCCGCCCCGACGCTGTGCGTTCCGCGCGCGGCGTGGAGGGAATCTCCGTCCTTTAGGGCGGAGAGATCGTCAAGACACGTCCGCTTGCGGCGGCCAGGGCTGACCGTCCAGAAACGACCCACGGCGCGGCGCAATGCCTCAAGGCATGCTCAAATCCGGGTCGCGTGACCCATCGATGCCAGGAATGCACATAAGCTCGCCGCACCTGCATCCAGCTTGCTCACGGCCCTCATGATTCTTCACGACAGAGGCCATCGCCGTACCCAGGCTCACGGCTCGCGAACTCAGGACGACCGTCCTGAACGCCTCGAGCCGCACGAGGGCTGGCCACCGCGCTAGTCGGCGGATTTGCGGACGATCTCGTTGGTGGTGCGCAGGATGTCGCGGGCCCAGTCGGCGAGTCGTCCGGCGGCGGTCTTGGCACCGTCGCGGTCCTGCCAACTCCCCGCCAAGACGGTCACGGTGAACAGCAGGCCCGCGGTGTCGGTGACGATGAACCGCTTGTCCGTCAGGACGCGGTCGGGTCGGCACCGGGGTCGCCCGCCGTCTGGGCGGGGCACCCGGATACCGCCTAGGACCGGGATGAACTGCGGGAGTGGACGGACGAGCGTGGCCGGCTCGGTCGAACCGGCTCCGTCGAACGATCGGCTGCGGCAGGCGGTCGACGAGTTGAACCAAGGCATCGCCTACGCACGCCCGTTACACCCGTTGCCCGCGCAGGTCGCCGACCCGAACAAAATCGCCCGCCTCGCCATACGAAGACACGACCGTCTCGGCGGTGTTCTCCACGAATACAAGCATGCTGCGTCAAGTGCAGGGTGGCTGGTCGGCGGCCATCGAAGGAGGTCTTGCACAAATCTTCGTATACAACATACGCTCCCCAGAGTCGCCGACTCGAGGAGCTGCCATCGAACCCCTTCCCGAGCGAAACGAGCCCAGCCCACGCGAGCTCCGTCCACTCCGGACAGCGGTGGTGACGGTCGCCCTTGCCTGCACCGTCGCAGCCTGCTCGCCGGTGTCGAACAGCGGGGACGGCACCACATCTGGCGAGTACCAGGCGGCCCTACAGCATGGCCGCCGACGACTCGATCGACGCACTGCTCGACGAGGCCCGCGCGGTCGTGGACTTCGACGCGCGGAAGGCGCTACCAGCAGGCCATCGGGGAGTTTCTCGAACGCCGCAGCACGATCTACGACTACCACCCGAACGTCTTCGTGGCGGGCACCTCGGCCATCACCGGCTTCGAGTTCCTCGGCGACTGGCTGCCCCGCCTGACAACCGCCCGCTTCACCGACTCGTCGGTGGTCCCAACACGTCATGCCCATGCCCTGCGCACCGAAGGAGCCCGTTACCATGCATCTCCGCGTCCATCGACAGCGACGATCACGACCACGAAACTGGCTGCCCGGCGCCGTAGCGCTGGCGCTCGTTGCCTCGATTGGGTTCGCCGCCCCGGCGGCCGGCGCCCAGGAGCAGCCGACCGGGCAGCGTCCTGTGTTCGAGAACGGCCGAGCCCAGCCGGTGTACGCCGGTGAAGAGATCATCACCCAGAATGTCTGGGTCGAGGTCGAGGGCATGGACACCGACCGGGACGGTGCCGATGACCGCATCCGGGTGCAGATCCGGCGGCCGGCGTCGACCGACAAGGGCATCCAGCTTCCGATCATCATGCAGGCGAGCCCTTACTGGGGTGACGGAGGGGAGTTCCTGAACAACGAGGTCCACGTTCCGCTCTACGCTCCCCAGCGGCCGGGCTACGCGCCGCCGCCGGATCCCGGCCCGTTCCCGTACTTCCCGCTGCCGGACAAGCCGTACGACGGCACCGAGCCGCCGCACCAGACAATCAACGGCGGGACGTACCAGAACGAGTTCCTCTCACGCGGCTTCATCTTCGCCCACGCACAGATGCTCGGTACGGGCAGCTCGACCGGGTGCACTACTGGGGGCGGTCCCGAGGAGCACGATTCGCTCAAGGCGGTCATCGATTGGTTCAACGGCCGGGCCGACGCCTATGACATCGACGGCAACCCGGTCAAGGCCAACTGGACCACCGGTCTGGTGGGGATGATCGGCACCTCCTATGACGGCACGCTACCGATCGGGGTGGCCACGACCGGTGTGAAGGAACTGCGGGCAATCGTGCCCATCGCGGCGATCTCCAGCTACTACGACTACCGCCGGATGAACGGCACGCCGATCTCGACCAACACCAACGTTGGGGGCGACCAGAACTCCAACCACAACTCCAACATCTCGCGGAAGTACCCGGAGGTGTGTGACTACACCAAGGAAGAGGTCCGGCGGGGTCAGGACCGGCTCACCGGTGAGTACAACCAATGGTGGCACGAGCGCAACTACCTGCCGAACATCGGCAACATCGCCGGCGGCGTCCTGGTGCAGCATGGCCTGAACGACCAAAACGTGAAGTTCCGCAACGCCGCCCAGCTCGTTGACGCCCTCGAAGAGAACGGCATCCCTCATCAGGTGTGGCTGCACCAGGGCGGGCACGGCGACCGGGCGCTCTCGAACAACCGGGCAGCCTGGCTGGACCTGCTCAACCGCTGGTGGACCTACTGGCTGCACGGGGTGAACAACGATGTGCTGGACGAGCCCCCAGCAGTGGTCGAGCGCGAAGACGGCACCTGGACGCCGTACGACAGCTGGCCGGCGCCCGGCTCCGCCTCCACACCTCTCTTCCTAGGAGCCAGTGGCGACAACACCACCGGCAGGCTCACGCTGACACGCAACGCCGCAGACAGGCCGGTCACCGAGACCTTCACCGACGACATGACGATCGACGCGACGTCCTTCGCCCGCGCCGAGCAGTCGCCGAACCGCCTCGCCTACCGCACCGCGCCGCTCACCGAGCCCGTCCATCTCAGCGGGACGGTGCATGTCTCGACTCGGATGTCGATCAACGCCCGGGCCGGGATCGTCAGCGCGATGCTGGTCGAGTACCCGGAGTCGGGCAACCCGAAGATCATCGCGCGGGGCTGGTCGGACCCGCTGAAGAGGTTCGGCTTGGATCGCAGCTACGGCATCATGCCGGGAGCCCCGTTCACTCACAACTTCGACCTGCAGCCGCACGACTACGTGTTCAACGAAGGTAGCCAGATCGGGCTCGTCGTGTACTCCAGCGACCGGGTCTTCACCCTCCGGCCGCCGCCAGGCACGCAGCTGAGCCTGTACACGCACCACAGCCAAACCAGAGTCGACCTCCCGCTCGTCGGGGGCGCGTCCGCACTCGCGTCCGCCCTCGGCGGCGAGTAAGACCAATTGCTTCGGCCCGGTCCGGGTGGCGGGTTTCCGCCCACTCGGACCGGGCCGGGCATTTTTGAAGGAGCCCGGATGCTCACGGCGTTCGAGGTCGGCGGTGAACTGGCGGGCGAGCTGGGTGGCCCATGCCGCGGTCGGGTGGGCGGTGATGCCGAGGAGGTGTACCCGACGGCTCTTGGCCTCGATCACGAAGGCGACGTAGAGGCGTTGGAGGGTGACCGCACAATCCACGTGGAAGAAGTCCGTGGCCAAGATGGTGCCGGCGTGGGCGCGAAGAAACGTGCGCCAGGCGTCGTCGTGCTGTCGTGGCGGCGGTATGCGGTGGGAACGTAGGATCCGGCGGATCGTGGACGCGCCGACCCGGTGGCCCAGGCGGTGCAGTTTGCCCTGGACGCGGACCACGCCCCACGTCCGGTTCTCTCTTGCCAGGCGGATGATGAGCGCGGCCAGCTCATCGCTGATCGGTGGGCGGCCCGGTGGTCTGGGCTGGCGCCATTTCGCGGTGAGCAGGCGACGGTGCCAGCGCAGGAGCGTCGCAGGCGCGACGATCCGGTGAGCTCGCAGTACCTTCGGCAGGATCCGCGCGAGCGCGGCAAGGACGGCACGGTCGGTCCAGTCGAGACGCGGTTTCGGGTTGCCGCGGCGAAGCATCGCGACCTCGTGACGCAGCACGAGTATCTCCGCGTCCTTTGACGCCGACGACTGCGCCAGCAAGGCCAGCCACGAGATGACTTGGATGAGGAGCTGGTAGATCAGTCGCACGGCCACGAACCCGATCATGAGGGCTAGGACTCCGAACACCGGGCGACGTCAGCGCCGCGAGACACAGCCCGACCCTCGAAACCGCAGCTCACGAGCCGCGACCGAGTATTGGAGTAGGACAGGCGTAGAGGTAGTCGTCGCCGTCGCGGGAGGACTCGAGGAACATCCGTGCCTGTTCGCTCGTCCACGAGCTGCCCTTGCGCTTGCGCAGTGGTGGCAGCTTCGTCAACGCGGCCACGTTGGGCGAAGGCCTGGCCAGCCAGGCTCAGGCGAACCTGAGCCTGGCTGGCCAGGCCACGTGCGGCTAGACGCCGCCGGACCCTGCCCCGGGCAGCGTCCGCACGACGGTCAGCGTCACATCGCCGTCCTGGTAGGACACCCTGAACATGTGGTGGCCCGCGTTCAGGATCCGCCGTTCCGGCAGGGAACGGAAGTTGCCCTTGATCGAGTCGCCGCTCATGATCGTCAGTACCGTGCCTGGAGTGAGGGGCGCGCGAATGTCCAGGGCGAGTTCGCCGTCCAGCACCAGGTCACCCGCGGCCCGCACGCTCGTGTAGTCGTGGTCGCCGGAGATGGTGATGGCGAGGCGACCCGCTCGGCTGACGGTCACGTCGCCGCCGACGTTCAGGACGTTGCCGGGCGCGACGTCGGTGAGGGTGATGGACGCCGCGGACGCCGCTTCCCCGGACGACAGACCGGGCTGCAGCACGCCGCTGTCGACGTCGATGCTGCCTGCCACGAAACCGCTGCCGCCGAGCGTGCCGCCCTTGACGTCGATCGAGCTTGCGTGCGAGCCGGTGATCGAAAGCTTACCGCCTTCAACCGTCGTGCCGCCCTCGTAGGTGTCGTCGCCCGTCATGATCAGTGTCCCGGGGCCTTGCTTGGTCAGAGAAGCCGTGTAGAGGTTGTTGTCGATGTTGTTCTGAATGTAGGCCGCGCGCTCGTCCATCCATTCCTTGCGCCACTTGACGGCGTCCTCATAGGTGATCTTGTCGTACAACTCGGGATGGCCGTTAGTGATAGCTTGGATGTAAGGATCAGCCAAAATGCCCTGAAGCATGAAGGCCTGTTCGTTAAGCGCGCCGTCCGGGTTCAGCACGTTGGGGCTGAATTCACCGGCGTAGGCAATGCCTTGCTCCTTGTTGCCCGCCAGCCACTCCAGATCTTCCCTTTCCCTTTCCTTGATCGCGATCTGGCTGATGTCGTTCGACCAGACGTCCAGGGGCGCTTTATCCATGTTGTAGGTCATGGGGCTCAGGATCTGGCCGGGGCCGTACATGCCCTTGGCCAGATCGGGAATCCCCCAGCCCCAGCGTTCGTCCGGAAGACCGTCGGGAGCGGTCCAGGCGATGGATGCCCCGGAGGGGGAGGTTTGCCCGGTGCCGAGGAATCTCACGCCGTCGGACATCTTGTTGTTCGCCGTGGTGAACATCAGCTCACGCACCTGCTTGGCGTCCATGTTCGGATAGCGGGAGAGCAGAACCCCCATTACCGCTGTCGCAACGGGCGTTGCCGGTGACGTGCCGCTTGAGTTTGAATAGTTAGTGTCACCACCGCTGTTCGTGGTCCGAACGCTGTTTGAAGGGGTAGACACGGTCCACCATTTGGCGAGCCCCGCCTCGTTATACCCGAACTGCTTTGTGTATTCGGGATTGGCCGCAGTGGGCGGTTGCACCCCGCTGACGGCTATCCACTGCTTTTCCGCCAAGGGATTGAAGAAGGGATACGCTGGGCGAAAATACGGGTTGCTCCAGTCGTTGTTGCCGGACGACCTTACGTTGACGGTACCGCTGTCCTTGATGGCGTCCCAGATGGCGTCCATAAAGGAACGTCCGGGGTGGTTCGGATTGTATTGAATGCCGCCTTCCGAATAGCTTTTCTTGAAGAAGAAATACTGGTACTCCAGATCCTTCAGGTACTCGTTGGGGATAATGGTCGCCATTGCCGTGGCGCTGGCGCTGTCTTTGCCAGGCAGTTGGTAAGCGTTGGCGAGGTTGCCGTTGACTCCAAGGTCGTTTCCTAAGCCGTCAAAGCGGGTTCTGTCAATAGTCTGGACATAAGAGCCCCAACTGCTGTTGATGACCTGGGCGCCTGCGTCGACCAGGGCTTTATTGGCTGTATGCCAGTACACGTAATCGTGGAAGGGACCGTGGGACTGGGTATCGGAACCGCCGGTCTTGGCAACATACATCTTCGATCCAAAGGCGATGCCGTGCTGGTCTTTACCATCGCGCATGCCGGAGGTAACCCCAAGCATACCGGTCCCGTGCGAGTAGTCACTTGTTCTCGCCTGATCACCGGCCACAGTGAACGGCTCGCCCGCAGTAAAAGGGTTCGACGGGGTCGCGCCACGATAGCCGTAGCCGGACGTGCCGTAGACACCCTCCGCTCTCACCGAAGCGATCAGCCCGGTCTGAAATGCTTCGTGTGTAGCCCTGTAGCCCGAATCCATCATGCCCAGCGTGACGCCCTGCCCGCAGTACCCTAGGGCGTAGGCGGTGGACGCGTTTACCGCGACGAGCTGCCATGGGGAATTGACCGCTGTGCCGGGAGTAGAAGGATTATGGCCGGTATAATAACCATATTCCGGCGTTTCCCAACTGGCTTTAGCGGCATCTAGTTCCCCTGGACTCGTGGCGACAAAGCCGGGGTCTCCCGGGTACGCCGGCCCGCCGCCCGTATGGCCAGGGGTCGATGTCGGACCGGTCTTGGACGATGCCGAGGCGAACCCGGCCGGAAAAAACGCGATGCCTACTCCGGCAGCAAGGGTGCCTCCCAGCCGCCGCAGCAACTGCCGCCGACTCACGGACCTCATGCTCATCTCCGACTCCTTCTCGATGGGTCGATATCTCTAACGGACCGGGGCGGCCTGTTGCGTCCCAGCCCCATGATCTACACGCGCTGGTCGAGACAAAATGATGTGCCGTTCTGCCGCTTCTACCAGGCGGCGGATGTCGACGGCTTTGTTCGGGATCCCGACTGCGGCGACTCGGCCATCGCCGTCGATCACGACGCCATACGGCGTTCCTTGAAGTGATCTCAACAAGATTCGGGTAGGTAGCGGTACTCGAAGTGCGTGAGATGAAGTGCGGCGCGGACGGTCGCGCCCATTCTGCCGGGGCTG
>NZ_JBSFYP010000058.1:0-42636 GCF_053599835.1 Micromonospora sp. NPDC005163
TTCGAATCCGGCCGTCCCGACAGCGAGAGGGTCTCCGCAGGTCAGAGCCTGTGGAAACCCTCGTTTTCATGATTGAGTTGGTCAAGGCGTCTGTGTGCCGGGTGCTCGTGGAGCCCTTGACTCGGCGGATCCCTCGACCCTGCGGGTCCTAAAGCCCGCACTGCGGACGGCCGGCCTGGCATCTTTCGTTCGGCCCTCGGCCGTTGCGCTGGTCAACTGCTGGTCGTGCACGTTCTGGGACCGGATGCCGTACTCCGAGGCGCCGAGGTTCAGGTCCGTCTTGCAGCAGCCTCCGGCTTTGCAGCCGACGATGCCTTCGGATGACGCGTCACGGACCGCAAACGTGCAGGAATGCACGAGGACCCCCCGCTGGCCAGCGGCGCGCCGGTGTGCGCGGACCATGGAAGCGGGCAACGAGTTCACTGTGCGAGTTGGGCAGGCCGCCGAGCGGTCGAGTCGCGAGAACGCCTCCCGCCACCGATGGATAGGGTTGCTGGTCGACGCACCGGGAAGGGGACGGATGGCTGCAGCAGCATCAGGGCCCACGTTCGGGCTGGACGAGTTTGGTCTTGACGACCGGATGCGGCTGTTCGGCTACGTCACGGCCGATAATCGGTTCGCCTACCTGTGGCTGCTGCGCGCCTTCGACGCGGCGCGATCCAGCTACCAGGTCGTTCTTCACACCGCCGAGGTGGCCGCCGCGCTCGACGCGCTCCACCGGTCGAACCCCGACTGC
This sequence comes from Micromonospora sp. NPDC005163, assembly GCF_053599835.1. Taxonomy (NCBI): domain Bacteria; kingdom Bacillati; phylum Actinomycetota; class Actinomycetes; order Micromonosporales; family Micromonosporaceae; genus Micromonospora; species Micromonospora sp. NPDC005163. The sequence continues at coordinate 737 of NZ_JBSFYP010000058.1, forward strand.
CCCGACCCGGCACAGCTGGAGCTGCCGCGGCTGCTCGACGCCCTGGTGGAATGGGGCGTGCTCGACCGCAGCCAGGATGGGACGCGCGCGACAACGCTGGCCGAGTACCGCAACCGGCACTCGGTCTACCAGTTTACGGAGGCCGGCTACCGGGCCCACCGGGCGGTGGAGGCCGTGCTCTCGGCGACCATGGACGACGCGACGCTGTCCCGGTTGGTCTTCGCCGACCTGTTGGCTGACCTGAAGGCGCTCGCGGTGGCCAACGACGCCGGCGACGCCGAGGAGGTCTACCGCAAGTTCAACCGGCTCGACCGGGCGTTGGCCGACATCGCCGAGCGGGCCGCCCGCTTCTACCACATGCTCGGTGACCTGGGCCGCACCAACGACGTACGGCCGGAGGCGTTTCTCGCCCACAAGGACGCTCTGCTGGCCCACCTGCGCGACTTCCACGACGAGCTGCAGCGCTACACCCCCCGGCTTCGCGAGGCGGTGCACGAGGTGGAGGCGACTGGCTTGGAGCGGCTGGTCGAGGCGGCGGCCGAGGCAGACGAGCGGCTGTTCCACACCCCGGTTGAGCGGCTGGAGGACTGGCGGCGCCGGTGGCGTGGGTTGCGATCGTGGCTGGCACCATCCTCGCCGGAGCAGAGTAGCGAGGCCGACCGGCTGGGCGACGCCACCATCGCGGCGATCGGCGACGTGCTGGCGCTGCTGCGTCGGGTGACCGAGGCCCGCCGCGGCGGGGTGAGCCGGGAGTCGCAGCTGCGCCACGTGGCAGCGTGGTTCACCCAGGTTGCCACGCAGGAGGCGGCGCACGCGCTCTTCGATGTGGTCTTCGGGCTCGGCGCACCCCGACACGTCGGCGTGGCACATCCGGATCCGGAGGCGATCGCCAGCCGGCTGTCGTGGTGGGAGGCGCCGGCGGTCGAGCTGTCCCGCACGCTGGTGGCGACCGGCCGTGCGCCGGGGCAGGGCAGGGGTCGGCCGGCCCGCCTGGACCGTGGCGACGACCGCCGGCACCGGCTGCGCGGCGACCAACTGGCCCGGGAGCGGCGGTTGACCGACGCCGCCGCCGTGCTGGCCGCCGACGGGGTGACGACCGGACACCGGCTGGACGAGCCGCAGGCGCAGGTCCTGCTGCGGCTGCTCGACATCGCGCTCGCCGCCCGGGTTGGTGGCGCCGCCGCGGTGCCGTTGGCCGCGGCCGCCCACGGCGTCCGGCTCACCCTCACCCCGACGCCGGGACGGTTCAGCACGGTGTCCACCGCCGCCGGGCAGCTGCACCTCGATGGGTACGAGCTGAGGGTCACCGCCGCGCAGCACACCGCCGTCCGCCGCGAGTTGGTGCCGGCATGAGCGCGGCCAGCGAGCGGACGCGGTCGACAATCGGTCACCGGTTCGCCGGCGACATCTCCGAGCTGGAATTGGCGGACTACCAGCGCGCCGTCCGGCTGGTCCTGCGCCACCCGTTGATCACGGCGACCTGGCCGGACGAGCGGGCGCTGCCCCGGGTACGCCGCTTCGCCGCCGCCCTGCGTCGGGATCTCGCCGAGGCCTTCGGCTATCGGCTGGAACTGCACGGCGCGACGGCCCGGCTGGTCCGGGTGTCCGACGGGCTCGACGCGACCCAGCCGGCGATGTCCCGGACCGGGCGTCCGTTCGACCGGCAGCGCTACGCGTACCTGTCGTTGTGCCTGGCCGTGCTGGGCCGCGCCGGCATCCAGATCACCCTCAGTGAGCTGGCCGACTCGGTCGGCGGCGACGCGAACCGGATCACCGGCCTGGGGTTGGACCCGGACCACGGGCCGGACCGGCGGGCGTTCGTCGACGCGGTGGGCTGGCTGGAGGAGCGCGGTGTGATCCGGCTTGCCGACGGTTCCAGCGTCGCCTGGGCCAGCGACCCCGGCTCCGGCGAGGCACTGTACGACGTCGCGCGGGACGTGGTGTTCGCGCTGTTCCGGCCGACCCGCGTGCTGCAACACGTCGAGTCGGTGGCGGCGCTGCTCGACCGGACGATGGCCAGCAGCGGCAACGCCGAACGCCGGGCCGCCGCGCAGGCCGCCCGGCGGGCGGTGGTGGAGTCGCCGGTGGTCTATCACGCCGACGTCGAGCCGACGGTCGCCAATCACCTGCGCGGGGCGGCGCTCGCCACCGACCTGGCCCGGCTGACCGGGCTTCGGGTGGAGCGACGCGCCGAGGGGGTGCTGTTGGTGGACACCGCCGGGTTCACCGGGGAGCGGTTCCCGGGCACCGGTTCGGTGGCGCAGGCGGCGGTGCTGCTGTTGGTGGAGATGGCCGACCGGATCGCCGACCCGGACGGCCGCCGGGTCAAGCGGCTCGCCCCGCCCGACCCGCTGAGCCGGCAGCAGGCGATGGTTGACCGGGTCGACGCCGGTCTGCCCACCGCCACCCTGGTGGTGCTGGACGACGCCGCCGCGGACCATCCGTACCCGGTGGACGGCGGCGGCAACCCGGACGAGACCGATGGCGGCGGCCGGCTGCCGTTCATCACCGACAGTTTTCTCCGCGAGGCGGTCGGTGAGATTCTGCGCCGGTACGGTTCCGCGTTCGGGGCGCAGTGGCACGCCGACCCGGAACGGCTGCGCACCGAGGCGGTGGCGCTGCTGGAGCGCTTCGGCGCGACCACCACCGTGCCGGGCGGGGTGCTGGTCCTGCCGTTGGCGGGCCGGTACCGCCACACCGTCGCCGCGGTCAGGCAACGCGCCTCCGCCGAAACCCTCTTCTGACCTCGGGAGGTAGATCGTGATCGAGCAGCGCACCGTCCGCCGGTTCGCCCCCACCCGGGCTGGGATCATCAACCTGTGGGACTACCGCGACGAGGAGTTCCTCTTCGTCGACGGGTGGTTGGTGCTGCGTGGGCCGAACGGCTCCGGCAAGACCAAGGCCTTGGAGGTCCTCTTTCCCTTCGTCCTCGATGGGCGGATCGAGCCGCGCCGGCTCAACCCGTTCGCCAGCGAGGACCGGACCATGAAGTCGAACCTGCTGTACCGGGGGCAGGAGGTCACCCACGCGTACGTGTGGATGGAGTTCTGCGACGGCGAGTCATACGTGACGGTCGGCATCGGCCTGCGGGCGCACCGGCACGTCGACCGGGTGACCCGCTGGCACTTCGTTGTCGACGGCCGGGTCGGGGTGGACTTCTCCCTGCTGGATGCCGACGACCGGCCGCTGAACCGCCGCGACCTGATCACCCACCTGGGCGCCGACGCGGTACGGGACTCGGCGGAGGATTACCGGCACCTCGTCGACGCCCGGCTGTTCGGACTCGGTCCGGCCCGTTACGAACAGTTGCTCGACCTGGTGCTCACCCTCCGTAAGCCACAGCTGGCCAAGGACCTCAACCCGGTCGAGTTGTCCCGCACGCTGCAGCGCGGCCTGCGTCCGGTCGAGGACCACCTTCTCGTGGAGGCGGCCCGCTCATTCGACGACATGGAGGCGGTCGCCCGTACCCTGGAGGGGTTGGTGGCGGCCGACGGTGCCACCGCGGCCTTCCTGACGGTCTACTCGACCTACCTGCGCACCCACGCCCGGGCGGCGGCCGACATCCTGACGGCCCGCCGTGAGGCGGTCGCCGCGCATTCGACCGGGCTGGTCGACGCCCGCCGCGTCGCGGGGGAAGCCGTTGAGGCCGAGTCGGCGGCCACCGCGCGGCTGCGCGCGGTCGAGGGCGAGCCGGGTCGCCTCCGGGCCCACCTGGACAGCTTGAAGAGTTCGGCGGCATACCAGTCCCACGAGCAGCTCGCCGACCTTGAACGGCACGTGCACGACCTGGCCGAGGCCGCGGACCGGGCCGGCCTGGCCGTCACCGTCGAGCAGGACGCGGTGTCGCGGCGGCGCGGCGAGTGGGAGCGCGCCGCGGTGGCGACGCGCGACGCGCGGGCCGCCGCCGACCGGCTCGCCGCTGACCTGATACTGGACGCCGAGACCGCCGGGATCACCTGGAGTGCCGCCGACACCGACGCCAGTGATCTGGCGGCCCGGCTCACCGCCCGCGCCGGTGCCCGCCGCGACGACGTACGCGCCGTCCGAGAGCAGTCGGCCCGGCACGGCCAGGCCGAGCGGGACCACGACCGGGCGGCGGCCGATGCGGCGGGCTCGGCGGAGGCTGTCGTCGACGCCGAGCAGGCCGAACAGCGCGCAGAGGCTGCGGTCACCGACGCCCGCGCGCAGGTGCACGCCCAGGTCGGGAAGTGGGCGGACGACAACTCGCGGCTGCTCTCCGACCTCGGGCCGCCCGACGGTACCGCCGCTGGGCGTGGCCTGGCGGCCCGGCTGGGCGAGGCCGTCGATGCCGCCGGTGAGCCCGGCACGCACACGCTGCGGGAGGTGTACGCCGCAGCCACCGCCGCCGGCGTGACGCAGCGCCGGGATCGGCTCGCGGTGTTGGCAGCCCGCCGCACGGCGCTGGATGACCGGCGAGGTGAGGTCGTCGCCGAACGTGACCGGATCGCGGACGAGCACGACGACGCGCCACCCACCCCGGCGACCCGTCCGGCGTCGCGCGCCGGCAGGTCCGGGGCACCGCTGTGGCGACTGGTCCGCTTCACCGACGCGGTCACCGGAGCGGACGCCGCAGCCATCGAGGCGGCCCTGCACGCCGCCGGCCTGCTGGACGCCTGGCTGCACCCGGAGCCGGACAACCTGACGGCCGGGCTGGCCGGTGCCGACCTGGACGGCTACCTGCTGCCACTGCCAACGGGTCGTCGCCCGACCGGCCCCACCCTCGCCGACGTGCTGACCGCCGAGGACCAAAACGATGTACCCGTCGCCCGGATCACCGACGTGCTCGCCTCGGTAGCGTTGGCCGACGCGGTCACGCCGGAGGCCACCGCGCCGGTCGTGGTGGGCGTGGACGGCCGGTACGCCCAGGGCGTCGGCGTCGGCCGGTTCGCCAAGATGGAGTGCGAGTACATCGGCGCGACTGCCCGGGCGGCCCGCCGCGCCGCCCGGGTCGCCGAGTGCGACCGGATCCTGGCGGTCGTCGACGCCGATCTCGGCGCGCTGGACCGCGACCTCGCCGCCGACGAGCAGCTGCTGGCCGCCGTGGACGCCGCCGGAGCGCAGCTCCCGCCGATCGCGCCGATCCAGACGGCGCTGCGCGAACTCGATCGGGCGGCCGCGACGCTGCGCGCCCGCCAGGAGGCCGCCAACGCCGCCTCTGCCCGCCTCGACCAGGCCTTGGCCGAGCGGGCCGCCGCAGCCGCCGCGCTGCGCCGGGCCACGGCGGAGCGGTCCCTGCCGGTGGAGCAGCTCGACCAGACCGCCGACGCGGTGGATCGCTTCGAGAAGCGGGGCGTCCGGCTGGAGAGCGCCCGGCCGGCCGCGGCGCGCGCCGCCGAACAGGAAGACCAGGCCCAGCTGCGGCACGACGAGGCGGTGGACCGGCTCACGGTCGCGCAGGACGCCGCGCGTGCCGCCACCGCCCGGCACGAAGAGAAGGCGGAGGCGTACGGGACGCTGCGGTCCAGCGTCGGCGCCGAGGCGGAACGGGTGCTGGCCGGCGTGGCCCGGACCGCCGACGAGGTCATCGCCGTCGAGCGGGCCGTCGAGAGTGCCCGGGGCGACGTCGGCGCCGCCCGGGAACGGCGGGCCGCCGCGGCGACCCGGGTCGAGCTGGGCGAGCAGGCCCTCGCCGCCGCGGTCGCCGAGGCGCACCACGACGCGCTGCGGCTGCGCCCGTACGCTCAGCCGGACCTGCTCGGTCTGCTGCGCTGCCCGACCGGGCTGCGCTGGCCGGTCCGGACCGAGTCCGCCGGTGAGGAGGGCTCGCAGCTGGACCCGCAGGTGGCCGCGCTGCACGAGGCGATCCTGGCCGCCACCCGGGAACTGAGCCCGACCGAGACGTCGCTCAAGCAGAGCGCGACCCGGCTGACCACCGCCCTGACCGAGTTGCAGGCGCAGCTGCCCGCAGCCGGGCTCGATCACCGGCCCGAGTGGGACACCGACGACGGTGTCATCGTGGTCCGGGTCGCCGACGAGCAGGGGCTGACCCCGGTGGCCCACTTCGCGGACCGGATCGCCCGCGAGCGCCGCGATCAGGAGCAGCTGCTCACCGACGCCGAACAGCGGGTGCTGGAGGACGCGCTGCTGGGCCAGCTGGCCCGGCAGATCCACCACCGCACCATCGAGGCCCGCGATCTGGTGGAGGCGATGGACGGCCAGATGCGGGCGCGGCGGATGTCCTCCGGACTCACCGTCGGTGTCGGCTGGCGGCTGGCCGACGACCTCGACGCCGAGCAGCGCGAGGTCTGCAAGCTGCTGGAGCGCGACCCGGCCCGGCTCGGGCCGGGTCAGCTCACCACGATGCGCCGGCACTTCGCCGCCCGGATCAAGGCGGCCCGGGCGACGGCGCCTGAGCGGCCGTACCGGGAGCTGTTGGGGGAGGTGCTCGACTACCGGCAGTGGCGGACCTTCGCCTTCACCCTGCACCGTCCCGGCGGCGGCGCGGAAGCCCTGACCCGGGCGCGGCACAGCCAGCTCTCCGGCGGCGAGCAGTCGATCTCGCTGCACCTGCCGCTCTTCGCCGCCGCCAACGCCCTGTTCGGCTCGGCGCGGCCGGACGCGCCCCGTCTGCTCGGCCTGGACGAGGCATTCGCCGGGGTGGACGACACTGGCCGCGGCGAGCTGATGGCCCTGGCGAAACAGTTCGACCTGGACCTGTTCATGACCGGGTACGACCTCTGGGCCACCCACCCGGCGGTCAGCGGCGCGGCGCACTACGACCTGTCGCACTCCACCCTGGAACACGCCGTGTCCACCGTGCTGCTGGTCTGGGACGGCTCGGTCAACGTGGCCGACTTCGACGGGACGCTGACGCGGGCGCTCGGCTCGCCGGAAACCCGCCGGGCGTCGGGCCGTGACACCGCGCTCGTCGAGTTCGGCCTCGGCGACGAATGAGTGGCGGTGAGCAGCAGCGCCCGCCCGGCCGGGTCGGGTGGGCGCAGCTTCCCGACGCACCCGGTTGGCGGCGGCTGCTGTCCGTCGCCCGGCGCAGCCTGGAACGCACGGGCGGCCGGCTCGACACCGCCGTCTCCCTGAGCGCGCCCACGGACGACGAACGGCTCCTGGTCATCGGGCTGACCGGCAGCCACCGCTCCGCCGGCGCCGGCCGGTTCACCGTACGGCTGTCGGACGTGGATGCGCATCTGCGCGGCGTGTACGGAGTCGGCCTGCCGGAGGTGCTCGCCGCGGCGGCTCCGCTGCGGAACCGGCCGGCGGACGCGAAGCGCGAGGCGCTGGCGCGGGACGCCATCCTCACCGTGGCCCACGAAGGCCGGCACGCCGGCACCGACTGGTACGCAGGCTGGCTCGAAGGACTTCGTCGGGACGGTACCCTCACCCGGGCCGTCCGAGCCGGGCTGCCGTTCGAGGACGTGGTCCGCGTGCTGGACGCCTTGCCTGCCGCGGACGAGCCGATGCCGGTCTTCGCCGACCGGGTGCTCAACGACACGAAGGCCCTCGCGGACGGGGCGCTACGAGGGCTGGTTCTGCGCGCGGTCGCAGCCTGGCAGCGGGCGCCCATGCCGGCCAGCGGCGAACAGGAAAGGGCGCTGTGGGAGTCCGTCGGCCTGGTCCCCGACGACCTGGCCAGCCAGGTGCTGGTGCTCAATGTGCCCGCCACCGGTGGCCTGCTCGGGCGGTGGTTGACCGATGCCGCCGGTTCCGGCGTGCCGATGCGGGTCACCCTGCACCAACTCCGCCTGGCACCCCTCGCCCTGGCCTGTGCAGAGGTCTTCGTCTGCGAGAACCCGGCTGTACTGCGCGCGGCGGCCACCGCCCTGGGGCCGCGAGCGCCGGCGCTGGTCTGCACCGAAGGCGTGCCCTCGGCCGCAGTGCACACGCTGCTGCGCGCCGCGACGGGCGTAGTGATCCGCTGGCGCAACGACTTCGATTGGACCGGCGTACGCCTGACGGCAGCGGCCCTCGACCGGTATCCCAATGCGGTTCCGTGGCGGATGACGGCAGCCGACTACGTGCCAGGAGCCGGCACCGGTCCCGACCTGATCGGAGCGCCGGCCGTAACGTCCTGGGATCCGCCACTGCAGGAGGAGATGCGAAAGGCGGGTCGAGCGGTCATGGAGGAACGTTTGCTCGATGCACTCCTCGCCGACCTATGCAAGGCCGGCGGTGACGCCAGCAGGTGAGGATCCCCAATGGCCTGCAGACCCGACGGTGGCGATGATGTCCATGCACCGACGTGGTGAGCTCCTCGCGGCGGCGCCGGGTCGTGACGACGGCTAGTGAACGGGACCAGGAGTAATGGGCGGTCCAGTCGGCGTCGAGTGTGTAAGCGGGCAGCCCGACCCCTTTACTCGGCCGGGTATGCTGATTGGCGACCTGGGAGAACGTGCTTGAGTACGCCGCGGTGGCCTTCAACTACTGGGGGTCAAGGGGTCGTCGGTTCGAATCCGGCCGTCCCGACGCAGGTGAGGGGCCATCTCGGAAGATCGAGACGGCCCCTTTGTCGTACCTGGGTGACTAACTGAGTGACTATGCCTCAGCGTCGAAGATCCGGTCCATGGCGACAGCGCCGCTCAGCAGCACCGGCCGCAGTTGGTGCCGGTAGACGCTCTCGGTGACAGTCGTGCCGGAGTGGCCGCAGAGGCGGCGATCTGTTCAAGGCTCATGCCGCTGTCCGACAGCAGGGACACGAAGCTGTGCCAACTCGTTTCCTCCACCTCCGGCAACGGCGGCGGATCGGAGACGTCATGTGTCTCGTACCGAGGTTCGATCCGCGGCGGCAGCCGGCGGAACCGGTTGTCCATGCCACCACAGTCGCAGACGCCGCCAAGGCAACCCCGGGCCAAGGGCTATCGCCGTACAGCACGGAAGTGCAGCAACGAGCTGGACCGTTGGAACCCCAGAACGGCCGGCCGAGGCTCCCCACCTCCGTACGGAACCGTAGGCGACCCTGTACCGTGCCAAACTCATCGCACCTGGTGTGAGCTGCTGTTTCGCGTCCCTGGCACAGGATGGCGGGCGTGTTGGTTCGGTTGCTGTACTTGAGCGCGGTGCGCGTGTTCGGCTGGCTGTGGCAGGCCACGCGGAGCGAGGCCGCGATGGTCGCGGAACTGCTGGTGCTGCGCCACGAGGTTGCTGTACTGCGACGCCAGATCGGCCGGCCGCGGCTGTCGTGGCCGGAACGCGCGGTGTTGTCCGCGCTGGTCCGGGCCCTGCCACGAGAACTGTGGAAGCACCGGATCGTCACCCCGGCGACTCTGTTGGCCTGGCATCGCCGACTGGTCGGCCGACGCTGGACCTATCCGAACCAGCAGGGACGGCCACGGATCAGCGACGAGATCTGTGACCTGGTGCTGCGCCTGGCCCGGGAGAACCCCGGCTGGGGGCACCGGCGCATCCAAGGCGAACTCGTCGGCCTCGGCCACCGGGTCGGCGCCGGCACCATCCGCCGCATCCTCGCCGGATCGAGTGTCGGCCCCGCCCCGCGTGAGCTCGACACCAATTGGCGGACATTCCTGCGCGCCCAGGCGGCTGGGCTACTGGCAACCGACTTCTTCCACATCGACACCATCACACTACGGCGGCTGTACGTACTGTTCGTCATGGAGGTCACGACCCGGCGGGTCCACATCCTCGGCGTCACGGCCCACCCGACCGCTGCCTGGGCCACCCAGCTGGCCCGGAATCTGGTGGTGGACCTCGGGGACCGTACGAACCCATTCCGATTCCTGATCCGCGACCGCGACGCCAAGTTCACAGCTTCCTTCGACGCCGTGTTCGCTGCCGAAGGCATCGACGTCGTGAAGATCCCGCCGCGCACACCTCGGGCGAACGCGTTCGCGGAGCGTTTCGTGCGCAGCGTCAGGGCCGAGTGCACCGACCGGGTCCTGATCTACAACGAACAGCACGCCCGCACGGTGTTACGCGACTATGAGGACCACTTCGACCGGCACCGGCCGCACCAGAGCCTGGACCAGCATCCACCCGACCACGACCCCCGTGCGGTCGTCGCGATCGACAAGCCGATCCGGCGGCGCCGCGTCCTGGGCGGCGTGATCAACGAGTATCACCGGGCAGCTTGAGCTACTCGCAAATTCGCAGCTCACAAGCCTGAAACAGAGTTTTGGCACCGTATAGGATCGCCATCGTGCCCAGATTGCGGCCGGTAGGCCCGCCGCCCGAACTCAGCCGCGGCACCACGGACGCTGATCAGCGAGATCGTTTGACCATCCGACGTGCTCGGCCCGGCTTCTTCCGGCCTCTGGCTCAGTCTGCCGGCAAGCGTCCGAGCCGGGCTCGAGCAAGCAGCCCAGCATTGCGTCGACGCTACCGACGAACGGCAGTTCCTTGCCACCTGGTTCGTGACCGAACTCGACCTCCCCGACCTTGCCCCTGCCGGAAACCCCATCCGCCCTGGTCGGACCCGGTGCGTGGGTCGGGGGCGGAATGGTGGCTGGTCAGCGGAGAGCCGCCGAGGCGCGGGCGCCCGCGAGGTTCGCCTGGCGCAGGACGATGGTGGTGGCTGGCTCGGGCGGTGTGCCGAGCGCGGTCAAAGTCTCCCGTACGCGGTGCACGGTTCGTCGCAGCGCGGCCGGGTCACGGCGTTGCGTCTCCACGGCCAGCAGCAGTCGCATGCAGCGTTCGGCGTACGGCTCCACCGCCAGCGCTCGCTGGGCCAGGTCCCGGGCGGCGGTGGTGTCGCCTTCGGCCAGCCGACGTTCGCCGAGCGTCAGGGCCGCCTCGGTGAGTTCCGCCAGCATCGACGCCCGCACGGTGTCGAAGTCCGGCAGGCCGAAGAGTTCGACGAGCGGTTCTCCCTGCCACAGTCCGACGGCCGCGGTCAGCGCGGCGTCGGCGGCCGTCGGTTCACCACGGCGGCGGGCCCGTCCGGCCTCGTCGAGGTGATCCCGCAAGTCGGCCACGTCGATCGTGAGTGCCTTCGATCGCACCAGCCAGACTCTGCTCCGATCGCTGCGCAGGTGTCCGCCGCTGTCACCGGCCGGACGGTCCGCGTCCAGGACGCGGCGCAGATAGGTGAGGGTCACCCGAAGGTTGCGGGCGGCGGCGTCCTGGTCGAGGCCGGGCCAGAGCAGATCCATGAGGCGGACCCGGTCCATCTCACCGTGCACGGCCAGCACGGTGAGGAGTTCCCGTACGCGGCGGCGGCTCAGGTCCGGCGGACGCACCTGCGTGCCGTCGACGAACAGCCGCAGGGGCCCGAGCGCCTCGATGCGGGTCCGGCCGGCCGGGGTGGCGGGGACGGCGGCGAGCAGCCGGCGGGCAGCCGTGGCGAGCGCCGGCCGGGGGTGATCGGTGAGCGGGAGCAGTGCGTCGTGCGCGGGCCGGTCGAGATGATCGGAGAGCCACTGCATGAGCTGCCGTCCGAACGGCAGGCCGGCGGCTTCCGCGTGGGCCGCGAGTTCCGCGGACCACGGCAACGGGAAGGCGATGAGCACCGTTTCCGGATCGACGTCTCCGGTGGTGGTGATACGCCCGGCTCGGGCGGCGAGCAGCAGGCGCGCGGCGGCTTGGACCCGTTGGTGGGACGGCCCCAGTGGCTTAGCGTCCCACAGGCGGCGGGCTTCGGGTGACAGCACGTAGCCGTACGCGAGGAACCTGCGCAGGTGCACGGCTGCCACCGGGTCGGACAGGGGATGCTGGGCCAGGAAGTCCTCGATCCGGGTGCGTGCGGCTGCCTCGTCACCGTGCAGAACGGCCCGTGCGGCTGCGGCGGTCGCCAACATGGCCGCGTCGCGGGTGTCGGCGCCCAGCCCGCTCTCATCCAGCTGCGCCGACACGTGACGCAGCGCCGTCCGGTCGCCCAAGGAGGCGGCGACCACCGCGGCGAACGCCAGGAAGTTGAAGCGGTAGCGGTCATTGGCGTCGGCTTCCGGCAGGTACGGCGGCTGCGTCGAGCGGTGCCGGGCTGTGCCGGGTAGCAGATCGGCGGGCCGCCCGGCCATCCAGCGCGCGAACTGTGGCATTCGGCGCACGTGGGCGTGGGGTGAAGCCGCGAGATGTCGTTCGGCGAGGTCGGCCGCCTCGTCCGCGCGTCCGGCGAGCAGGAGCAGGTAGACGTGGAACCGTACGACGATCTTCCCGGGCTGTTGGTCGATGTCGGCGGCCGACAGCGCTTCGACGGTGGCCAGGGCGTCGTCGAGCGAGCCGAGCAGCTCGTGGATGGCTCCCCGGACTCCGGCCATCAGCAGCCGCAGGGTGGGCAGGTCGTCGGCGCCGGGCAGGTCGAGGGCCGCCTGGAACAGCTCGCCCAATCGCGACTCGTCGCCGCGGGCGTGTGCGGCGATGGTCGCCAGGCTCAGCGCCGCGGTCTCGGTACGGACGTCGCCGGCCCGGTGGGCGTCCTCCGCCACGGCGTCCACCATGCGGTCGACCTCGATGTCGTCGGCCCGGGAGGCGTACCGGGTGGCGGCGGTCAGCAACTGCAGACCGGGCCGGCCGTGGTCGGCTTCCGGCACCGCGGCGAGCCAGCGCACGCCGGTGTCGTGGGGGAACGTCGCCAGGGTCGATTCCACCAGCGACGTCGCGGCGCGGTCGAGCAGGGCCACGTCGCCGGCCGTGATGGCGATCGTCCCGGCACGTAGCGCGTCACCGCGTTCGAGGAGTAGGTCGGCGGCCTGCGCGCGGACGGCGGCCACCCGGTCGGCGGGCAGCAGCCGGGCGAGTGCACCGGTCCAGAGCGGATGCGCGCGCACCTCGTCGTCGCCGAATCGCGACACCAGCGGCACCCGCGCGGCGAGCAAATCGAGATCTGTGCGCACGCCGGCGAGGGTGAACAGGGTGTCGCCGTCGGCGGAGCCGAGAACGGCCAGGTGCAGCAGCACCTCCCGATCGGCGTCGGTCAGGGTGGAGAGCACCTCGTCCCACAGATAGTCGCGGGCGATGCCGGCTGGCACGGCCAGGGTCAGCCGCACCATTGCCGGCCAGCCGCCCAAACTGTTCACGTCGGCGACCGGGCGGTCGGCGTGCAGCGCGACCCGGTCCAGTTCGGAGGCGTCGAACGCCAGGTCGGACTCGTCGAAGCAGCGGATCCGGTCCGCGGCGTGCAACCGGGCCAGTGGCACCGGCGGGATGCTGCGCCCGCACAGCACCAGATGCGCACCCGCAGGCAGCCGGGTGACCAGATCCGCGATGAGACGGTGACCGGAGGAGTGCGGCGCCACCTCGTGGACGTCGTCGAGGATCAGGCAGGACTCGAGCGGTGAGCAGGAGCGCAACGCCTCCAGCACGGTGTCCAGCGGACCCGCCGCCAGGGCGTCGAAGCCGACCGCACGGCAGATCGCCTCGGCCAAGCGGCGGGCGTCCTCGTCACCCGGCTCGCAGGTGATCCACGATTCCAGTCCGCGCGGGTCGGCGGCGTGCGATCGCGTCGCCTGCGCCAGCGCCGTCGATTTACCGAATCCCGGGCCGGCGACCACGGTCGTCACCGGTACGTCCCATCGCTCGTCGAGCCGATCGATCAGACGCGTCCGCAGGATCTCGCCGACGATCGCCTGCGGTGGCCCGTCGAGCTGCCGGGGCACCGGCGCCCGTACGGATTCGGTGCCCTGCCGAGGGTGCATAGTCCCATGAGGCGGCCGCGACGAGGCCCGGGACAAGGGGCGAGTCACGTATCGGACTGGCGGCCGCCTGGCTAACGATCGGCTAACGGCGCGGCACCACGCTGAGGACATCCATCAGGGCCACGGCCCACGAGCAAGGAGAAAGAGATGTCCGAAGCACGAGTCGCCAAGCACACCTTCGTCTACAACGGGGAGAGGTACTTCCGGGACAAGTCCGAGGACGTGCTGATGTGCTCCTACGGCGAGAAGGAGGACCCACTGGGCACCAAGGCGAGCCTCAACGTCACCAACCACGTCGACCGCGCCCTGCTGAAGGGCAAGGTCCGCTACGTCACCACCGCGGACGTCGAGTGGACCCGCCAGGCCCGGGCGGACGTCGAGGCCGAGGGCCAGCTGAAGTACTTCACCCTGGACGCCGCCGGCACCGCGACCTTCTCGTACGAAAAGGCCAAGAGTGGCCGGCTGAAGCTGGCGAAGTTCGTCATCGACGAGGGACCGCTGCAGTCGCTGCTGAACAACGACGCCACGGGCGCGCGGCGGTTCCTCGCCCAGGAGGGCAAGGACGGCCGGATCGTCTCCACGATCTGGGTCGTGGTGGAAGGCAAGATCGCCGAATCGTTCGCCGCCGCCGGCACGTCCACCGGCGCTATCGACGCCGAGGTCCTTTCCGCCGCCAAGCTGCGGCTCACGGTCAAGAAGTCGGGCAGCGCGAGCGGCACGACGGCGATCGTGCTGGAGGAGGGCACCACGTTCGCGTACCTGATGCACCGGGTCCAGAAATGGAACAAGGACAAGACCCACGTCGAGGAACTGGACATCGACGCCAAGGGCCTCAACTGACGTGAGGCCGGCCGCGTTGGCCCACCGCTTGGCTGTCTAGGCCGGCAGTGGGCCAACTGCCTGTGGCGCCCAGGAACCGGTCGTCGAGGGTCGCCACGTCGACGTCCGGTTGGTCGTGGACGGGCCAGGGTCATTGCGTTCTCGGGTAACTGCTGGTCACGGCCGCGATGAGGTCGTGTGGGCGGCGGTTGGCGCGTCGGGTTGCGCGGGCGATGTTGGTGTCGCCGTTGGTGCGGTGGTAGCCGATCGCGGTGTTACGCAGGGTTGCGATGGCGGCGGGTCTGGTGCCGGTGCGGGCCTGGGTGGAGGTCTTCACGGAAAGTGACGTCCCGGACGTGGTGGACCAGGTTCTCGATGTGCCATTCGCGGCGGGCCCAGTCCTGCAGGTCGGCGGGTTGGGCCTGGTCGGCGGGCAGGGACACCGTGTAGTAGGCGGTCTCGCGGCTGGTCTTGCCGTTGCTGGTGGTGCGGGTCCGGGTGATCCGGACGGCCTGCTCGGCGTGGGGGGAACCTGATTCCGTCGGGGGTGCGCACGGTGATGGCTTTGACGGTGCGGGTCTCGCGGCGTCCATGGCCGTGGTCACGGCGGCGGTCTCCGATCGGGACGTCCGGCCAGGGTAGGGCTTTGAGCTGGGCGTGCAGGGTGGGCTGGTTGCCTTTCGTCGGGATCATCAGATGGGCGCCGCGGGCGGCGAGCTGTTCGGCGTGGGCGGTTTTATGTGTGGAGGGCGTCGGCGATGAACAGCAGGCCGGTCAGGCTGCCGAATACGGCCTCGACCGCGTCGAGCAGTGGTGTGAACGCCGGGATTTCGTTCGACTTCGCGTCGACGGTGACCTGGGCGATCACGATGCCGGTGCTGGTGTCCAGCGCGGACAGCAGGTGAACCTGGCGGCCGTCGCCGCAGCGGGCTCCGCGTAGGGTCTTGCCGTCCACGGCGATCACTGTCCGGTACCTGCATGGCCGGGTAGGGCCCTGCCGAGCGCGGGTCTGGAGCCAGCCGGCCAGGACGGTTGCCCGTTGACCGTCGTCGAGGCGGGTCAGCAACCGCCACACCGTGGTGCCGACGGGCAGCCCACGGTCGAAGCCGAGCCGGTCCCGGGCCTTGTCGTCGAGGTCGTGGAGCCAGTCAGTGATCGCGGCGAACGACGACGCTCCGGCCAACACGGCACAGACCGCGACGGTGAGCAGCCCGCCCAGGGGGTAACGCACCCCACGCGGGTCGCGGGGATCCGTGACCGCCGACAAGGCGTCCACCAGTCCCGGTCTCTCACCCTCGGTGACTGCGCAGGGTGCCGCGTCAGGGCTGCTGGTGACTGCGGACAGTGCCGGGACCGGGCATGATGACATCGGCGGGTGCGGTCCTCGGGGTGTCGTGAAGCGTAGAGAACTCCATGATCACCATGGCGATCTCACCCGCTCATGCCGCCTCCACAGAGGCCACTCACCCCACAGATCGCCAGCTCAACGCCCCACCGCCCGACTACGCAATCGCCCTGTAATGCCGGCGTTGATGATGGCCTGGGAATTCGTCGAGAACTTGTGGCCATCCATGTTGCGAACCATGATCGGGCGCGTTGTACCCGTGCCGTACGGGTCCTCCTCCGGCGACTTCGAGAGCCGGTCGAGCGTCGCGCGGTCGAGGATCGTGCCCTTGGGCTGCATCGCGTCGCCCATGAAGTTGCGGGCGGACAGGATGTAGTTTCTGTTAAGGTAGCCCGCCTGCTCGGCACTGGTGAGGCAGGCCTTGAGCTTGCCGAGCACCACGTCGACCGTGCCACCTTCGTAGCCCATGTCGCAGTCGATGATCCTGGCGCCATGCAGGTGCCCGTCACCGAGGCCCGGCATGAGCACCTTGCCCTTGAGGTCGACGACCTTGGTGTTCGGCCCGACCCACTTCTTGGTCTGGCCCGGGTTACCGACCCCCACGAAGACGATCTTGCCGTCCTTGACGGCGAGGCATCCGAGAACTTCGCCTGGTTCGGGCCGTACTGGAGCACCTTGCCGTTAACGAAGAACGTGTCGGCATGGCCGGCCCCGCTCTGGGGGGCCGAAGCCGCCCCGGCCGCGCCGGTAATGCCGAGAGGAAGTGCCAGAGCCGCGGCGACGGCGATGGCACTGCGGCGGAATCGTGAGGGTGTGCGGCTACTTCCCGGTCCTACGTGCAGGGTCATTGCGTTGTGCGGTAGCTGCTGGTCACCGCGGTGATGAGGTCGTGTGGGCGGCGGTCGGCGCGTCGGGTTGCGCGGGCGATGTTGGTGTCTCCGTTGGTGCGGTGGTAGCCGATCGCGGTGTTACGCAGGGTTGCGATGACGGCGGGTCCGGTGCCGGTGCGGGCCTGATGTAGGTTTTCACGGAAAGTGACGTCCCGGACGTGGTGGATCAGGTTTTCGATGTGCCATTCGCGGCGGGCCCAGTCCTGCAGGTCGGCGGGTTGGGCCTGTTCGGCGGGTAGGGACACCGTGTAGTAGGCGGTTTCGCGGCTGGTCTTCCCGCCGGTGGTGCGGGTGCGGATGATCCGGACGGCCTGCTGTGCGTGGGGGAACCCGATGCCTCCGGGGGTGTGCACGGTGATGGCTTTGACGGTGCGGGTCTCGCGGCGTCCGTGGCCGCGGTCGCGGCGGCGGTCTCCGATCGGGACGTCTGGCCAGGGCAGGGCTTTGAGCTGCTTGAGCAGGGTGGGCTGGTTGCCTTTCGTCGGGATCATCAGGTAGGCGCCGCGGGCGGCGATCTCGTTGGCGTGGGCGGTCTGGGTGTGCAGGGCGTCGGCGATGAACAGCAGGCCGGTCAGGCTGCCCAGCACTGCCTCGATCGCGTCGAGCAGGGGCGCGAACGCAGGGATTTCGTTCGACTTCGCGGCGATGGTGACCTGGGCCAGGACAATGCCGGTGCTGGTGTCCAGCGCGGAGAGCAGGTGGACCTGGCCGCCGCCGGGACGGCGGGCTCCCGGGCAGGGTCTTGCCGTCCACGGCGATCACCGTGCGGTACCTGCGTGGCCGGGATGTGACCGGCCGAGTTCGGGCCCGCAGCCAGCCGGCCAGAACGGTGGCCAGCAGCCCGTCGTCGAGGCGGGTCGACAGGCGCCACACGGTCGTACCCACGGGCACCTGACGACCGAAACCGAGCCGGTCGCGGGCCTGCTCGTCCAGATCGTGCAACCAGTCGGTGATCGCGGCGAACGACGACGCGCCCGCCAGGACCGCACACACCGCGACCGTCAAAAGGCTCGACAGCGGGTAACGCACCCCACGCGGGTCGCGGGGATCCGGGACTGCTGACAAGGCGTGCAGCAGCCCCATCGTCTCACCCTCGGTCACCGCGGGTGGTGACGCGTCAGGGCTGCCGGCGACCGCGGACAGTGCGGGGATCGGGCATGATGGCATCGGCGGGTGAGATCCTCGGGGTGTCGTGAAGCGTAGAGAACTCCATGATCACCGACGTGATCTCACCCGCTCTTCTCGCCTCCACAGAGGCCACTCACTCCATAGATTCCCAGCTTAGGGAACCCCCCGACCGACTACGCAATCACCCTGGCCGGCATTACCGCCGACACTGTGCCGCCGTCGGGTGGATTCATCGGGCATGACGAGAACGGTGAGCCGAACGGGACGTTCGCCGACTTCTCGGCGAACTTCGGCCCGGCGACGCCGCAGGCGCCGGACGCGGACTACCAGCAACTCGTCGCCAACATCAAGAAGGCCAATCGTCTGGGCGTCACGGCCATCCTCCGGCCGGGCGGCAGCGCGACGGATGCACAACTGGCCAAGCGTCTGGCCGATGACGGCAACATGA
Organism: Micromonospora sp. NPDC005163; assembly: GCF_053599835.1. Classification (NCBI taxonomy): domain Bacteria; kingdom Bacillati; phylum Actinomycetota; class Actinomycetes; order Micromonosporales; family Micromonosporaceae; genus Micromonospora; species Micromonospora sp. NPDC005163. Next base: position 18,926 of record NZ_JBSFYP010000058.1, read on the forward strand.
CGGTCCACTTCAACCAAGCCCTCTCGGCCGGCGGCGTCCGCGGGGCGTCCGAGGCCGAGGTCGACGAACTCATCGCGGGGGTCAACAAGGTCCGCGATGAGTTCGACGGCTACTCCTCGCCCAACAGCCCCGGCTCGCTCAGCATCGACACGGTGAAGATCTTCTGTGACGGCGTGCCGGAGTACCCCGGCCAGACGGCGGCCATGGAGAAGCCCTACCGGATCAACGTCGGCACGACGGAGAACCCGGTCTGGGTCGAGGGTGACCTGCGCGGAGAGGAGCCGTCGTGTGACGACGCGCGACTCGGCTTCCTCAAGCTCGACGCGAACAAGTGGACCATCCACACGCACAGCATCGGTGACCGGGCCGTGCGCGTGTCGCTAGAGAACTTCGCGGAGATCAAGAAGACCAACCCTGCGTGGGACCGTCGCGACACCATCACCCACCTGCAGTTCGTCAACAAGTCGGACTACAAGCGGTTCGGGGAGATCGGCGTTGTGGCGAGCATGTCCCTGCAGTGGGCGCAGCGGGACGGCTGGACCGTCAACGGCGCCGAGGGCTACATCGCTCCTGAGGACCTCGCCGGGATGTACCCGACGAAGTCGCTGCTGCGCAACGGGGCGGTTGTTGCCGCCGGCTCGGACTGGCCGGTCACCGATCTCATTCCGTGGACCGCGATCGAGACCGCGATCGACCGCGAAGGTGAGGTCAACGAGGCCGCCGGGATCCTGCCCGGCAAGCTCGTGGCCACCGAGGGGATCTCGCTCGTCGAGTCTCTCAAGGCGGCGACCATCGGTGTGGCCTACCAGCTGCACCAGGACGACGTCACCGGCTCGATCGAGGTGGGCAAGTTCGCCGACCTTATCGCCATCGACCAGGACCTGTTCGGCATCCCGACCGAGAAGATCTCCGACACCAAGGTGCTCATGACCATGCTCAAGGGCGAGGTCGTCTACTCGGACCCGGACGCACCGGTCCTGTGACGCGATCACACTGACGGCAGGCCGGTGGGGCATCAGCTCCACCGGCCTGCTCCTTCCCCCGTCGACACGTTCTGCCCGTAGAGAGGTAAAGAGACTCCGATGGGATTCCTGAACCGGAGTGTTCCCTCCCGGACCGCCAGCGCCGTCACCGCCGGTGTGGCAGCGCTCCTGCTCCTTTCCTGGTGTGCGGCCACCAGTGATGCCACGACGATCGGCGGCACGCCTCGTCCGAGCGTCTCCGCCGGTAACGAGGACGAACACGGTCACGAGGCCACCGAGAGCCACTCGGAGGAGGACCACGGTCACATCCACGATGCGCCCGTCCGCACGCCCGAGTTCACGCGAGACCCGAAGCTCGCCTCTCTCGACCTCGCGACGGTGCCTCCGATCGTGTTCGCCAGCAACCAAGGTGGGGCGTTCCGCCTTGCGGGAGTCCGTCCCGACGGGTCCGGCCTCGTGCGGCTGTCCGAGCTCGCCGCGACATCACCCTCATGGTCGGCGGACGGGGCGCGCCTGGCCGTGGTCGGCCGGATCTTCGAGGACTCGCACTACGAGCAGGCCGTGTTGGTGCTCGGTGTAGGTTCAGGGGTGAAGGAGCTGCTGACCGGCTCGCGGATTCCCTCCACATCGACGTTCCGCTCGGCTGACGAGATATACGCACAGACGGCGCAGGTGTCGTCTCGCGAGTCGTCCGGAGCACAGTCGGTTTCAGGTGTTGAGGTCCTACGTCTCGGCGGTGGAACCAGCAGGTCCGTCCTCAAGGAGAAGGTCTCGGTCTATCATCCGGCGTGGTCCCCCGACGGGAAGCGGCTCGCCTACGTGACCGCGACCCCGGGTTGTCGGGCGACCCCCGAGAGGCCGTGCGAGCAGCTGCTCAAGGTGACAGATGGCTCGGCGGTCACCACGGGCGGGGTGGCCGCAAACCCGTCGTGGTCTCCGGACGGTTCGACGGTCGCCTACAGCTGGCTGGTCAACGGCAAGCGGCAGGTACGCCTCGCGACCCAGAGTGGTGATGTCACCGAGGTGACCGCGGGCAGCGAGGACGCCGATGACCCGACGTGGTCCCCGGATGGGAAGGCACTAGCGTACCCAAGCGGGTGTGAAATCTGGGTACAGCCGATCGCCGGTGGGGCCGCGACGAACATCACGAACACTCCGGGTGAGTGTGAGATTGCGCCCGCCTGGCGCCCTTCAGCGCCCTAGCCTCGGTCTTTCGCTCACCGCAGCGGTGTTCCGCGCTTCTCCCACGCCCGATTCATCAGTGCGTCGACGGCGCGGTCGGCCCGCGCGTCGTCGACACGAACGACCTTGCGGTAAGCCTCGCCCAGTTGACTGCTGAAGCTGTCGACCCAGGCCGCACATTCCACAGCTACGATGAAGATCATCGCGGCCAGTGCGTGGGTGCGGCCGGTGTACTGCGCTTCTTCATCTGCCTCGGCGTTGGCTTGAAGCGCGACGAGTGCACCACGCGCGACGTTCCAATTCGTCCTTGTCGACCCGTGCGCGAACTCGCCGAGGGCCCGGTTCAACAGGTTCAGGCGCTTCCAGCCAGCGCCCTCTATCCAGTCGCGAGGGGTGGACTTCGGGCTCGCTTCAATCCTGACAGCGCGATCCGGCCTCAGCCGCCAGGTGCGTGCTCGTGCCACCTGTTCGATCACGCACCGCAGGCAGCCCATGCCACGGTCGTCGTCTTCGAGCCACAGCCACTGTGCTGATCGCAGGCCAGATGCGCAGACCGCGAATGCGTCTGCCGCTGAGCGCTTTGCGGGGTCCTGACGCAGCCACAGGGCGAGCATCGCTGCCATCTCGCCAGCCAGCACAGCCTCGGTTGCAAGGTCCTGGATGCCCTTTTCATCAAACCGGTCACCACGCACCTCCCGCTCCATCTTCTGGGCGTGCTCGGCGAGTATGAGCGCCCGGAACCGCTGAGCGCCGAAGCTCAGGACCGGCCACAGTTCCGATGGCGCATCGGGGCGCTGACCGGCGCGCAGCGCGGAGACCACACGCCGGTGTTCGGAGGCGGTCGCACCGAGCACGCCCTCGACGCCCCGGAAGTGATCCGGCAGCAGAGGGAACAGGAAGGCTCGAAGGTCGGGCACCCAGCTTCGGGCTGGCGAGACGAGCCGAACCATGTTGACCATCTGGGCCCGATAGCCCCAGCCCCTTGCTTCGGCAACGGTCGCGAGGCACCTGCGGATGTGGCTGAGGCTGACCACCAGTGAATCGCTGATGGTGTCGAGGAGCCTGACGTGTTCGCTCGAAGGGGTATCGGTGACGTCGGCGATATCAAGCCACACGAGCGGCATCAGCCGGCCGCGTCCATGCAGCAGCTCGCTGACATCAGCGAACAGATCGCCCACCGGGGTTGCGACTCCGTCTGGCCAGACCACCGGCGCGCTCCACAGCCGGTTGAGCCAGGCGACGGTGGTCTCGCCCGACTCCTGGCGGATCAGGCTGTTGAATTCGAGATTCGACGACCAGCGCTCCAGTTGGGTCCGGGCGATAATGCTCGCACCGACCGGCTGCAGACTCATCATCAGACGCACCGCCGCGGCGATGCTGTCCAGCCCCCACGCCAGGTGGTCTTCCCAGGCCGGGCCTGAATGAATGGGCGCACGCCCTGGGTGCGCCCCCAGTTCTTCAGCAGCCAGCGCCAACGGCAGGTAGCTCGCAAGCAGCGGCAGGCCGATGCATTGCATCGTGTGACCGACCTCGGCCATACGTTCCATGCGCTGGTTGTGCCGCGAGATCAATGCCTCGGCAACGCCGTCGTGACCACGGTCGTGCAGCGCGGCCTCGAAACCTGCAACGGTCGGTGGAACGCTACGTCCGCGCCGCTCAGCCCTGCCGCCAACCTTCAGCGACGCCCGTTGGGCGGCGCGGCGGGCCGCTCGCGGACGAACACGCTGCCGACCCCGTCCCTGGCTCACCACGACGATACACCCCACCGGGTTCCGGGCCGGCATCTCGTCAACCGCCGTCCGCGTCAAAACCATAGACAACAGTGGGTGTCTCACCAAGCCAATATCGCCACGTCGTGCCCGCCGGGCACCGCACACGACAAAGGGGCGCCGCCTGAGCAGCGCCCCTTTCGTTCTGCCTTCGCCCTGGGTCACTTCAGGGCAAGCCGCCCGCTGAGGGTAGGCCTCGCTCAGGCCGCGCGGTCGACGCCGATCGAGACAACCGTCTCGTCGCAGCGTGTGCACCGCAGGCCGTACCGGTCGGTGACCTCGGCGCTACCGACCAACATCGTGGGGTGCTCGGCGTGCCCACGCTCGGCGGCGAGCCGGTTCAGCCGTCGCCAGAATGGCGTGCTGCCGAACGTGCTGGCCGGCTCAATGAGCGGGGCCGAGGGCTCCGCGCGTTGCCGCTGCATCCCTCGGCACCCCCTTTTGTCAGCCGTCGTGGTGGTTCAGCTCAAAGCGAGCCGTTCGCCCTCAAAGTCCGCGACGATCTCGAGCTTCCCGCCGAGGGCAGACACGTACCGCTCGATCGTGCCGACCTCGGCCGCCGGCAGCTCGCCCTTCTCGATCGCGGCAACCCGGGGCTGCGAGACGTGCATCCGCGCGGCGACATCCTGCTGCGTGAGGCCGCGGCTCTCACGCATCTCCTTGAGGCGGTACGCACGCACCTCGTTGCGCATCTGCTCGGCGAGCTCGTCGACCTTCGCCTCGTCGAGGTTCATGCGGGAGCGCACTTCCTGCCAACTACGTGCCATCAGCTTGGTCCTTTCAGCTCTCGCAGGTGTTCGGCGAACAGTCGGTCGGCTTCCAGAATGCTGGTCTCGTACCAACCCTTCCAGTTGCCGGATTTGTCGCCTGCCACCAGCAGGATGACTTCCCGCTGAGGGTCGAAGGCGAACAGGATGCGGATCTCGGTCTTTCCTGCCGAGCCCGGCCGCAGCTCCTTCATGTTCTTGTAGTCGGAGTTCTTGACGCGGTCGACGAGGGGACGCCCCAGTGTGGGACCCTCCTCGCTGAGGACCTTGATGGCCGCGGCCACCTGGTGCGCAGAATCCGGATCGTCCTTTTCCAGGCGGATCAGCCAGTCCTCAACCCCATCACTGAGGTTGATCTGCCAGCCGCTCACAGGGCCACTATAGCGCACGTATCACTCCTGCGTTATAACGATCGCTTTCCTCGGAATGCGACACACGGATCGTCTTCATCACATCGCCAGCGCATACGCGCATCCGGCGCCTGCGAGGAACAGCAGCGCAACAGCCACCCGCTCCCCCATCCCGCCGGTGGTGAACCGGATGGCGCGAGGGCTGCCGACGCTGCGCCAGCGGCAGCCGCGGATGCGCAGCGGCCACCACAGCGGCGAGCCGCTGCGAGTGAGCGAGTCACCCAGGGAGTGGGTGAAGGTGCCCAGGCCAGCGGCCGCCCCGACCCACCACCACGAACCGCCGGGCACCAGGGCGTCGACGCAGATCAGCGCCAGGCCGGTCAGCAGCAGCGAGCCGAGGGTGGCGGCGAAGCGGTGCGCGCCGCGGCCGAGCCGCCGGAATCACACGACTCGTGCTCAGAGGGTTGGCGCTGACGGCGCTGGCCCTCGGCGCATGGGCCGCTGCCGACTCGGCGGACCCTGGAACCGCCCGAGCCAACGACCGCCCTCCACCGGTAGTCACGGGTCTACTCGGTGGCGTCGGCGAGACGCTGGACGCGCTGCTTCCGAACGCCCCGCTGCGCGACGCGATCACGCCAGGGCCCAGGCCGAAACCGCAGCTGCTCAACCCGGACCGGCCGAGACAGGAACGCCCGCTGCTGCTGGACCGCCCCGACGCGAGGCCGGAACCGCGGCCACAGCCGCACCCCGGGCCGAAGCCGGCCGAGGTGCTGAAGCCGGCACCCGTTGCGAACGGCGGCACACCCAAACCCGCGCGTCGCACCGTCGATGGCGCGGGGTCTGTCGTACTCCGCGTCGGGCCACAACTGGACCCCGTCGTGGAGGCGCTGCTCGCGCTGCCGCTCATCGACCCCGTCGACGACCTTTGTTGGCACACGGCCACGCTGCCCGGCAGCGTCGTCGAGCCCGGTCTGACGGACGCGCTCACGCCGATACTCACGCCCCTGGGCCTCGGCGAGAGCTCGATCGTCTCCGTCCCTGCTGCGCCGCCCCGCGCCGCGCCGGCAACCGCCGTTGCGCGAGCCCCCACCGGCGCCACGCCCGACAGGCGTGCAGCGGTTGAGGAACGCGCCGCCGGCCATACGCGAGCGGGCACGCCAGCGCGCGTGCCTTACAACGAGCGCCCCAGCACGACCGTCTCACCCGACCCTCTGCCGCCCCGACCCACGGCGGCGCCACGAGTGGAGTCGGGCGGGGCGCACACGCCGCCCGGCTGGGTCGGCGCGGGCGCCCCGGTGGTCGCGCCCGAGGCCGCCGCTCTGCCGGCCGTCAGTACGCCCCAGGACGGTGAGACCCGGTGGAGGCCCCGACCGGCAACCCGACCCGCGTAACTCCTCCTCCGGCCGCTTCGCGCGGCCCATGCCGCCGCGCACCCCGATGGCGCGACGGCGGGGAGGTGCTGCGCACCTCCAACCCGGTCACCCCTTGGTTGGAGAACAAGAAGATGAGGATGCGGACCACCACGAAGCTCTGGATCACCGGCACCCTGAGCTGGACGTTCGCGCTCAGCCTGTTCGCCTTCACGCTGGGGACAATGGTCGCCGGCAAGGTAGCTCCACCCGGGGCGTACAGCCTGATCTCCGCTAGACCATCCGCGCCGTGACCGGCCTGGCCAACGACCGCGCCGCCTCCCGATGAAACCCAACCCAACACCCATCACAAGTGATCTCCAGGTCGTAAGGGCAAAGGTCCTCCTGCAGAGTCTTCGGCGAAATCGCGCTCACGAAGCTGGACAGCCAGCCCGCTGCCAGCTTTCCGCTCTGTCCGGAGGTGTTGCTGCGCCCCGTCCGACCCCAGCCCAGCGCTACCCGCGGCGGCTCGGCATGAGCCGGGCAGAGACGGCGATGCGGTTCCAGGCGTTGATGACGGTGGCCGCCATGATCAGATTCCCGACCTCGTCGTCGCTGAATGCCGCCCTGGCGGCCTCGAAGACTTCGTCCGGCACGTGGCCCTCATGCAGCGACGTAACAGCTTCGGTGAGGGCTAGTGCTGCCCGTTCCCGCTCGGTGAAGAAGGGCGCTTCACGCCATGCGTCCAGCACATACAGGCGCTGCTCCGTCTCCCCGAGTCGCCGCGCCGCCGCGGAGTGCATATCGAGGCAGTAGGCGCAGCCGTTCACCTGAGACGCACGCATCTGCACGAGAAGAAGGATCTCCGGCTCGATGCCGGCCTTCCGCGCCGACGTCTCGACCGTTTGGGCGAACGCTCGCATCGAGGCGTACCCGTCGGGCGCGATCGAACTCAGGTTCAGGCGTGGCGTCGGGGATGTCGACATTGGTTCCTCTCCCTTGTTATCGGTTACGTCCTTGTATCGAGCAAGCAGGCAGCAACGTCGTTCTGACGGACGGCCAAGGCAGTTCACGGAAACGAGATCGGCCGGCACATAGCGCCCGAACATCATGGCCGGTGATGCGAATGATGTGGTCCAGCAGCGTGGGCGAGGTGGCCTCGACCGTCTTATCTACCGGCACCCAGGCGGCGCGGGCGAAGATCGCCCGGACGCACGTGTTGTCACCTTCGTGGCACCGTTCCTCTAGCATGGTGCCCAGCGCGAGACATCGGTCGCGTCAACCGGAGGCAGCGGTGCGACATCAACAGCAGGGCTGGCAAAAGTTTCACGTCGCGCTCCCATCGCATTGACCGATGGGCCGATGTCTCCGGCGCAATCGGGTCGTACATACCCGGGTACGGCATCTGCTCCTAGCCAAGATCGTGGTGGCATGGATTTTTCGCACCAATCGCCCGGAAGGCCATCTGGTGGTGTGGACACCGCGCCAACTGCCCGACGAGCTACGCACCGTTGGCAAGCTTCTAGCGTTCGACTCGACCTGGCGCGCCGTCGACGCCCCACCCGAAGGCGAGCCATCGCCCCGTGCGGACGAGTTGTTCGTCCGCGCGCAGCACAGCCTCGTGGAGGCGCTGGAGGTTCGGGCCCGGCTGCACGCCGAGCTGTTCCATGAGCAGCGACCGCGCGCAACGGAAGGCGTGCAGCGCCTCGGCCTGCCGTCCGGCCCGGTAAAGCGCCAACATCAGCAGGGCGTGAAAACCTTCGCGGTAGGGGTGCGCGGCCGCGAGCCCTGCCAGCTCGGCAGTCAGCTCAGAGTGACGGCCCAGGTCGAGATCGAGCTGGATCCGCCTTTCCAGCGCAACCAGGCGCCGCTCCTCGATGCGCTCCCCAGCAGCCTGCAGGTACGGGGTCGGCAGCCCGTCGAGCGCGGGTCCGCGCCCGAGCGCTAAGGCGTCGTTGAGGGTGCTGCTGGCCTCGACCAGCCGGCCGTCTGCCGCTAGTGCGTCAGCGCGGGCTAGATCCTTGTCTAACCGATGGAGGTCGAGCTGCCCGTCGGACAAGACGATGAGGTAGCCCGACCCTTTCGTGGCGATCAGATCGGCGCCCAGGCCAGCCTCGCGTAGCACGCGGCGCAGACCCGATACTCGGTTCTGTACCTGAAACCGGGCACTAGACGGCGGGTTTCGCCCCAAGCTGCGTCAACGAGCTGGTCCATCGGAGCCACCCGGTTGGCCTGCAAGAGCAGCGCCGCGAGGACACAGCGGCTGCGCGTGCCTGCGATGGCCACCTCGCCCAGGTCGGTGCGTACCTCGAGAGGACCGAGAAGCCGGAACTGGGTAGGCCGCCCAGCCCTTGGAGGGTCGGTCAGCATCTTGGTGCGCACATAGCGCGGACGATAACGAGTGTCCACACACTCAACACGATATGCCGAGTCATTCTCACTGCCTTCTTTCTGGTCGAACCCACCGCTGTAGGTGGCCACTGTTACCGGTTGGACCGGTGCGTTCCGGCCGCCGGTCAGTCGCGGTGGCGGGACGTCGAGCCGGGACCGTGACGCCGGTGTGGCAAAGGTCGCGCGCGGCTCGCGTCCTATATAGATCGTCCGAACGCGGTGCCGTGCTGTGCTGACCGTCATGGCCACCGTCACTCCCGCCCCTGCGAGTAGGCAGGCCCGCTATCCGCGGCATCACCCTTGTGGCGTTCAGGATCCCCTACGCTGGTAGCCGACTGGTCCAGCGCGGCGGCCCACCGGGCGGTGTCCGTGACCTGCCGGAGGCCGGACACTCGGCCGTCGAGGACCGTCCACACATGGGCGAACCACGCCTCGAACACGCGACCAGTGCCGCGCGCGACACCGCGGTAGGTGCCCAGGGTCACGACTGTGCCAGTCCCGACCTGCAGGTGCTCCTCCGGTACCGCGACCACGTCGAAGTGACGGTACGTTTCCACCCATATCCGCGACAGCCACTCCTGCGGTCCGTAGGCCACCCGCCCGCCAACATGCGGCAGACCCGGACACGTGAGCCCCACGCACGCCGGATGCAACAAACCGACAGCGGCATCCGTGTCCCGCCGCCGCAGCGCGTCGTACAACTGCTCCACGAGCATCCCAGCCAACAGCATGACCCGGCCCCTCCAGGATCTGCACCTAGCTGCTTTGGTATTCGAAGCAGCCGCCTCGATGGTAATGCGTCGGAAAACGAAGCGCAAGATGCGAAAGGAGTGGCCGGACGCCACCGTGCGGCGCCGTTTGGTCACACCACACGGTGCCGCACGTCCACCGCTGAGCAGAAGGCAAGCACCCGAGAACGTCATCCAACGGGCGAGGGCTGACCGGGAGGATCGAGGAACCAAGGTGTCACAACGCGAGCGGCTGATCGACTACTGGGACGACCGGGCTTTAAGTTACGAGCAGAAGATGGCCTCTCGAAAGCGCCTCGGCCGACAGGCCGGCCTCGGCGCCGTAGGCGGCGGCCGCGGCCTCCCCAATCGCTGTGCCGACCAGGAACTGGCGCGGGGCCAGGGCGACGAACCGGATCCCGAGCTTGCGGGCGTGGGCGGCGCGCCGGAGGTAGCCGGCCAGGAACATCTGCATCCGCTTGGCGCCCGCGTAGCGCGGGATAAGGAGATCTCGCGGCTGCGTCAGCGGGTCGAGCGTCTGGAAGCGGACCTGGGCAAGGCCAGGACGGTGATCGACGTGCAGGGAAAACTCTCCGCGCTGCTGGGTCAACTCGCGACCGACAGCCCGCCGACCGGGAGCGAGCCCACCTCATGACCGCGTTGGTCGATGACGCGATCGCGGAGCTGGAGCCGTTGATCGGGACCAGGGCGGCGTGCCGCGCGACCGGCCGTGCGCAGGCCAACCACTATCGCTGGCACCGGCAGTCGCCCAAGCCGACGGTAACGGCACGGCGTGAACGCCGGCCGTCGCCACGAGCACTCGACCAGCGTGAGCGCGACAGCGTGCGAGCGCTGCTCAACAGCCCCGGCTTCGGCGACAAGGCGCCCGCGGCGGTCTATCACGAGCTGCTCGACGAGGGTGTCTACCGTTGTTCGGTGTCGAGCATGTACCGGATCCTGCGCGCCCATGGCGAGGTGAGGGAACGCCGCGCGCAGGCGGCGCATCCAGCGCGGGTGAAACCGGAACTGCTTGCCACGAAACCGAATCAGGTCTGGTCGTGGGACATCACGAAGCTGCATGGCTCGGTGAAATGGTCGTACCACTACCTGTATGTGATCATCGACATCTATTCACGGTACGTGGTCGGCTGGATGATCGCCGAACGGGAATCGGCGGCGCTGGCGGAGAAGTTCCTCGCCGACACGGTCGTCAAGCAGGACGTGGACCGCGACACGTTGACCATCCACGCCGACAACGGCTCCTCGATGGCATCCAAACCGGTCGCGTTCCTCCTCGCCGACCTCGGTGTCACGAAAACGCACTCCAGACCGCATGTCAGTAACGACAATCCGTACTCCGAAGCGCAGTTCAAGACGTTGAAGTACCGGCCCGACTTCCCGCAGCGCTTCGGCAGCCTGCAAGACGCCCGCACGTTCTGCAAGACGTTCATGGCCTGGTACAACGACGAACACCGGCGCAGCGGGATCGGCTACCACACACCCTCAGACGTCCACCATAGACAAGCCGGCGACGTCCGCGAAGCCCGCGCCGAGGTCCTGGCCGCGGCCTACACCCGCAACCCCCGAACGGTTCGTGCGTAAACATCCCGAACCACCCGCGCTACCCGAACCCGCCTGGATCAACCAGCCACCCGCGCAGGAGACCAGCACCGAGCACCAGCCTCCATTAAAAATATCTTGAAAACGCCGCCTCAAAAATCTTGACACGTTCCGTCGTTAGAACGTGTCCGTCGTGCGTTTCAGGTCCTGCTCGGCGGACGAAGGGGCATCGGCGAACTCGGCAGCCCAGCGGTTGGACCAGCGAACAAGAGGGCGCAGGGCCTGGTAGGCGCCCTGGCCTAGCGCAGACAGGGCGTAGCTTGTGTCGGGCAACTGTTCGACAAGACGGGCGTCGAGCAGTTCGGCGAGCCGCTGCCGCAGGACGCTGGAGGACATGTTGTCGCAGCGTTGCTGCAGGGCGCGGAAGCCGAGTGCGCCCGCGCGCAGCTCCCACACGATGCGCAGGCTCCACCGCCGCCCGAAAAGGTCGAGCGCGGCCATCAAGGGACGACCGGTGCTGGATCCACGGACCTTGTGACCCGGCTTTGGCGTCGTCATGTGAGCCCTGCCACTCCTTGTCTCACCTTGCGCTTCGTTTTCCGACACACTACCGTCAAGACGCCTGCTTCGAAGATCAAAGCGCCAGTATCGGTGTTGGAGGTTGAACATGAGCCTGCTAGCAACGCCACTATGCCAGAAGCTGGGCATCGACGTTCCCATCTTCAGGCGCCGATCGGCTCTGCGGCCACGCCTGAGCTCGCTGCGGCAGTCGCCGATGCCGGCGGGCTCGGGATGTTGGCGCTGACCTGGCCACCGAGGCGGAGGCGGTGGATTGGGTGCGCCGAGTCAGACAGGCCACCAACCGGCCGTTCGGAGTGAACTTCGTCCTGGACTTCCCGATCACTGACACGTTGGCGGCATGTCTGGACGAGGGGGTCCCTGTCGTCTCCACCTTCTGGGGCGACCCGGCGACCGTCACCGGGCGCATCCACGCCGCCGGGGCGCTGCACCTGCATGTGGTGGGAAGTGTGGAGGAGGCCAGTCGGGCAGTCGACGCGGGTGTGGACATCGTCGTCGCACAGGGCTGGGAAGCCGGGGGCCATGTACGAGGCCAGGTCACGACGCTGGCGTTGGTGCCCGCGGTGGTGGACGCGGTGGACCCGGTACCCGTTATCGCTGCCGGCGGGATCGGCGACGGGCGGGGGTTGGCTGCTGTCCTGGCCCTTGGCGCGCAGGCGGGCTGGCTGGGGACACGGTTCCTCACCGCCGTCGAAGCGCTGACGCACGACATCCATCGTCGGCGAGTGATCGAAGCCGCCGCACAGGACGCGGTATACACCCGGTGCTTCGACGACAGATGGCCAAACGCCCCGCACCGCGCTATCCGGAACTCCACCCTGTCGCAATGGGAGGCCGCCGGCTCGCCCACGGCTCCACGCCGGCCCGGTGAAAACGAGATGGTAGCCACGGATACCAGTGGCCGTACCCGTCTGCGGTATGGGGTCGGGATGCCGTTGGCGGGGATGACCGGTGACACGGAGGCCATGCCCCTCTACGCCGGCCAGTCCGCCGGCCTGATTCGCGAGATCGCACCCGCCGCGCAGATCGTCACCGCGATAGCGATCCAAGCTGGCCAGATCATCGAAGCGTTGCGCCAGCGCCCGTCGACGACGGCCCGCTAGCACGAAAGGAAGACCAGGTGTTGAAAGCAACGTGCGCCACCAGCACCACGCCGGCATATGGTCCACCAAATTTCCCGACCGCGAGCGGTGAGGACGCCGTGCGTCGCGCCCTCGCTGAAGACGCCACCGCCGACGACATGACCACTCGATGGAGTGTCCCTCGCGGCACCTGGGCCCAGGCGCGGATTATCACCCGAGAGGCTGGCATCCTCGCTGGACTACCAGTCGTCACCGAGGTCTACCGCCAGGTAGACCCCGACGTGACAGTCACGACGGCCGTCGATGAGATGGCGAGCGTACGGGCCGGCGATGTTCTCGTCAGACTCGACGGCCCGGCACGCAGCATCATCACCGGCGAGCGAACAGCCCTGAACTTTCTGCAGCGCCTGTCCGGCATCGCCACCATGGCCCGTCACTTCGTCGATGCCGTGGGCGGCGTGCCGGCTCGCATCCTCGACACCCGCAAGACCGCCCCAGGCCTACGGACCCTCGACAAATATGCGGTCACTGCCGGAGGAGCGAGCAACCATCGCCTAAACCTCTCCGCGATGGTCCTACTCAAAGAAAACCACATCGAGGCAGCCGGCGGGATCACCGCCGCGATCGATGCCATCAGGGCAGGCATGACCGCCGAGGCGCGCCGCGTCACCGTCGAAGTGGAGGTCCGCAACGTCGCCGAGGCCGAGGAGGCTCTCCGAGCCGGCGCAGATTGGATCATGCTCGACAACATGTCCCAGCATGACATCGCACACGTGGTCGCCCTGCGCGACAGGAGTGACCACCTGCACGTGAAACTGGAGGCCTCCGGCACCGTCACCATCGCGACCGTGCGCCGCATCGCGCAAACCGGCGTGGATGCCATCTCGATCGGAGCACTGACCCACAGTGTCCATGCTCTCGACCTGAGCCTACTGATATCGCCGACGGCCGCTCCACCTACCCGGCTCGGCTGAGGATGGACTCACCACCAGCCAGACAAGGAGACAGACCATTGGGCGGGTGCCGAGGTGCCTTCGGTCGAACTCAAGGTCGTTGGGCAGATGTACCGGGCCCTTCGTGACCGCGACGCCGCCGCGATCGTGGCTCTTTTGCACGAGGACTGCGTCGTGCGGACCGCACCAGGCCTGCCGTTCGCCGGAGGCAGCACGACGCATGGCCCTGCCGAAGCGCTGGAACTCGTCTGGGCTGAGATTGATCGACACCTCTCGGTATGGCCGGATGTCGAGAGATGCATCCCGGATTCGGCCGGGACGGTCGTGGGCGTCGGCGTCTACCGTGGCGAAGCACGAGCTACCGGCCAGCGGTTCGAGGCCTGGTTCGCACATCAATGGATCCTCGACGACGGACGAATTGCCGGGCTCAGGCAAATCACCGACACTGCTCAGTGGATCAGAGCGCCCGGATCGGCGCCGTGACACCCAGGAGGACCCCTGTGGAGGAGCTACTGGCGTTGGGACGTCGCATGCTGGCCGACCAGCCGTTCAGTTCGCTGATCGGCGCTAGTCTGAGCGAGTTGACGACCGGACATGCCGTCCTGCAAGTGCCGATCGTTGCCGGCCTGACACAGCAGGACGGTCACTTGCACGGGGGTGTGGTCAGCTATGCGGCGGACAACGCGTTGACGTTCGCCGGCGGCTCGGTGCTTGGCGCGGCTGTCCTGACGTCGGAGTTCAAGGTGAACTATCTGCGGCCGGCGCGTGGTGTCACCCTCGTCGCCCGCGCTCGGGCGGTTCACTGGACGCGGCGCCAGGCCGTGTGCGTTTGCGAGCTGTGGGCCGTTGACGATGCAGGCGTTGAGTCGCTGTGTGCCGTTGCGCAGGGAACGATCGTCAGGTCGACTAGAGCTGGCGGAGGGATCCACAGTTGAGTCTGCCTATGTGGGGCTGACGATGTCGTTGGCGCCGCGGCTCGTGTCGCCCGTCCATGGGTGCAGGCGTGGCAGCCAGGCCGGTACGGCCCACCGGTATTCCTCGTAGTCGGCTCCGAACCGGCGGACGAGTGACGGCTCCTCGTACCAGCGGATGAACGACGCCGTGGCGATCCAGAAGGCTGCCGCGTACAACAGGAGACTGATCCGGCCGAGTAGGAGTGTCTGACCGATGATGACAACCAGGAGCCCTACGTACATGGGGTTGCGAACGTATCGGTTGAATCCGTCGACCACCAGCCGTTCGGTGGGCGCCAGTGGCATCGGTGTGCCCCCTGCCAGGACGAACCGCGTGAACGCGTGTGCGGGCGGGATGAGCCCTGCGCAGATCAGCACGATTCCCACGAGTTGCGCGGCGATCCAATAGGGCGTCACTTCTTGCGTGTCCCAGCGGCGTGATGAGCCAGGGTCCCAGCCCGACGACGGTGCCCGGGACGGCTACGAAGAACGCCGCGCTGGTTAGTGCCGCCTTCGTCGTCTGCATGTCACGACTCCTCTTCGATGACGTCGATGCTCCGCGGGAGGGCAGAGGATCAGGTGTCCAGCATGTCTTTCGCCTGGGTCGTGTCCCTCCTTCAGACTCAGAGACCCCGGTACATGTTGTGGACAGCGGTTCGCGGGTGGTGACGCAGGGCAGCACTCGGTCGTTCGTGGAGCGTCGCGGCGGTGCGCGCTTCCGGCCTGAGTCCGAATGCTCCACCGGCTATGACTCGAAGCAGGTTCCCGGTGGACATGAAGTCCTGGATTGGGACGGTGCCGGCGAACATCCCGAGGAACCGTTCGATCTGCCGCGGACGTCCGTGCAATGTCCGCAGAAAGAGCCGTTCCCGAAGGCTGGGCGGACCGTACCTCGCCAGTGCGGTGGTGAATTCGTACAGGGGGATCGCCGCCGCGTCGCGCTGGGCGCCGTACGTCGCGAGCCTGTCGTTGGCGATCGCATCGGCAAGCAGTTCGGCGTCGCGGAGGGCATTGCTGATGCCATGAGCGGTGATGGGGTCCATGACAAGGCCGGCGTCGCCGACGAGCGCCCATCCCGGACCCTGTGGGACGCGGAGCGTGTTCGGTAGATCGGGTGTCGTCCGGATTCGCTCGACGCGGGTGCCTTCGCGGGCGAGCCAGCCGAGGTTGCCGCATCGGTCGAGGAGGCGGTAGAGGTTGCGCTCGACGTCCGCGCGATAGGCGCTAAAGCCTGCCAGGGGTGCAAACACGGCCAGGAGGAGGCGGTCGTCGTTTGTGGGAAAAGCGGCAGCGGCGACATCGGGACGCAGGTAGAAGCCGCCCGACGGTACTCTGACACCGGTGAAGTAGGCATAACTGGCGAAGCTCGCCGTCGGCCTCTCACGGTAGCGGCCGGCCCCGACGGCGTCGGCGATGGTGGAGTGTTTGCCGTCGGCGCCCACGACGAGCGGCGCCTTCTCGACCACGTCGGGACCGTTGCGCGCGCGACCGTAGATGCCTGTGATCCGGTCACCGTCTGATACGACGCCTGCGACGATGAAGCCTTCGCGGACCTCGGCTCCCGCATCGCGAGCCGCCTGCACGAGGATGGAGTCGAGAACGGTGCGGCGTGGGCTGATCAGCATGTCCACGCCCTCGTGCGCCGGGAAGCGGCCTTCCAGTACAGCCGCCGTCGTATCGAAACGGGCACGGCGGGTCGCCGGTGCGCCTGCCGCGAGGATCTTGTGGAGGAGACCCCAGCGGTGCAGGCGTGCCGTTCCCGCAACGTGCACCTGATGGGTGGAAATGGTGTCGCTGGGAAAGTGCGCCCGGTCCACGGCCAGCACGCGCAGGCCCTGGCGGGCCAGCAGCATAGCCGTGGCCGCGCCGGCGACCCGCGTGCCTACCACGATGACGTCCCATCTGCCTGTCATGCGCGTGCTCCTCCGACACAACTCATCCCTTGCCAACGTTCGTTGGCCTACGCGTGTTGACCCTACTACCGCAGGGGTGATCGGCCTCCGACAGCGGCGGGAGTGTGCCGCGCTCCACATCGGCCTTCGCTTGCGCGGCCCGCAGTTGCCGGTGCGAATTGATGAGCCATTGAGGACCGGAGGTCACGACCGTCATGATCGGCGATCGACGGCCGACACGAGGCGCGGCGCCAACGACATCGCCGTGTCGAGGATCGTTGACCCGGACCCTGCTCGACGAAGGGTTGGTCGCATGAGGCGAGTCACTATCGTTACCGGCGGATCGCGCGGCATCGGCACCGCCACCTGCCGTCGCCTGGCCACCGCTGGCCACGACGTCGCAGTCGGCTACCGCAGCGACCCGGCGGCCGCCGAGGTCGTCGTCGCGGACGTCCGCCCGGGCAAGTCCGCGGTGGCCATCGGCGTCGAGACCGCCGACGCCGGCTCGGTCCAGGCCCTATTCGACGGTACGGCGGCCGCGCTCGGACCGGTGACCGGCCTGGTGAACAACGCCGGGGTGGGCAGCCCGATCGGCGCGTTCGTCGACCTGGACGAGGCCGACCTGCGCCGGGTCGTGGACGTCAACGTGATCGGTGGCATCCTGCGCGCGGGAGACGGCCCGGCGGCTGGGACCGGGCGACGCCATCGTCAACATCTCCTCCGCCGCCTCGATGCTGGGCAGCTCGGGGGAGTACGTGCATTACGTGGCGAGCAACGTGGTCGCCGACCCGCTCACCATCGGGCTGTCCAAAGAGCTCGGCCCGGCGGGGATCCGGATCAACACCGTGTCCCCGGGCATCATCTACATCGAGTTCCACGCCACGCACAGCGGCGAGCCCGGTCGGCCTGACCGGCTCGGATCGTAGGTGCTGCTCGGCCGGTCCGGGCAGCCCGACGAGGTCGCCGCCGCGATCGTGTGGCTGATGAGCGACGAAGCGTCCTATGTTTCGGGAACCAACCTGCGGGTGGCGGGCGGACGCTAGAAAGCGCTCGATCCCTGGTAGAGCCGACCCGTACCGCCGCCCATCCCCGCTCAGACAGGTCCTGCCCGACGAACCCGCCCGCTCGATGACGGCGCCCATGCTGATCCTCCAAGCTCTGGTCGGGAACCGCGAATCCAAGATGCGACGGTTGCGGTGGGCTCCAGCTGGCCTCCGGAGGAACTGTCAGGACGTGTGCATGAGGTCGGTGGGCGGTTGAGGTGTCCACCGCATCCTAATCCTGATGTTGTTCGCGCCGTGTCGGTTAACGTTCTGGAAGCCGAGCCGCCGGTAGAGGGCGCGCGCGCCGTGATTGATGTCTAGAACGTCCAGCACGACGGGTAGGCCGCGGCCGGCGGCCTCGCGCAGCAGCTGACCGATGAGCTGGCTGCCCATGCCGCGACCTTGGTAGCCGGGATGGATCTCGACGCGTTCCAGGTAGGTCTCAGTGGGACGGTGCTCGACGATCATCACGCTGGCGTCGTGGCCGTTGACGGTGACGATCCGGGTGCGGGTGGGGTCGAGCCGCGCTCGTGGAATGCGTACTGGGTTTGTTCGTTCCGGCCCAGATGGCCCCAAAATACGCGCAGACCGCAGCGCGGTGGACGGTGTAACAGAATGGACTGTCCGTCGAAGCGGCTGGGCCAAGGCCGATGGTGTTCATGCCGCGGTGTTTGCGAGGCGTTCGAAGATATGACGGTTGACGAAGACGATGCCGGCGTGCACGAGCGCGCCGAGGCGGGGTGCCGTGACAGCGGGGCGGAGGTCCCAGGGCGGCTTCGCCCAAGCCCTACCCTCGTGAGTTCCGTGATGATGTTGTGCGGGTGGCCCGTGACCGTGATCCGGGCGTGACGGTCGAGCAGATCGCGAAGGACTTCGGAGTCCACCCGATCACGTTGTTCAAATGGCTGCGGCAGGCTGACGTTGACGCTGGAACCAAACCGGGTGTCAGCGGCAGCGAATCAGCCGAGCTGCGCGAGGCCCGCAAGCGATCAAGTTGCTGGAGCAGGAGAACGAGGTCCTGCGCCGGGCCGCTGCCTACTTGTCGCAGGCGAACCTGCCGGGAAAAGGCTCTACCCGCTCGTGAGCGAGCTGGCCGCCGACGGGATCCCCGTGGCGGTGACGTGCCGGGTATTGAACATCGCTCGTCAGCCCTACTACCGGTGGCTCGCCCGGCCCGTCGGCAACGCCGAACTCGTTGCCGCTTACCGCGCGAACGCCCTGGTGGACGCCCATCGCGATGACCCGGAGTTCGGGTACCGGTTCCTGGTCGATGAGGCCCGCACCGCCGGACAGGTGATGGCTGAGCGCACCGCGTGGAAGATCTGCTCGGATAATGGCTGGTGGAGTGCCTTCGGCAAGCGCAAGAGGCGCGGCAAGGGTGGCAAGGTCGGTCCGCCGGTGCATGACGACCTCGTGAAACGAGACTTCACCGCCGACGGGCCGAACCAGTTTTGGCTGGCCCCACGCCGCGCAGGCGCTGCAGATCCGCCGCCGCCGACGCCGCCTGGACCAGCCGAAACGCTTCACCACCGAAACCGTCTACGCCATCACCGACCTGCGCGTGCCACAAGCTACGCCCGCGCACCTGGCCGGCTGGGCCCGCAGCCACTGGTCGATCGAGAACAAGGTCCACTGGGTCCGCGACGTCACCTACGTCGAAGACCGCTCCCAGATCCGCATCAGCACCGGACCCCAAGTCATGGCGGCCCTCCGCAACGCCGCCATCAGCGCACTACGCCTGACCGGGGTCACCAACATCGCCGCCGCCAACCGCCACCACGCCCGCGACAGCAACCGACCACGGGCTCTGCTTGGCATCACCTAACGACTTTGCCGGGGCCTTGCCCAAGCCGCTCATCCTCCCCGCCCTGGCCCGGCATTTCCCAACGACGTGCCTCGACGCTTGCTACCCAGTCCGGCGAAAGCCAGCTCTACCAACGTCGAACAGACAGGCCCGGCCGATCTGACCGGGCCCGGCGTTTCGGACGCCGTGCCCAGCCACAACCGCACCCAGCTACGCTGAACGCCCGATGACAATTACCTCACCCAAACACCCGATCCATGAGGTTGCACCCTTCACGGTCCAGTCCGTTCGCGCGCAACGGCGGCCGCCAGCTCCCGGGATGACGGTTGGGCTTGCGGGTGGTGTCCGGCTGCATTGGTAATCGCGCGCTGGGGCAGCGGAGTCGGACCAGATCGGAAAGCCCCACGCATCGACTAGAACGCCAGGGCGTCGCGATCTGACTACCAGGATGAAACCTGCCGATCAGTCCAGTGTGGAGGGCTTATCGCCCGGCAGTTCTTTATGGACCATATCGGTCGTCAAGCCACACCGGGTCGCCGACGGCAACACGGCCCGGCTCGACCGTCGAGCCGTAAACCCCGAGGCAGACCTGGCGCTCGCGGGCGATCGCCCGCAGGATCGCCCGATTACGCCGCGTTGTCCCAGGCTCGATGTTCACCATGACGCATCGCTTGTCGCGCTGATCGACCCGCATTCGCATGCCGCCGACGCGCAGCATATGGCCGACCCACGCTTCCTCGGGAAAGGCCTCCTCGCCGAGTGTGTCGATCAGCAGGTTGGGTCGAAAACGCAGGACATCCAGTTCAGCGCCAACCAACGCCCCGATGCTGGCGCAGGCCTGGGTCGATATGACAGACAGCGGCATGGCGTCGAAGACCCCGCGATCCTGCTTGATGACGCGTACCCCCTCGCCCAGCTGCCCGGCCAGCACCGGATCCACGACGTCGAACTCATCGCCGGACGGTGTACGCACCAGCACGCCGGACGCATCGGGCCGGTCCGGCTCGACGAACGATGGGTGGTAGGCGCTCATATCCGGGCGTTCCCGGATTGTGAGCCAGGGAAAGCCGCTGCGGACCATGCCGTCGCGAATGAAGGCCCAGCGGCGATCGCCGGCCAGGCCTTTCCAGGACACGTCGACCTCGTGCAGGGCCTCAGCGCCCATCGACTTGACCGGGTAGCGCCACAGCGCGGCGACCCGGCCCACCTGCCCGCCGCCCTCGGCGCGGTCACGCTGTGACATCTGATGGTGTGCAGCCACCGGCCACCTCCTGGATCAGAGGCACCCTTTTCCCCATGACCGAGGTCGAGCGTGGCGGACTGAGTCCGTCGCAGCGCCTCTCGACGCTCGGCCTGCGCCACCGTACAGCGCATCTGGTACGTCCCGCTACCGAGGCAGATCTAGGTTTGCTCGACCAGAGGGCGCTGTCAACATTCAGCGCGGTCACGTGGTGAGCTTCATGCGATGCCGAGCAGGCGGGCCGGCTCGCCTGAGCCTCTATGGTCGGGCGGCGCTGACCAGCCAGAAAGAGCCCCGCAGTTGCACGCCATCGGCTTTCTCGTACGGGCGTAGCGCGGCCGTCACCGACTCAAGCGCCTGGGCGGTGGCGCTTTGGTCCGCGTCGCCGAGAAGAAACCGGACAGGACCAGTACCGAGGAAGGGGACTGCCCCCGGTTCGGTTGACTCCTGACCTGTGAGGACGTGTTCCTCGCTGGAAGGATGTCTGTCATGCCGAAAGCGTTTCCCCTGGAGTTCCGCCGTGATGTCGTCGCGGTAGCCCGCAAGGGCGAGGCCCCGATCGCTCAGATCGCGAAGGACTTCGGGATCTCCGAGGCGTGTCTGCACCGCTGGCTCAAGCTCGCCGACGTCGAGGACGGCGTGCGGCCCGGGACCACCAGTTCCGAGTCAGCGGAGCTGCGCGAGTTGCGAAGGCGTAACAAGGTCCTGGAGCAGGAGAACGAGATCCTGCGTCGGGCCGCGGCGTACTTCGCCAAGGAGATCTCCCCAAATGATGTACCCGCTGGTCGGTGACCTGGCCGCGGACGGGATCCCCGTCGCGGTGACCTGCCGGGTGTTGGGGTTCAGCAAGCAGGCCTACTACGCGTGGCGCGCTAATCCGGTCTCGCAGCGGGACTGGGACGACGCGCACCTGATCAACACCGCCCTGGACATCCACGCCGATGATCCGGCGTTCGGGTACCGGTTCATCGCCGACGAACTACCCGCCCACGGCATCACCGCCGGCCCGAACAGGGTGGCCCGGCTGTGCTCACAGCAGCGCATCTGGTCAGTGTTCGCCAAGCGCAAGGGCCTCACCCGGCGGGCTGGGCCGCCGGTGCACGACGACCTGGTCCGACGTCGCTTCACCGCCGACGCCCCGAACCGGCTGTGGCTGACCGACATCACCGAACACCCCACCGCTGAGGGCAAGCTCTACCTCTGCGCGATCAAGGACATGTACTCCGGCCGGATCGTCGGCTACTCCATCGGCACCCGCATGAAGGCCTCCCTGGCCGTCTCGGCGCTGCACAACGCAATCCGACTACGGGACCCGGCCGGCACCGTGGTGCACTCCGACAGAGGTAGCCAGGGCGGATTCAACTGGTCGTCGCAACACCTCGATCGTGCAGGAGGATGTTGTGGCGCAAGGAAGGGCGCGTGCGGCGATTCTGGCTGGTCGGCCGCCGCTTCGGTCACCTGGCCGGCCTCCGGTCAATCGGCGTGAGGAACGGCAACGGTTCTGGCGGCTGATCGCCGAGGGGCTGTCGAGCGAGGACGCCGCCGTCGCGTGCGGTGTGTCAATGCCGTTGGGGCCGCGGTGGTTCCGCGAGGGTGGCGGTATGCCGTCGATCAGCCTGGACCCGTCGTCTGGCCGCTACCTGTCGTTCGCCGAGCGGGAGGAGATCGCCGTGCTGCGTGCCCAGGAGCGCGGAGTGCGGGAGATCGCCCGCCATCTGGGGCGGTCCCCGGCGACGATTTCGCGGGAGCTGCGGCGCAACGCGGCCACCCGTGGCGGCCGGTTGGACTACCGGGCCTCGGTCGCGCAGTGGCACGCCGACCGCCAAGCGAGCCGGCCCAAGGTGGGCAAGCTCGCCGCGAATGACCGGCTGCGGCAATATGTGCAGGAGCGGCTGGCTGGCACGGTCTGCGCTCCGGACGGCAGCGGGGTTGAAGGACCGCAGGTCCGCTGGATCGGGCGTCGTCACGGGCGTCGTCAGGACCGGCGCTGGGCGACGTCATGGAGTCCGGAGCAGATCGCCAACCGGCTCCCGGTCGACTTCCCCGAGGACGAGACGATGCGGATCTCGCACGAGGCCATCTACCAGGCCCTGTACATCCAGGGCCGCGGCGCGCTGCGCCGCGAGTTGACGGCCTGTCTGCGCACCGGTCGTGCGCTGCGGGTGCCCCGGGCCAGGACCCGCGGACGCGGGAAGAAGTTCGTCACCGAAGAAGTGATGATCAGCGCGCGGCCTGCCGAGGCCGAGGACCGGGCCGTGCCCGGACACTGGGAAGGCGATCTCATCATCGGCTTGGACAGCTCCGCGATCGGGACGCTGGTCGAGCGCACCACCCGGTTCACGATGCTGCTGCATCTGCCCCGGATGGACGGCCACGGCCAGGGCCCACCGGTCAAGAACGGCCCGCCGCTTGCCGGGCATGGCGCCGAAGCAGTCCGCGACGCGATCGCCACCACGATCACCACGCTGCCCAAGCAGTTGCGCCGGTCGCTGACCTGGGACCAAGGCGCGGAGATGGCCCAGCACGCCCAGCTACGCGTCGACACGGGCATTCCGGTCTTCTTCTGCGATCCCCACAGCCCGTGGCAGCGAGGCACGAACGAGAACACTGTGAGTCTGTTGGTGGCCCGGGAGGGTCAGACCGGCAGGCTGGTGCCGGCTGCATGAGGTGACTCTCGAGAACACTGGCCACCGGCAGGTGTGCCTTGCGTTGGACCCGTCCCTCGAGCAGCCGACACCGGCCTGACCCACTCGTCTTGGCTTGATCAGGAGCTTGTCCGCCTGCAGGCGTGACTCCTCACAGTGCTGCCGCGACAGGTGACCTCTCCCAGGTCGGCGTCGACCGCGCTCGCCCTCGGAAGGACAACGCATGGTAATGCTGGCAGAGGACTACGACTTCGTCATCGGTGGTGACCTCGACCGCGACACGATCGACCTGGCCATCCTCGACACGGTCACCGGCGGGGTCCGTGGCCACCTCGCCGGTGACCGTGCGGATGGACTCGGTTATCTGCGGCTGTTGGCCTGGGCCCGTGAACACGCGCCCGGCCGTCGGGTCTGGGCGCTGGAGGGCACTGGCAGCTTCGC
>NZ_JBSFYP010000059.1:0-42530 GCF_053599835.1 Micromonospora sp. NPDC005163
CGCGGGGCGCGGGGCGCGGGGCGCGGGGCGCGGGGCGCGCTCAGGCGGTGGCCGGGACGGCTTCGGTGTCGGCGGGGGTGGTGGCCCGGGGTGCGGGGGCGACCGGGCGGCGTTCGCGGGTGGACCACTGCACCGAGAGGGTGGCCAGCAGCACCAGGCAGGAGCCGAACATGTGTGCGCCGACCAGGATCGCCGGCACGTGGGTGAAGTACTGCACGAAACCGATGAGGCCCTGACCCAGCTCCACCGCGAGCAGGACGACGGCGGCCCGGGTGGCCCGCTGTGCGCCGACCGCGCGGAACGCGAAGATCAGCGCCACCGAGAGACCGATCAGCAGGAAGACGCTGTCGGCGTGCACCTGGGAGATCGACTCCGGGTCCAGGCCGTTGCGGGCCGCGCCCTGGTCGCCGGCGTGCGGGCCGCTGCCGGTGACCCAGGTGCCGATGACCAGCACGGCGACGCCGACGCCCGTGGTGACCCGGGCCAGGGTGCGCAGCGGCGCCGGGACCACGGCCACCGTCGGCCCGTCCGGGTCGGCGATCCGCCGCCAGAGGGCGTACGCGGCGGCGATCACCCCCATCGAGGCGAGGAAGTGCAGCCCGACCACCCACGGGTTGAGGTTGGTGAGCACGGTGATACCACCGATCACCGCCTGGGCGGGAATGCCCAGGAAGACCGCGACGGCCAGCGCCAGCAGACCGGGCCGGCGTGGCCGGTGTGCCAGCACCGCCAGCACGGTGGCCAGCGCGATCAGGCCCACCGCGAAGGTCAGCATCCGGTTGCCGAACTCGATCACGCCGTGCCCGCCCATTTCCGACGTCGCGACGTACGACGCGTCCGTGCACCGGGGCCAGGTGGGGCAGCCGAGGCCCGAGGCGGTCAACCGGACGGCCCCGCCGGTGACGACGATGCCCACGTTCGCGATGATCGAGGTGAGCGCGAGGCGGCGCAGCAGGGTGCCGGAGACCGGACGGACGTATCGGTTCACGGCGCAAATCCTACGCACCGTAGTGATCGAGGTTCGTCCGACTCCGCCAGGTCGGTGGTTCGGATCACCGGGGCCCGGGTTTGCGACCCTCCGGGTAATTACGTAACGTTGGCGTTGTGAAAAACGTGGCGGCGCTCTCCGGGCAGCAGCCGACGGCCGGTCCGGCCGTCGGTGCGAGCGCGTCCGCGCCGGTCGTGACCACGTCAGCCGCGCTCAGCGGCACCGCGCCGACCGAGGTCTCCACCCGGGACCGGGTCACCCAGCTGCTGCTGGAGCGGGGGGCCACCACCGCCGCGCAGCTCGGGGAGGCGCTCGGGCTCAGCCCCGCCGCGATCCGCCGGCATCTGGACGCCATGCTCGCCGACGGTGACGTGGTCGCCCGCGAGCAGACCGTGCAGGGCAGCCGCGGTCGGGGGCGTCCGGCCAAGGTGTTCCTGCTGACCGAGGCCGCCCGGGTCCGCTGTGGCACCCACCACTACGACAACATGGCCACCGCCGCGTTGCGCTGGATCGCCCGCAGCGGCGGCTCGGGCGCGGTCGAGGCGTTCGCCACCGAGCAGGTGGCCGCCCTGGAGGCGCGTTGTCGGACCGCCATGGAGGACGCCGGCGACGACCCGCTCGCACGGGCGGAGGCACTCGCCGGAGCGCTCACCGCCGAGGGTTACGCTGCCAACGCGACCACGATCGCCTCCGGCGGCCAGCTCTGCCAGCACCACTGCCCGGTGGCGCACGTGGCCGCCGAGTTTCCTCAGCTGTGCGAGGCCGAGACCGCGGTGATCTCCCGTCTGGTCGGCACCCACGTGCAGCGCCTGGCCACCATCGCGCACGGCGACGGTGTGTGCACCACGCACATTCCGACCCAGCCGGGCCGCGTCCAATCCGGTAATCCCGTCACCACTGTGAGGACAGATAGATGACCGAGCAGATCGTCCAGCCCCTGACCCAGGAAGAGCAGCTCGCCGCTCTGGGTCGCTACGAGTACGGCTGGTCCGACCCGGACGCCGCCGGGGCGGTCGCCCAGCGCGGCATCAACGAGGCGGTGGTGCGGGACATCTCGGCGAAGAAGAACGAGCCGGCCTGGATGCTCGACCTGCGCCTGAAGGGTCTCCGGCTGTTCGGCCGCAAGCCGATGCCGGCCTGGGGCGCCGACCTCACCGGGATCGACTTCGACAACATCAAGTACTTCGTGCGGTCCACCGAGAAGCAGGCCACCAGCTGGGAGGACCTGCCCGAGGACATCAAGAACACCTACGACCGGCTGGGCATCCCGGAGGCGGAGAAGCAGCGGCTGGTCGCCGGTGTCGCGGCGCAGTACGAGTCCGAGGTCGTCTACCACAAGATCCGTGAGGACCTTGAGGAGCAGGGCGTCCTCTTCCTGGACACCGACACCGCGCTGCGTGAGCACGAGGACGTGTTCAAGGAGTACTTCGGCACGGTGATTCCGGTCGGCGACAACAAGTTCGCCGCGCTGAACACCTCCGTATGGTCCGGTGGCTCGTTCATCTACGTGCCGAAGGGTGTGCACGTGGAGATCCCGCTGCAGGCCTACTTCCGGATCAACACGGAGAACATGGGCCAGTTCGAGCGGACGCTGATCATCGTCGACGAGGGTGCGTACGTGCACTACGTCGAGGGATGCACCGCGCCGCTCTACTCCTCCGACTCGCTGCACAGCGCGGTCGTGGAGATCATCGTCAAGAAGAACGCGCGCTGCCGCTACACGACCATCCAGAACTGGTCGAACAACGTCTACAACCTGGTCACCAAGCGCGCCGTGTGCCACGAGGGCGCGACCATGGAGTGGGTCGACGGCAACATCGGCTCCAAGGTGACTATGAAGTACCCGGCGGTCTACATGACCGGCGAGCACGCCAAGGGCGAGGTGCTCTCGGTGGCCATGGCCGGCGAGGGCCAGCACCAGGACGCCGGCGCCAAGATGGTGCACGCTGCGCCGCACACCTCCTCGACCATCGTGTCGAAGTCGATCGCCCGGGGCGGTGGCCGCACCTCGTACCGGGGTCTGGTGCAGGTGCTGGAGGGTTCGCACCACAGCCGGAGCACGGTCAAGTGCGACGCGCTGCTGGTCGACACGATCTCCCGCTCGGACACCTACCCGTACGTCGACATCCGCGAGGACGACGTGTCGATGGGGCACGAGGCGACCGTCTCCAAGATCAGTGACGACCAGCTCTTCTACCTGATGAGCCGCGGCCTGAGCGAGGACGAGGCGATGGCCATGATCGTGCGTGGCTTCATCGAGCCGATCGCCAAGGAACTCCCCATGGAGTACGCCCTGGAGCTGAACCGGCTGATCGAACTCCAGATGGAGGGCGCGGTCGGCTGACCCGGCCGGCCGTCGCGCGGCGGCCCCGACCCGCCGCGCCGCGCCGGGACCAGCTCGACCGACCCTCCGATTAACCGCAGAACAGACCAAGGAAGACATGACTACCCAGGCTTCCGCGCCGCCGCCCAGCACCAAGTCGCAGGCGCTGCGCTCGTACGACGTCGCCGACTTCCCGGCCCTCACCGGCCTGGAGGAGGACTGGCGTTTCACTCCGCTCAAGCGGCTGCGCGGCCTCGCCGGTGAGGCGCTGGCCGCCACCGGCACGGTCCGGCACGAGTACGGCGACCTGCCCGAGGGCGTGGCCGTCGAGCGGATCGGCACCGACGACCCGCGGGTGGGCAGCGTGCTCACCCCGGTCGACCGGGTCAGCGCGCTCGCCTACGGCGGTGCCGGTCAGGCGCTGCTGCTCAGCGTGGCCAGCGACGTCGTGGTGGGTGCGCCGGTGAGCCTGCGGGTGGTCGGCGACAACGCCGAGGGCGTGGCCTTCGGGCACACCTTCGTCGAGGTGGGCCGGTTCGCCGAGATGACCCTGGTGCTGGAGCACGTCGGCTCGGTGACCCTGGCCGACAACGTCGAGGTCTCCGTGGCCGACGGGGCGAAGCTGACCCTGGTCACCGTCGCGGACTGGGCCGACGACGCGGTGCAGGCACAGCACCTCAAGATCAAGCTGGGTCGGGACGCCCGGGTGACGCACGTCCAGGTCAGCCTCGGCGGTGACCTGGTCCGGCAGTACACGTCGGTGGAGTACACCGGCCGCGGCGGCGAGGCCGAGCTGTACGGCGTCTACTTCGCCGACTCCGGCCAGCACCTCGAGCACCGGCAACTGGTGGACCACAGCGTGCCGGACTGCCGCAGCTACGTCGGTTACCGGGGCGCCCTGCAGGGCGAGAACGCGCACACCGTCTGGGTGGGCGACGTGCTGATCCGGGCCGAGGCGACCGGCACCGACACGTACGAGATCAACCGGAACCTGTTGCTCACCGACGGCGCGCGGGCGGACTCCGTACCCAATCTGGAGATCGAGACCGGCGAGATCGCCGGCGCCGGCCACGCCAGCGCGACCGGCCGCTTCGACGACGAGCAGCTCTTCTACCTGATGGCCCGGGGCATCCCGGAGGGCGAGGCCCGCCGCCTGGTGGTTCGCGGCTTCTTCGCCGAGCTGATCAACAAGATCCCGGTGGAGTCACTGCGGGAGCGTCTTGGCGACGCGATCGAGGCCCGGCTGACCAAGGCTGGCGCCTGATGATCCGGATCTGCTCCACCGAGGATGTGCCGAAGGGCACCGCGATCAGCGCGGACGTCGACGGCACCCCGATCGCGCTGGTGCACGGCGAGGACGGCCAGTTCTACGCCGCCTACGACGAGTGCTCGCACGCCTCGGTCGCCCTCTCCGAGGGTGAGGTCGACGGCTGCACACTCGAGTGCTGGCTGCACGGCTCGCGTTTCGACCTGCGCACCGGGCAGCCCTCCGGGTTGCCGGCCACCGAACCCGTACCCGTCTACCCCGTCGAAGTCCGCGACGGCGACATCTACCTCAGCCTGACGCCGAGTAATGGAGTGACCCGATAATGAGCACCCTGGAGATCCGCGACCTGAAGGTGTCGGTCAAGCTGCCCGAGGGTGAGCTCAAGCCGATCCTGTCGGGCGTCGACCTGACCGTCCGCTCCGGTGAGACCCACGCGATCATGGGCCCGAACGGCTCCGGCAAGTCCACCCTGGCGTACTCGATCGCCGGCCACCCCAAGTACGAGATCACCGGCGGCACGGTGACCCTCGATGGCGAGGACGTGCTCGCCATGACCGTCGACGAGCGGGCCCGCGCCGGCCTCTTCCTGGCCATGCAGTACCCGGTCGAGGTCCCCGGCGTCTCGGTGGCGAACTTCCTGCGCACCGCGAAGACCGCCATCGACGGCGAGGCCCCGAAGCTGCGCACCTGGGGCGGCGAGCTGCGCGGTGCCATGGAGCGCCTCCAGATGGACCCGGCGTTCGCCCAGCGCAACGTCAACGAGGGCTTCTCCGGTGGTGAGAAGAAGCGGCACGAGATCGTCCAGCTGGAGCTGCTCAAGCCGAAGATCGCGATCCTCGACGAGACCGACTCCGGCCTCGACGTGGACGCGCTGCGGGTCGTCAGCGAGGGCGTCAACCGGGTCCGTGACACCGGCGACACCGGCGTGCTGCTGATCACCCACTACACGCGGATCCTGCGCTACATCAAGCCGGACTTCGTGCACGTCTTCGTGGCCGGCCGGATCGTCGAGCAGGGCGGCCCGGAGCTGGCCGACAAGCTCGAGGCCGAGGGCTACGAGCGGTACGCCGCCGGGGCCGGCACGGCCCGGGCCTGAGCGGGAGAGGCGCTGCCGAGATGACCAGCATCGCGATCCCTTCGGGGATGCCGCAGTACGACGACGTGCCGCGTTTCGACGTGGCCCGGGTGCGCGCCGACTTCCCGATCCTGGAGCGGGAGATCAACGGGCACCCGCTGGTCTACCTCGACAGCGCCAACACCTCGCACAAGCCACGGCAGGTGCTCGACGTGCTCGGAGAGCACTACGCGCGGCACAACGCCAACGTGTCGCGTTCGGTGCACACCCTGGGCTCCGAGGCCACCGAGGCGTACGAGGGGGCGCGCGCCAAGGTCGCCGCGTTCCTCAACGCGTCGAGCTCGGACGAGGTGGTGTTCACCAAGAACTCCACCGAGGCGATCAACATCGTGGCGTACGCCTTCTCCAACGCCTCGCTGCGCCCGGACGCCGACCCCCGGTTCCGGCTCGGGCCTGGCGACGAGGTGGTGATCTCCGAGATGGAGCACCACTCGAACATCGTCCCGTGGCAGCTGCTCTGTGAGCGGACCGGCGCGACCCTGCGCTGGTTCCCGGTCACCGATCAGGGCCGGCTCGACGAGTCGGGCCTCGACGACCTGGTCACCGAACGGACGAAGATCGTCTCTTTGGTGCACATGTCGAACATCCTCGGCACGATCAACGCCACCGCCCGGATCACCGCGCGGGTCCGTGAGGTGGGGGCGCTGCTGCTGCTGGACTGCTCGCAGTCGGTGCCGCACCTGCCCGTCGACGTGGTCGACCTGGACGCCGACTACATCGTCTTCACCGGGCACAAGATGTGCGGCCCGACCGGCATCGGCGTGCTCTGGGGCCGGGCCGAGCTGCTGGCGGCGATGCCGCCGGTGTTCGGCGGCGGCTCGATGATCGAGACGGTCACCATGGCCCGGTCGACGTTCGCCGCTCCACCGGCCCGGTTCGAGGCCGGCACCCCGCCGATCGCCGAGGCGGTCGCGCTCGGCGCGGCGGTGGACTACCTCACCGGGATCGGGATGCAGGCCATCCAGTGGCACGAGAAGGAGCTGACGGCGTACGCGCTGGACGCCCTCGGTTCGGTGCGCGGCCTGCGGATCTTCGGCCCGACCGTGCCGGTGGGTCGGGGCGGCACCATCTCGTTCGCGCTGGGTGACGTGCACCCGCACGACGTGGGTCAGGTGCTCGACTCGCTCGGCGTGCAGGTGCGGGTGGGCCACCACTGCGCGAAGCCGGTGTGCAGCCGGTTCGGTGTCCCGGCGATGACCCGGGCCTCGTTCTACCTCTACACCACCACCGAGGAGATCGACGCTCTGGTGGCCGGTCTGGAGCAGGTGCGGAAGGTGTTCGACTGATGCAACTCGACCAGCTCTACCAGGAGATCATCCTGGATCACTACAAGCACCCGCACGGGCGTGGCCTGCGTGATGCCGACGACGCGGGCGACCAGGTCGCCGAGGCGCACCACGTCAACCCGACCTGCGGCGACGAGGTCACCGTCCGGGTGGCCACCGACGGCGCCGTGCTGCACGACATCTCGTACGACGGGATGGGCTGTTCGATCAGCCAGGCGTCGGCGAGCGTGCTGCACGAGTTGCTGCGCGGTCGGGGCGCTGGGGAAGCTTTCGAGGTGCACGAGGCGTTCGTGGAGTTGATGTCCGGGCGTGGTCAGGTCACGCCGGACGAGGACGTGCTCGGTGACGGGGTGGCTTTCGCGGGTGTGGCCCGCTACCCCGCCCGGGTCAAGTGCGCGCTGCTGCCGTGGATGGCGTTCAAGGACGCCGCGGCACGCGCCGGTGTGGGCGTGAGCCCGGAGGTGAAGGCATGAGCGAGAACACCGCTACCGCAGCGACGCCGGAGGCCGGTGACGCCACCGAGGCGGCGCAGACCGACGCCGTGACGACCGACGGTGCCGCGACGGCGGGTGCCGGCGACGCCGCCACCCCGACGACCGGCGTCAGCAAGGCCATGATCGCCGACGTCGAGGAGGCGATGAAGGACGTCGTCGACCCGGAGCTCGGCATCAACGTGGTCGACCTGGGCCTGGTGTACGGGGTGCACGTCGACGACGAGAACGTCGCGACCCTGGACATGACGCTCACCTCGGCGGCCTGCCCGCTGACCGACGTGATCGAGGACCAGGCCCGGCAGGCGCTGACCACCGGCCCCGGCGGCGGCCTGGTCAACGACATCCGGATCAACTGGGTGTGGCTCCCGCCGTGGGGTCCGGACAAGATCACCGACGAGGGTCGGGACCAGCTCCGTTCCCTCGGCTTCAACGTCTGACCCGTTTTCGTCTCACCTTCGTCGAGCGCGGCGCCCGTTTGGGTGCCGCGCTCGATGCGTTCTGAACCAGTGCGAACCAATAGTGGAACGGACCGTTCCGGTCTGATAGGCTGGTCTCAACACAACGGAGCGGAACATTCCGCTCCGCAGGCGAGTGGGAGTCGCTCGTTTGACGGCGTCGGCGGAGAGGTCAGGACGATGAGCGAGATGGCAGCTGGGCAGTGGCGGACCGTGCTCGACGAGGCGCACCAGGCGCTCCGGACGGTTGTCGAGAGGGTTCCGGCCGACGCCTGGGATCGGCCCACCCCGTGCGAGCGGTGGACGGTCACCCAGGTGCTTCAGCACGCGACCGGAGACCAGATCGCCTTCGCGGCGGCGATCGTCGGCGGGCCGGGGCCGGCGGAGGACCCGTTCTCACCCTCCGGCCGCGTCGACGGTGACAAGCTGGTCGGCCTACGCGCCGCCCTCGACGCGTCCGCACGAGCCTGGGCAGGTGTCGCCGACGACGACCCGCAGGTGCCCACGCCGCTGCCACAGGGCAAGCTGTCGGCCCAGGTTGGTGCCGTCGCGTGCGCCCTCGACGCGGCAGTGCACGCCTGGGACATCGCGGCGGCCACCGGGCAGCCGTCTCCGCTCAGCGACGAACTGGCTCGCCCCCTGCTGGTGGTCGCCCGGCAGATCGTCGAGCCGCTGCGAGCCTATGGCGCGTACGCCCCGGCGATCGATCCCGGGCCGGAGGCCGACGACGTCAGCGTCCTGCTCTCCTACCTCGGTCGCCACCCTCAGGGGCTCGCCGGAAGGCCCTGATCGGCCTGCCGGCCCAATCGGATCCCATGATCGTGCTCGATCCCGGAAAGAGTGCCTACCGCCAGTTGACGAGGCCACTACTTCCTGGATCGAGCACGATCTTGGCGCGGGGCGCGGAAATCCGGTGGCGGGGCGCGACCTCGGCGCGCAGGATGCGCGTGTGATTGAGGCGTACCCGAAGCAGGTTCCTGTCCGCGCGGCCACCGCCGCGCGCCGACAGCGCACCGTGCCCGGGCTCGCCTCGATCCGTTGCCCGTCGTCGTGAGCGGGGCGTTCCTCGCCGGCCTCGTGGCCGGCTACGGGGTCGCCATCCCCGTCGGCGCGATCGCGATCCTCATCCTGGGGCTCACCGCCCGTACCTCGTTTCGGGTCGGCGCGGCCGGCGCGCTCGGCGTCGCGACCGCCGACGGCCTGTACGCGGCTGTCGCCGCCGTCGCTGGTGCGGCTGTCGCGAGCGTCGTCGAACCGGTGGCCGGTCCACTGCGGATGGTGGCCGCCGCAGTGCTGCTCGCGCTCGCCGCGCACACCGCGTGGCGCGCCCTGCGGCCCGCGCCGGTGACCGATGCGCGGAGCCGTCGCGGGCTGGACACCCCGTTGCGCGCCTTCGCCGGCATTCTCGCGCTGACACTGCTCAACCCGGCGACGGTGTTTTACTTCGCCGCGCTGGTGCTCGGCCGGGGCGACGCCGCCGATCCGGGTGTGTCGACGGCTGTGCTGTTCGTGCTCGGCGCGTTCATGGCATCGGCAAGTTGGCAGCTACTCATCGCCGGCGGCGGCACCCTGGTCGGCCGGATCCTCACCAGCCCCCGCGGCCGACGGGCGACCGCCCTCACGTCCAGCGCCATCATCGCCGTCCTGGCCCTGACCGTCCTCCTCTCCACCTGACCCCACCCGGCCCGGCTCTGACCCCCTACCGTTGATCATGAAGTTAGCGTCCTCGATCTCGGCGTGTCGCGACGCTAACTTCATGATCACCGGTGGAAGCCCCGCGGGACGCAGCGCGGGGGACAGCGCGGGGTGGGGTCGGGGGTAGGGGGGTGGTGCCGTAGGTTCGGGGGATGTCCAGCCGACCTGCTGCCGGTGGTGGGCGTTGGGTGGAGGTTGATCCGGCTCGACTCGGTCGCTGGGTCGACGGCTTCGCCGAACGGCACGGTCCGCCCGCCGCGACCGCCCAGGGGTACGGTCTGCTGCTCACCGCCCCCGACGGCGCCACCGCGGAGCTGCACGCCCCGCCCGGCGCCGCCGGCGACCTTGCGTCTCCGGGCGCGGGGATCGGCGGGGGCCTGGACGGCTTTCTCGCCGCTGCCGCCGCGCCACGGCGGATCGGCCTGTTGCTGGCGCGCAAGAGCGCGGTGGCCATGGGCGTGGCGGCGGGGGAGGACCTGGTGGTCTCCAAGGTGGACAGCCGATACGTGCAGGGCCGTACCGCCGCTGGTGGCTGGTCTCAGCACCGCTTCGCC
This sequence comes from Micromonospora sp. NPDC005163, assembly GCF_053599835.1. Classification (NCBI taxonomy): domain Bacteria; kingdom Bacillati; phylum Actinomycetota; class Actinomycetes; order Micromonosporales; family Micromonosporaceae; genus Micromonospora; species Micromonospora sp. NPDC005163. Next base: position 10,198 of record NZ_JBSFYP010000059.1, read on the forward strand.
CGCCGGCGGGACAACCAGGCGAAGGCCGCCCTCGGCGAAGCGGTCGAGTTGGCGGTACGCCTGCTGCTGCCGGAGGCCGGCACGCTCGACGCCGTGGTGGCCGGCGGTGACCGGCGTACGGTCGACGGTATCCTCACCGATCGGCGCCTGGCCCCGCTCGCCGCGCTGCGGGCCGACCGGCTGCTCGACGTTCCCGAGCCCCGGCACGCTGTGCTGGTCGCCGCGGTGGCGGCTGCCCGGGCCGTCCGCGTCCTGGTCCGCGATCCCGCCCCGTCCGACTGACCTGCCGCACCACCGGCCGCAACGAGTGGTGCGGGAAACATCCGAGGAGGTTCCGGGTCGTCGCCCCGCCGGCTGCCTGGTCATGCGAAGGGCGCCTCGACGGTCGGTCCGGCCGTCGAGGCGCGCGCCGTGGATCCGTCAGAGCTGGTTGGTGCCGAAGGTGTCGCAGGTGTTCGGGTCGCCGCGGTCGTAGCCCTGCCGGAACCAGCGCTGCCGCTGCTCGGAGGTGCCGTGGGTGAACTGGTCGGGGTTGATCCGACCGCCGGAGCGCTGCTGGATGGTGTCGTCACCGATCGCCTCGGCGGTCTGGACCGCCTCGCTGATGTCGGTCTCGGTGACCGACTTGAACAGCGGCTCCTGGCCCGTCTTGTCCTTACTCTCGGTGGCGTGCTTCGCCCAGGCGCCGGCGTAGCAGTCGGCCTGCAGCTCCAGACGTACGGAGGCGGAGCGGGGCCCGCTCTGGTCGCCCTGGCCGGCCCGCTCGTTGGTGCCGAGCAGGTTCTGGACGTGGTGGCCGTACTCGTGGGCGAGCACGTACGGCGCGGCGAACTCGCCCTTGGCGCCGAACCGGGAGGCCAGCTCGTTGTAGAAGCTCAGGTCGATGTACACCTTCCGGTCGGCCGGGCAGTAGAACGGGCCGACGCCGGAGTCTGCCTGGCCGCACCCGGTGTTGACCGCGGCCTCGAAGTAGTTGGTGGTGGTCGGCTCGTACGTCCCCTTGCCCAGCTCCGGGTACGCCTTCTCCCAGTAGTCCTGGATGCTGTTGACGTAGAGCAGGTTGCGGCAGCGCACGTCCTCGAAGCGCTGGGCGTTGCTCGTGTCGCACCCCTCCAGCTGGGTGCCGCCGGCCTGCCCGCCGTCGTCGCCGTTGGTCATCGCGTTCAGGCCGAACCCGCCGCCGAGCAGCGCGACCAGCACGGCCACCACGATGCCGATGATCCCGCCCCGACCGCCGCCGCCGGGGATCGGGATGCCGATGCCGCCGCCGGATCCGCCGCCGCCCCGACCGAGGTCGTTGACCTGGGAGGTGTCGAGTTCGGCCCGCTCGTTGAGTTCCATGCTGACCCCGATCGCCGTATGCCGGTGATTGTCGTGTGAATGTCGTTGTGTCGCCTCAGTGCCGGACTGGTCCGGATAGCCGTTACCCGTACCCGATGATCTTGGCTGGTAATCCGGGCGGGACGTCCAGGAGCGCCCGGTACACTGGTTGGGTGCTGCGCTGCGAAGGCTGAACCGCCCCGCGCCGTCGGGCCACCGAGCCCGCCGGCCGTTTCGCGTGCCCCGAGTCAGCCTTCCAGACCCCGAGAGCGAGCCCCGAACAGATGATCACTGCCACCGGCCTGGAACTGCGTGCCGGCTCCCGGATCCTGCTGTCCGACACCACCCTGCGTGTGCAGCCCGGTGACCGGATCGGCCTGGTGGGCCGCAACGGCGCCGGGAAGACCACCACGCTGAAGGTGCTCGCCGGCGAGGGTCAGCCGTACGCCGGGCAGATCGACCAGCGCAGCGCCATCGGCTACCTGCCGCAGGACCCGCGCACCGGCGACCTGGAGGTGACCGGCCGCGACCGGGTCCTCTCCGCGCGCGGCCTGGACGTGCTGATGTCCCAGATGCAGGAGGTCGAGGCCCGGCTCGCCGAGGACGCCGACGAGAAGCTGGTTCGCCGCTACGGCGCGCTGGAGGACCAGTTCGCCGCCCTGGGCGGGTACGCGGCCGAGGCCGAGGCCGCCCGGATCTGCGCCAACCTCGGCCTGCCGGACCGCGCGCTGGCGCAGACCATCGGCACCCTCTCCGGCGGTCAGCGGCGGCGCATCGAGCTGGCCCGGATCCTGTTCCGGGACGCCGGCGAGAACGGCGGCGGCATCCTGCTGCTGGACGAGCCGACCAACCACCTCGACGCCGACTCGATCACCTGGCTGCGCGGCTTTCTCGCCAACCACAAGGGCGGCCTGATCGTGATCTCCCACGACGGCGCGCTGCTGGAGTCGGTGGTCAACAAGGTCTGGTTCCTCGACGCCACCCGGTCCGTGGTCGACGTGTACAACCTGGGCTGGAAGGCCTACGTGGAGGCGCGTGAGACCGACGAGCGGCGCCGCCGCCGGGAGCGGGCCAACGCGGAGAAGAAGGCCGGCGCCCTGATGGCGCAGGCCGACAAGATGCGGGCCAAGGCCACCAAGACCGTCGCCGCGCAGAACATGGCCCGCCGGGCCGAGAAGCTCATCTCCGGCCTGGAGGAGGTGCGGGTCGCCGACCGGGTGGCCAAGGTGCGCTTCCCCAGCCCCGCGCCCTGCGGCAAGACCCCGCTCACCGCGACCGGCCTGTCCAAGTCGTACGGCTCGCTGGAGATCTTCACCGACGTCAACGTGGCGGTGGACCGCGGCTCGCGGGTGGCCATCCTGGGGCTCAACGGCGCCGGCAAGACGACGCTGCTGCGAATGCTCGGCGGCCTGCTCACCCCGGACACCGGCGAGGTGCACGCCGGGCACGGGCTGCGGTTAGGCTACTACGCCCAGGAGCACGAGACGCTGGACGTGGAGCGGACGGTGCTGGAGAACATGCGCGCCGCCGCCGTCGAGCAGTCCGACACCGACCTGCGCAAGATCCTCGGCGCGTTCCTCTTCTCCGGCGACGACGTGAACAAGCCGGCCGGGGTGCTCTCCGGCGGCGAGAAGACCCGGCTGGCCCTGTCCACCCTGGTCTGTTCCGGCGCCAACGTGCTGCTGCTCGACGAGCCGACGAACAACCTCGACCCGGTCAGCCGGGAGCAGGTGCTGGACGCGATCGCCAACTACCCGGGCGCGATCGTGCTGGTCACGCACGACCCGGGCGCGGTGCTGGCGCTCAAGCCGGACCGGGCCATCCTGCTGCCGGACGGCGACGAGGACGCCTGGAGCGACGACCTGCTCGAGTTGGTCGAGCTGGCCTGACCGCTCCCGGTCGCTGCCTGTTAGGAAGGGCCCCTTCTTATCGCGAGGCGATAAGAAGGGGCCCTTCCTAACATCCGGGGCCGCCCTCAGCCGAGCAGGTCGACCAGCCGGCCGAGCACGCCGGAGCTGACCAGGATCACCACCCCGATGCCGACGAAGATCGCCGGCACCAGCCAGTGGCCGGCGCGCTCGACCAGCCGGACGATCCTGGGATGCCCGCCCAGCCAGGCCGCGACGGCGCACCACAGCGCGATGAGCAGCACGAAGACCAGCAGGAAGACCGCGCTGTCGGCGGGGCCGAGGGCCCGGAACACGGGTACGTAGACGGCCACGTTGTCGGCGCCGTTCGCGATCGTCACTCCGGCCACCCCGAGTGTGGAGGACACCACGACGGGTTCCTCGTCGCCGTCGCGCTGAACGAGAGCGCGGACCCCGAGCGCGATCGGCAGCAGCCCGAGCAGCCCGGTCCACGGGTCCGGCACCACCAGCAGGCCCGCGGCGACCACCACGCTGGCCAACGCCAGCGTCCCGATGCCGAGGTACTGCCCGGCCACGATCTGCCGGACCCGCAGTCGGCCGGTGCGGCGGGCGGTGACGAAGAACAGCGTCAGGATGACGATGTCGTCGATGTCGGTGGCCGCGAAGACCACGGCCGCCCCGGCCGCGGTGCCCAACAGGTCGGTCACGACCGCAGGGTACGGGTCGTCGACGGGCATCGTCGCGCGGCGATGGTGGTACGCCCGGCCGGTGCGGCGGGACCGATCGCCAGGATCACTCTATCGGGAAGCTGACATTGCATAGCGTGTCGGTTGGCGAAGAGTTGATATCTGGCGCATGATCGTTCGAGGCGGTCTAATAGGTGGGACCGTATCCGAACCGCACAGTCTGGGACGTGAGGACACAGCATGGCAGCCACTGGCACAGCCACCAGCACTGAGAAGGGTCGCCGGATCGTCGGAGCCGAGCGTCAGACGCTCGCCAAGGACCTGGTAAAGCGGTACACCTCGGGGGAGAGCATCCGCGCGCTGGCGGCCTCGACCGGCCGTTCCTACGGGTTCATCCACCGAGTGCTCACTGAGTCCGGGGTGCAGCTGCGCCAGCGCGGCGGTGCCCGGCGCCGCAAGAAGGCGTGACCCGCCCCCCAGCGTCGTCCGACAGCTCCGCTCCCCGGGCCGCCCGGTGACCGCCGAGGCGACCGGGGTCCGGCTGACCTGCGACGGGCCGGTCGCCACGGTGACGTTGTGCCGGCCCGACGTACTCAACGCCCAGACTCCCGCCATGTGGCGGGCGATGAGCGACTTCTCCCGCGACCTGCCCGGTGACGTGCGGGTGGTCGTCGTCCGGGGCGAGGGGCGTGCCTTCTCCGCCGGTCTCGACCTCTCCGTCGCTGGCGCTTCCGGCCCGGGGTCCTTCGCCGAGCTGGCCACGCTGCCCGAGCAGGAGTGCGCGGACCGGATCGCCGAGTTCCAGGCCGGTTTCACGTGGCTGCACCGCCCGGATGTCATCTCTGTCGCGGCCGTGCAGGGGCACGCGATCGGCGCCGGGTTCCAGCTCGCGCTCGCCTGTGACCTGCGGGTCCTGACCACCGACGCGAAGCTGTCGATGGCCGAGGTGACCCTCGGTCTGGTGCCCGACCTGGCCGGCACGAAGCGGCTCGTCGAGCTGGTCGGCTATGCCCGGGCGCTGGAGATCTGCGCGACCGGCCGTCGGCTGGACGCCGCCGAGGCGGACCGGATCGGGCTGGCCACCCTCGTCGTGCCGCCGATCGACTTGGACGGCGCGGTCCGTGACCTGACCGCCGGCCTGCTCGCGGGCGCCCGGGACGCGGTGGTGGAGATCAAGGCGTTGCTCGCCGGGGCCGCCGGGCGGTCGCACGCCGACCAGCAGCGCGCCGAGCGGGAGGCACAGACCCGCCGGCTGCGTGATCTCGCCGGCCAGGGAGAATAGTAAGGACCGTACGGGAAGATCCGGGTTACGACCGAGGTTGTCACAGTCGTCGGGAGAATTGACCTGACGATGCGGTCTGCCCGACAACCCGGAGGTGAACGGTGTCCAACCCGATGTCCGGCGGTGGCATGGCGGGCTGGAGCATGCTCCGGTCGATGCGTAACCGGGACGAGGTCTCCACCCACCGGCTGAAGCACGGGGTGGCCAGGCGGATCGTCGCCTTCGCCCAGCCCTACCGGCGCGACATCGTGGTCTTCCTGGCCACCGTGGTGCTGGCCGCCATCATCGGCGTGGCCACCCCGGTGCTCGCCGGCGACGTGATCAACGCGATCAACCGGGGCGGCACCGAGGCCGGTCGGCTGGTGGTCAAGCTGGCCCTGTTCATCGCCGCGCTGGCGGTCGCCGACGCGCTGCTCTCGCTGGCCCAGCGCTGGTATTCCGCCCGGATCGGCGAGGGCATCATCCTCGACCTGCGCACCCGGGTCTACGACCACGTGCAGCGGATGCCGCTACAGTTCTTCACCCGCACCCAGACCGGCGCGCTGGTGAGCCGGCTCAACAACGACGTGCTCGGCGCCCAGCGGGCGTTCACGTCCACCCTGTCCGGGGTTGTCAGCAACGTCATCCAGCTGGTGCTCACCGCCGCGGTGATGTTCACGCTCTCCTGGCAGATCACCGCGCTGTCGCTGGTGCTGCTGCCGATCTTCATCATTCCGGCCCGCCGGGTGGGCCGGCGGTTGGCCGACATCACCCGCGAGGCGTACAACCTCGACGCCAAGATGAACGCGACGATGACCGAGCGGTTCGGGGTGGCCGGCGCGCTGCTGGTGAAACTCTTCGGCCAGCCTGAGATCGAGGCCCGCCGGTTCGCCGGCCGGGCCGAGCGGGTGCGCGACATCGGCATCCAGTCCGCCATGTACTCGCGGACGTTCTTCGTGGCGATGCTGCTGGTCGCCTCGCTGGCCCAGGCGCTCACCTACGGCCTCGGCGGCTGGCTCGCGGTGACCGGCGGTGTCAGCGCGGGCACGGTGGTGACCCTCGCGCTGCTCCTCACCCGCCTGTACGGCCCGCTCACCGCGCTCTCCAACGTCCGGGTGGACGTGATGAGCGCGCTGGTCTCCTTCGACCGGGTCTTCGAGGTGCTGGACCTGAAGCCGGGCATCGTGGAGAAGCCCGACGCGGTGCCGGTGCCCCGAGGCACCGGCCGGGTCGACTTCCGCGACGTGCGGTTCCGCTACCCGAGCGCCGCCGAGATCTCCCTCGCATCACTGGAGGAGGTCGCGACGCTCGACCGCACCGTCAACGAGCCGGTGCTCAAGGGTGTCTCGTTCAGCGTCGAGCCGGGGCAGATGGTCGCCCTGGTCGGCCCGTCCGGCGCCGGCAAGTCGACGCTGTCCATGCTGATCTCCCGGATCTACGACGTCACCGACGGGCAGGTGCTGGTCGGCGGGGTGGACGTGCGGGACGCGACGCTCGCCTCCCTGCGCGACGAGATCGGCGTCGTCACCCAGGATTCGCACCTGTTCCACGAGACGATCGCCGAGAACCTGCGCTACGCCAAGCCGGACGCCACCGACGACGAGATCTGGGCCGCGCTGGCCGGCGCCCAGGTCGCCGACCTGGTCCGGTCGCTGCCCGACGGGCTCGACACCACCGTGGGGGAGCGCGGCTACCGGTTCTCCGGCGGCGAGAAGCAGCGCATCGCCATCGCCCGGCTGCTGCTCAAGGCCCCGTCGATCGTGATCCTCGACGAGGCGACGGCACACCTGGATTCGGAGAGCGAGGCGGCGGTGCAGCGGGCGCTGTCGGTGGCGCTGGCCGGGCGAACCGCGCTGGTGATCGCGCACCGGCTCTCCACCGTCCGCGACGCCGACCAGATCCTGGTTCTGGACGGCGGGCGGATCGTGGAGCGCGGGCGGCACGAGGAGTTGGTCGCGGTCGGCGGGCTCTACGCCGAGCTGTACCGGACCCAGTTCGCGATCGCCGACTCGCCCACCCCGTACGTGGACGCGACCGGCCCCGAGCCGGTGATCATGCCGCTGGGCACCTACGTCGCCGACGAGGCGCTGCCGCCCGCGGCGGCGAACTGACCCACCGGCCCCGGCGGCGCGCCGGCTCAGCCCGGGCGGCGGTCCGGCAGCCCGGTCGCCAGGCGCAACTCGGCGAACGCGACGCCCAGGGTCACCGGCGTGAAATGTGCGTTCAGCCCGCTCGGGTTGGGCAGTACCCACAGCCGTGCCCCGGCCAGCGACTCCGGCTGCGGCCCGAAGGTGGCCTTCGGCCGGCCGAACCCGATCCGGTACGCCGTCACACCCACCACCGCCACCCAGCGCGGCCGGTACCGGTCCACCGTGGCGGTGAGCAGCCGGGCACCGTCGAGCAGTTCCTCGGTGGTCAGCTCGTCGGCGCGGGCACTGGCCCGGGCGGCCATGTTGGTGATGCCGAGGCCGAGAGCGCGCAGCTCGTCCTGCTCGCTCGGGTGCAGCAGTCGAGGGGTGAACCCTCCCCGGTGCAGCGCCGGCCAGAACCGGTTACCGGGCCGGGCGAAGTGCCAGCCGGTCGAGGCCGACCAGAGACCGGGGTTGATGCCGACGAAAAGCACCGCCATCCCCGGCGCGAGAACGTCGGGGATGGTCCGGTCCGCGGCGGCGGCCAGCTCCGCCCGGGTCGGCCGGGGGTGCCCGGCCGCGTCGCTGGCTCGCCGGAGCGCGTCGGGCGTCACAGCCCGCGCAGCGCGCCACCGTCGACCGGCACGGTGAGGCCGGTCAGGTAGCTCGCGGCGGGGGAGAGCACGAACGCGGCCACGCGACCGAACTCGGCCGGGTCGCCGATGCGCCGCAGCGGGATGCCGGCCTCCGCCTCCGTTCGGGCCCGCTCCGGGTCGCCCGTCAAGGCGAACAGCTCCCGGTTGCGGTCGGTCAGGATACGGCCGGGCAGCAGCCCGACCACCCGCACTCCACGCGGGCCGTAGTCGTCGGCAACGTCCTTGGCGACCCCCACCAGACCGGGCCGCAGGCCGTTCGAGATGCCCAGGCCGGGCACCGGGCCGCGGGCCGAGGTGGAGAGCACCAGCCCGATCGCGCCGCCCTCGGGCAGCGCGTCAGCGACCGTGCGTACCGCGCGGACGGTGCCCAGGAAGACGGTCTCGAAGGACTGCCGCCACTGCTCGTCGGTGACCGACGCGGCGTTGCCCGCGGGCGGGCCGCCGACCGAGATGAGTGCGCCGTCGAGCCGACCGAAGTGTTCCCGGGCCGCCGCGACGAGCTGACCGGGGGTCTGTGGGTCGGCCAGGTCCGCGGCCAAGCCGACCGCCCGCTCCGGGCCGCCCAACCGCTCGGCGGCGGCGGCCACCGCGTCGGCGTCCCGGGCCGAGAGCACCACCCGGGCCCCGTCGGCGACCAGGCACTGCGCCGTCGCGTAACCCAGGCCGCGGGAGGCGCCGGTGAGCACGTACACCCGGTCGGTCAGTCCGAGATCCATGCCGCCGATCCTGCCGCATCCGGTACGCCGTCGCCACCGGCGGGCTGCGGCGCCGGGGGACGCGGGGCAGGCCGCAGCAGGCGTACCCGGCCGGCGATCTGCACCGCGACGGCGCCGCCGGCGCGGGCGACCGCCGGCAGCCGACGGGGACGCGGCGCCTGATGCCCGTCGTAGCGCAGGCGCGACTCCCGGACGGCCAGCTCCTCGGCGGCCGCCGGGGGCAGCGCACGCTGCTCGTCCAGCGCACGGGCCAGGTCCCAACCGTCGCACAGCGACCCGGCGGTAGGTCGCCGGTCGGCCCAGCCGGCGAATGTCGTCGACCACCCGGCGCCGAGGCCGGCGGCGAGCAGTGGCCAGTGCCGGGCCACCTCGCCGGCACGTTTGCGCAGCAGGGCCGCCCGCGTGGCGGCGAGCTGGGTCGGTGCGAACCCCGGCGGTGGCGGCCCTCCGCCGACCAGGGTCGCCACCAGCTCCGCCTGCCGGTCGGCGAGCCTTGTGAGATCGACGGGTGGCCGCGTGCCGGTGCCGTCGCGTGCGTCGGTCATCGGGTCGGTCCCGAGAAACCCGGCTTTTGCCGTGAGAGGTAAGAGACCGTTTCACACGTCGCGCTGGTTTTCGACATAGCGTTTGACCACCTCTGAGGTCGCGCCGCCGGTTGTGGCGACGAAGTAGCTGTTGGTCCACAAGGTCGGAAGCCTGGATTTGAGGTGCGGAAATTCTTGCCGCAGAAGTCGCGACGACCTGGCCTTGATCTGCTTGACGAGTCGGTGGATGCCGTACTGCGGGTCGCAGACGACCAGCAGGTTGACCTGATCGGGCATGGTCTCGATTGCCTCGATGGGAGCGTCTCGTTCGGCGCACACCTCGCGAATGATCTGTCTGAGCCGGTCGTCCACTGCCCCGGTGAGGACGGGGCGGCGGTACTTCGGGCACCACACGACGTGGTATTTGCAGCGGTAGACGACGTTGTTGTTGGATCTGACCTCATCCATCCCGGCACTATATAGCGCTGTGCTTTATAGTGATTGTTGTGATGGAGACAGTGCGCTACACCTACCGGCTGCGCCCCGGCGCGACCGCGACGGCCGCACTGCTCGCCGAATGGGGTCGCTGCCGATTCCTGTGGAACGAGGCTGTGCACCAGCAGAAGATCGGTGCGAAGCCCACCTTCGGCGGCCTGTCCAAGATGCTCACCGAAGCCCGTGCCCGAAACGTGTGGTTGCGTGACGGCTCGCAAGTCGTCCAGCAACAAGCGCTGCGCACCTACGCGGGCGCGCTGCGCCACTCGTTCACCGTGAAAGGCCGTGGGCGGCCGACGGTGAAAACCCGCAAACGGTCGCTGCCCAGCATGGAATACACCCTGCGTGGCTTCACCGTCGCCGACGGGCGGCTGCGTCTTGCCGGTGGCATCCTCGTGCCCGTCGTGTGGTCGCCGGATCTGCCGTCCCCGCCGACCAGCGTGCGCGTCTACCAAGACAGCCTCGGGCACTGGTACGCGTCGTTCGTCGTGCGCCGCGAGGTGGCCGCCACGCCCGCGGTGTCCGGGGCGATCGGTATTGACTGGGGTGTGAAGACCACCGCCACAACCACCGACGCCCGATTCGACCTGCCGCACCTCGGGCATCGCAAGCGGTGCGCCGCCGAACTGGCCAAAGCGCAGCGAAAGATGTCCCGTCGCCGCCGACCCAACGGGCATGGACAGTCCAACGGCTACCGCAGGGCCAAGCGTGCGGCGGCGAAGCTGCACAAGAAATCCGCCCGGCAGAACAGCCACGACTCCCGGCAGTGGGCGAAACGGATCGTCGACCACCATCAGGTGATCGCCGTGGAGGATTTCAAACCGACGTTCCTGGCCAGGTCCACGATGGCACGTAAGGCCGCTGACGCCGCGATCGGCGCGGCCAAGCGGGAACTGATCCAGCAGGGCATGCGGGCGGGCCGGAAGGTGGTGCTGGTTCCGCCCGCCTACACGACCATGACGTGTTCCTCGTGCGCGGCGAGAGCCAAGCAGCGCATCGGGTTGAATGTCAGAGTGTTCGAGTGCGCGGCCTGCGGTTTCACCGCCTGCCGTGACCTCAACGCCGCAAGGACGATCCTCGCCACGGTAGAGCGCGACCGTGCCGGTGCTGACGACGTGAGACATGCGATCACCTCCCTACGGGATGAGGGGTCGAATGCGGTCCGAGCCGGAAATCCCCCGGATTCATCCTTGGGGAAGCGTTAAGTCACGACCGGGAAGCTCGCGGCGGCGGACAGGGCGTCCAGCTCGGTGCGGAGCCGGGCCGCGGGCGGGTAGTCACCGTCGCGCTCCAGCAGCAGCGCCGGCGGTCGTCGCCGGGCGCAGAGCGCGCCGACCAGCTCCAGCACCGCCGGCGGCACCGGGTCGGTGTGCGTGTCGTGGTAAAAGCCGCCACGCTCCGCGCCCCCGGCCACATGCACGTATCCGACCCGGTCCAGCGGCAGCCGATCCAGCAGAGCCAGCGGGTCGGTGCCCCGGTTGCGGGCGTTGGCGTACACGTTCGCCACGTCCAGCAGCAGCAGCGCCCCGGTCCGGTCCAGGATCTCGGTGAGGAAGTCCGCCTCGTCCAGCTCGTCGTCGGGCCAGTCGACCAGTGCGGCGATCGGCTCCAGCGCGATGGGCACCGGCAGGTCGGCCTGTGCACGGGCGACGTTGGCGCAGACCGCGTCGACCGCCTCCCGGCTGCGCGGCAGCGGCAGCAGGTGCCCGGCCTCCAGGCCGCCGGCCCGGACGAAGGCGATGTGCTCGCTGACCAGCGGGGCGTCGACCCGCTGCGCCACCGCGGCCAGGTGGGCGACCCGGGCCGGATCGACCGGCTCAGCGCCGCCGAGGGAGAGCCGCACCCCGTGCGGTACGACGGTCACCGCGCGCTCGCGCAACTGCGCCAGGCCCGGTGGCAGTGGCCCGGTCGCGGACACCGACTCGGCCACCACCTCGACGAAGCGCAGGCCGGGCAGCTCGGCCACGAAGCCGGCGATCTCCGGGCGCCAGCCGATGCCGACGCCGTACGGACCGGTCATCCGCCGCACCCCCCGCCGCCGCATCCACCGCCACCGCCACCGCCGCACGAGCTGCCACCATTGCACGAGCTGCCCCCGCCGTCGCCCGACGTGCCGCCGCTGGAGCCCGACGACCAGCCGCTGCTGGACGCCGCCGCCTGGCGCTGGATCTCGGCCTGCTCGGCGAAGCCCGGGTCGAGGGCCCACAGCGACACGGTGCCGTACAACGCCACGCCCATCGCCGCGCCCGCCGCACCGTAGGTGGCGAACGCGGGGGACGAGGCGGGGGACAGGTGGGCGTGCTGACGTCGCAGGTCGCGCAGTGCGGCCCGACCGGCCCGGGTAAGGTTCGGCACCCGCCACAGCACCAGCGCCGCCGCCAGCACCGCGACCATGGCGAGCAGCAGGTAGCCGACCGGGCGTCCGTTGGAGAGCCCGGCGAAGAGCCGGTATCCGCCGATGGCCAGCAGGCCGACGAGGCCCAGGGTCCAGTGCCGGGCTGCGGCGCGCCGCTCGTGGCTCAGCAGCAGTCCACGCTGTTCCAGACCGGCGCGGAGCTGGTCGAGCGCGGTGCGGACCCGTTGGTCCCCAGGCAGGTCGCCGGCTCGGGCGCGCTGGTGGGCGGCCCAGTGCACCGCCTGGTCCAGTGGGGTGAGCCCGGTCGGCGCCGGGCCGGTGGTGAGCAGCCGGCGGTCCGGGCCGACGCCGATCGCGCCAGCGCCGCGCAGGCCGCCGACCGCGGCGTGCACGGCGAGGCGGGGACCGCCGTTGAGGTACGCGGCCTGCTGCGGACTGAGCGGCTCCGACACGCTGACCGAGGCGCTGGCCGGCCGGCGGAACCGGTGCCACACCGCGAGCGCGACCATCACGGCGGTCGCCACGAGGTAGAGCCGGAGGAAGGTCGGGCCGGGGATGCCCCAGGTGTCGCCCGACGCGGCGAGGTCGGTCATTGGCTGCTCCTGTCGCCGGAGGGATCGGCGGCCTCATTGTGGAGCAGCGCCGCCACGGTCGGGGACCCGGCGTCCGGGCTGGACGCTCAGCGGCGGCGGTCCGCTCAGCGGCGGCGGACCGCCTCCTCGACCAGGTCGAGCACGGGGCCCAGGTCGCCGGCCGGTCGGCCCATCGCCAGGTGCAAAACCAGGCCGTCGTAGGCCAGCTCGAGGAACTGGGCCAGCACGTCGATCGGCACGTCCTCGCGCAGCACCCCGGCGTCGCGCTGGCGGGCCAGCCGGTCCCGGGTCGCCTCGGCGATCGCCGCGGACCGCTCCGCCCAGCGCCGGGCGAACGCCGGGTCGGTGCGCAGCCGGCGGGAGACCTCCAGCTGGCTGCCGAGCCAGCCGGTGGTGTCGGGTGACACGGCGCCGGCCAGCAGGTCGCGCATCACCTGCACCAGACCGTTGCGGGCCACCGTCTCGACCATCGCCGCGGCGTCGTCCTCGGCGACGGCGAGGAAGAGGGAGTCCTTGTCCCGGAAGTGGTGGAAGATGGCACCCCGGGAGAGCCGAGTGGCCTCCTCGAGGCGGCGTACGGTCGCCCCCTCGTAACCGTGCCGGGCGAAACAAGCCCGCGCGGCGGCGAGGATTTCCTGCCGGCGCGCGTCGAGCTGGTCCTGGCTTACTCTGGGCACGCGTCGATCGTCGCAGGTCACCCCGCGTCACGCAAACCGTACGTACGGCTTGGTATATCGCCCCGAGTCGGCACCGCTACCATCGCCCGGTGACCCCGCCCCGCACCCCCGCTGCCCCGCTGACCGTCGCCACCGTCCAGGCCACGCCGACTCCCGGCGACGTCGCCGGCAACGCGGTCGCCGCCGCCGATTTGGTCCGCCGGGCCGGTGGGCAGGGCGCCCGGGTGGCCGTCCTGCCGGAGCTGTACCTCTGCGCGTACCACCCGCCGACCCTCGCCGCCGATCCGGCCGGCACCGACGTCACGGTCGATGCGGCCGGGGCGGTCGCCGACCCCCGGCTCGATCCGCTGCGCGCGGCGGCGCGCGAGGCCGGCGTCACCGTCGTCGTCGGCGCCGCGGCCCGGCACGCGGACGGCCGGCGGACCATCGCCGCGCTGGTGATCGACCGGGTCGGCGTGGTCCGCGTCGGGTACGACAAGCAGCAGCTGTGGGGCGGTGAACGCGACCTCTTCAGCCCCGGTGGGCGGGGCGCCACGCTGCTCGTCGACGACTGGCGGCTCGGGCTGGGCATCTGCTACGACGGCTGCTTCCCCGAGCACGGCCGCGCCGCCGCCCTCGACGGCGCGCACGGTTACCTGTGCCCCAGCGGCTACCTGGCCGGCTCCGAGCACCGCCGGGACCTGTACTACGCCGCGCGCGCTCTGGACAACACGATGTTCGTGGTCTTCGCCAACGCGGTCGGGGGCGTCGACCCGTGGCGCTTCAACGGAGGCGCGGCGATCTACGACCCGCAGGGGCGGGCGTTGGCCCGGGGCGCCGACGAGGGCACGGCGGTGCTGGTGGCCACGCTGGATCCGGCCACGCTCGCCGCCACCCGCGCGGCCCATTCGATGCTCGCCGATCGACTGCCGGACCAGGGCGGCCAGCGGGTGTCGATGTCCGGTTGAGCCCACCGTCAGGTCGACACCCGCCGGCCCTGTTGGCGGACACGTCGGTCCCGTAGGGTGCCCGAGTGCCACTGCTCCTGCTGGACCTGGACAACACCCTGTTGGATCGGGCTGGGCCGTTCCGCCGCTGGGGTGTGCGCTTCCTGGACGGCATCGGAGCGCCCCCCGCCGACATCGACTGGCTGGTCTCGATCGACGCCGACGGGTTGACCGACCGCTGGGATCTGGCCGACGCCATCCGGGACCGCTACGAGCTGCGCATTCCCTCGATCGATCTGGTGGAGGAGCTGCACGACGGGGTGGTGGCGCAGACCCGGCTCGATCCGCTGACCGCATGCGCCCTGCGGATCGCCGACGACGCCGGCTGGGTGCCGGTGGTGGTCTGCAACGGCACGGTACGCGTGGAGGACGCCAAGATCCGCCAGACCGGCCTGGACCGCTACGTCGCCGACTGGGTGATTTCCGAGGAGGCCGGGGTCAGTAAGCCGAACCCGCGGATCTTCGCGCTCGCCGCGCAGCGGGTCCGGATGCCGCTGCGCGGCGCCTGGGTGATCGGCGACGGCCCGGAGGCGGACATCGGCGGCGCCGCCGCGGTCGGACTGCCCAGCGTCTGGCTGCACCGGGGGCGTACCTGGTCGGACACCCGGTTCGCGCCGAGCCGATCCGTGGACGGGCTGATCGCCGCGGTCGCCATCGTGCTCGGCGGCTGACGGGCCGCCCGCGCGTCGCCGCCCGTGCCGCTCGCGGTGGGGTTTCGGTAATTCGGTTGACCGGCTGCCGTGGCGACGGCGAGCATGGTCGACGCATCGTGCACCCGGGCGTGCGCCCGGTCGAGGAGAGGGGGTCGGTCATGGCCGTCTTCGCAGGTCGCTTCCAGCTGCCTTCATCAGCCTCGACCAAGGGAACCTCACCACAGTGCGCGATCATGACCTTCCGGCGCTGGAGCGCCGGACCCGCGGCAAGAGTCGTTTCGACGACGACGAGCCGCAGTTTCTGAAGCGCGGGCGGCCCACTGAGCCGCCCGCCGACCCGGACGGCGAACCTGACCCGGACACCGGCGACCACTGGTCGACCTGGGACGACGCCGTGCACGGCCCGCAGCCGTACCCGGACTGGCTGGTCACCGAGCTGGCCGCCAAGGACACCGAGCTGGGTGTTCTCAAGACCGGCAAGGAGGCGGACGTGCACCTGGTCCGTCGGGCGGTGCCCGACACGGACCGGTCCTGCCTGCTGGCGGTCAAGCGCTACCGGGACGCCGAGCACCGGCTGTTCCATCGGGACGCCGGCTACCTGGAGGGCCGGCGGGTGCGCCGGTCCCGCGAGAACCGGGCGATGGCCGGCCGGACGGCCTTCGGCCGGCAGATGATCGCCGGGCAGTGGGCAGCGGCCGAGTTCACCGCCCTGGCCCGGCTCTGGGAGATCGGCGCCGGCCACGACCGGATCGCCGTGCCGTACCCGGTGCAGCTGCGGGGCACCGAGTTGATGTTGGAGTTCGTCGGCGACGCCGAGTCGGGGCAGGCCGCGCCCCGGCTGGCCCAGCTGCGGCCCGGTCCGGCCGAGCTCCGCGACCTGTGGGGCCAGCTGGTGGAGGCGCTGCGGGTGCTGGCCCGGGCCGGCTACGCGCACGGCGACCTGTCGCCGTACAACCTGCTCGTGCACGACGGCCGGCTGGTCGTGATCGACCTGCCGCAGGTGGTCGACGTGGTGGCGAACCCGCAGGGGCCCGAGTTCCTGGCCCGGGACGTGCGCGTGGTCGGCACCTGGTTCGTGGCCCGGGGGTTGGCCGCCGAGCAGGTCGATCCCGCCGCGCTGACCGGGGAGCTGCTGCGTGAGGCGGGCGTTCGCTGACCGGGACGGGTCGGGCGGCCCCACCGGCCGCCCGACCCTCCGCGCCGGTCACTGCAGGTAGCGCTCCACCTCGGGCTTGGGGCGTTCGCCCTGGGAATCCGGGTCGCCGTGGGTCTGCCGGGCGGCCCGCCGGCGGCGCAGCAGGTCCCAGCACTGGTCGAGGGACTCCTCCAGGTTGCGCAGCCGCTCGCTGGCCTCGCCTTCGGTGCCCGACTCGTGGGCCTGAGCCGCCGCGCGCAGCTTGTGTTCCTCGTCGACCAGTTCGGAGATCCGGTTCAGGATGGTCTTGTCGTCCATGACAAGAGCCTGGCACAGGGTGCCGGGTGTCGCCCGGATTCGGTCGTTCCGCCGGGTCGGCGCGCATGGCGCGGGTGACGAGTGACGCGGTCCCGGGCCGAGCCGGCGCGTCCCTGGGCAGGCCCGCTTCAGGGGCGGCGAGTGAGTGATGTTCGTCACTATCGAGCGCCTCGGATGCCGGCTGGTCGTCGCGACCACCGCTACCTGCGGGATCTGTGGCACGCGCACTTCCCGCGGATTGAATCCTGCGGAGGCGCGATCCTTGCGCATGAAAATTTCACGTACTGCGCCTAGAGAAAGGTGACCGAGCGATGGCATGCTCCACGAACACCTAACTCCGCATAGTCGTTCCGCGACGCAGAGCATCCACAAGGGAGTGTCGGTTCTCGTGGCAGCACCTCGGACAGTGCCGGTTCAGCCGCGACGGGCGGGCTCGGTCCCGCTGCGCCATGTGGTGCCCAATCTGTTCCGCGATCCGGCCCGCACCCTGGTCGAGTTGGGCGAGCGGTCGCAGGGCGAGGTGGTAAAGCTCAGCCTCGGCGCGTTCCGGCCCTACCTGATAACGCGACCGGAGCACCTGCAGCGGGTTCTGCGCGAGAAGTCCGACAACTACGTCCGCGCCGGCGACGGTCTCCAGTGGCGTCCGCTGAAGCGGTTGTTCGGCGACGGCATCCTCAGTGACGGCGATTACTGGAAGAACAGCCGCCACGTGCTCCAGCCGCTGTTCACCGCTCGGCGGGTCGACTCGCTGGTCGACCGGCTGGCCGAGGCGATCGAGGAAGTGGTCGACGAACTGGACGAGCCGGCCCGCGCCGGCCAACCCGTCGACATGGGCACCGTGCAGGCCCGGATCGTCTGCTCGGCGATCATGCGGGTCTTCTTCGCCGACAAGATCTCGGTGCCGCAGGCGATGCGCATCATGGAGGCGCAGGACGCGATCGCCTGGTCGGTGATGCCGCGGCTGATGGTGCCGTGGGCGCCGTTGGCCATGCCGATGCCCGGCGACCGCGCGTTCCGTCGGGCAGTTCGACTCATCGACGACACTGTGCTCCCGATCGTCCGCGCCGCCCGGGGAACGGCCGAGACCGATGGCGACGACATCATCGCCACGCTGTGGCGGGGCCGCACGGAGGCTGGCGGCCGGCTCGACGAGCGGCAGGTCCGTGACGACACCGTCTCCATGGTCGCCACCACCACCGAGACCACGATCAGCGTACTGACCTGGCTCTGGCCGCACATCGCTCAGGACGAACAGATCGCCGAGCGACTGTACGAGGAGATCGACCGGGTGGTCGGCGACGCGCCGGTCCGGCGCGAGCACCTGCGCGAGCTGCGTTACACCCGGCAGGTGCTCGACGAACTGCTGCGACTCTATCCGATCGGCTGGCTCTTCCCGCGCCGCGCCTTGGAAGCCGACGTGATCGGCGGCGTACGCATCGAGGCCGGCGCCACTCTCGTGGTCAGCCCGCTGATCACCCACCGGATGTCCGCGTTCTGGGACCGGCCCGAGGTCTTCGACCCCGACCGCTTCGACCCCGAGCAGGTCCGCAACCGGCACCGGTACGCGCACTTCCCGTTCGGCGGCGGCCCACACCAGTGCATCGGCATGCACCTGTTCTACCTGGAGGCGATGCTGATCGTGGCCACCGTCCTGAGCCGGTTCCGGTTCCGCCTGGAGCGGCAGGCTCTGCCCGGTATCAAGGTGGCCGCCGCGCTGCGGCCCCTCGAGCGTGTCGAGGTGACCCTACAGCCGGTACGGAGTGTCTCCGCATGACCGCTGGGCTCGCGTCGCTGCCGGGTACCGGTGGCGACCAGATGGCGCTGGCCGCGGAGCAGGGCCGGATCTGTGCCCTCGCCGCAAAGGGCCAACGTGACCTGGCCGAACGTGCTGCGGCGTACCCCGATCTCTTCCCGGCGCGACCGTTCGACCCGGCGCTGTTCGGCAACGTCGCGATGGCGATCGCATTCGGGGCGCCCTGGTGTGACCTTGCCCAGTTGCGCGTCACGAACCGGGCCGTGCTGTGGGGCTTCGCGGTCGACTGGCTCGTCGACCACGAGGCGCGTACCCGTGACGAGATCGACCGATTGGCGGCGGGCTGCCTCGCCGTGGCGGAGGGCGGGAAACCGGCGGAGGACGACTCTCTCGGCCGTTTTCTCGCCGAATTGCACGACGAACTGGCCGCCGTGCCGGCGTACGCGACCCACGGGGCGGTATGGCGGAACGAGTTGCGGACGATGCTCGACGCCATGGCGCGAGAGTGGGACTGGAAGCAGACCGCCAGCACCGGCGTGCTGCCCACCCTGGACGAGTACCTGGCCAACGCGGCGAACCTGGCCTGCACGGTGGTCAACGTCGTGCACTGGATCCACTCCGGCGATCCCGCGACGCTGACCCACCTCGACGCGCTCGTCGCGGCCAGTGACCAGGTGCAGCGGATCCTCCGACTCGTCAACGACCTCGCGACCTACGAACGCGACCAGCGGTGGGGCGACCTCAACGCGTTGATGTTGGTGCCGGAGCGGGCCGACATCGAGCGCCAGATCACCGGCCTGGTGGCGTACGCCCGCGAGCTGCTCGACCCGCTGCGCACAAGCTGCCCGGTGCAGGCCGACTACCTCGCCCGCCAGATCGGCTTCAGCACCGGCTTCTACCGGTCGACCGACTTCTGGGGCGTGCTGTGACCACCTCACCAGCCGCCGCCGATGCCGGGGACGAGTCCGACGTGGCCGCATCGGCCCGGGAGTTGCTCGCCGCCATGGTGCTCGAGCCGGCGGGCCGGGTCACCCCGTCGGTGTACGAGACCGGCCGGGTCGTCGCGGACGCGCCGTGGCTCACCGGGCATGACCGGCGGCTGCGGTATCTGCTGGGCGAACAGCGTTCCGATGGCGGGTGGGGTGGCGCCAGCGGCTACGCCGTGGTGCCGACGGTGAGCGCGGTGGAGGCGCTGCTCGGCACGCTGCGGGGCACCCAGGGCTCCTCTCGGCCCGAGCTGGCCGCCGCGGCGAGCCGCGGGCTGGGCGTGCTCGCCGACTGGCTCGGAAGGGGCACGCCGCTCCCAGACACGCCGGCGGCCGACCTCATCGTGGCGGCCCTGGTGCAGCGGATCAACGACCACCTCACCTTCTTTGCCGCACGCCCCGGTCGGGGGTTTGTCGACGGGGTCCGCGCCCTGCCCGGCGTGGACCGACGGCGGCTCGACGCGGTACACGCGCTGGTGGGCGCCGGACATCCGGTGCCGCAGAAGCTGCTGCACGCCTTCGAGGCGCTCGGACCGGTCGCGCGCCGGCACGGCGGCGTGTCCCCGGTCGCCGGGGCCGTCGGTGCCTCGCCGGCGGCCACCGCCGCCTGGATCGGCGACCCGGCGACGCCCGGCGCGGACCCGGAGGCGCTGGCCTACCTGGGGGCGGCTGTCGGTCTCCTCGACGGACCGGTGCCCTGCTGTACGCCGATCACGGTGTTCGAGCGGGCTTGGGCGCTGAGCAGTCTGGCCCGAGTGGGGGTGCCGGTCCGGCCCGCGCCGAAGCTCATCGCCGAGTTGGCCGCCGCGCTCGGGCCGCATGGCACGCCGACCGGGCCAGGACTACCGGCCGACGCGGACACCACCTCGGTCGCTCTCTATGCTCTCGCCCGCCTCGGTCACCCGGTGGATCCGGCGAGCCTGCTCCACTTCGACCTCGGCAGCCACTTCTGCACCTGGCGGGGGGAGGACGGGCGGTCGGTCACCACGAACGCGCACGTGCTGGAGGCGCTCGGCTGGCACGCCCGTCACACGTCGGCGGCCGCGAGCCGCTACGGCGGCCGTGCGGCGGCGCTGGCCGGGTGGCTGGGCGACGAGCAGCAGCCCGACGGCTCCTGGGTGGACCGCTGGCACGCTTCGCCCTACTACGCCACCTCGTGCGTCGTGGCAGCCCTCGACCGGTACGCCCCGGCCGGGATCGCCGGATCGGCGGTGGATCGCGCCGTCGACTGGTTGGTCGCCACCCAACGGGCGGACGGGGCGTGGGGACGCTGGGCGGGCACCGTGGAGGAGACCGCGTACGCCCTGCACGTGCTGCTGGGGGTCCATCGACCGGCCCGGCCGGGCGTACGGGAGGCGATCGGTCGCGGGTTGCGTCACCTGACCGAGGTAGACGATCACCACGATCATCCTCCATTGTGGCATGACAAAGATCTCTACACACCTGTGCTGATCGTCCGTGCGGCCATTCTCGCGGTCCGGCACTTGGCCCTGACCAGATCCGACCTGGTCAACGAGATGGACAGGGCCCCGCTCCGGCCACGTACGGTGGTCTCATGATCAGCAGCGCTTGAGCGCGGCCCCGGACGCTGCTAGCGTGCGCCGGGTCGATGCGTGCACTCCGCACTTCTGACTGATCAATCACACAGGTCGCGCCAGGGACGGTGTAATGGGTTCCCGCAGTACGAATCTGCGTACCAAGGTCGTTGCTCTACTGGTCTCACTCGTGGCGCTCTGGGGCTTTACGGCCTGGGTCACCGTCCGGGACGGGGTCAACCTGCTCGGCGTGCAGACCCTGGACACGAAGGTCTTCGATCCCACCGAGCCGCTGCTGTTGCAGTTGCAGTTGGAGCGTCGGACGTCGCTGACCTACCTCGGTCGACCCGACGACGCGCAGCGCGCCACGCTGGCGCAGATGCGGCAGCGCACCGACCAGTTGGCGGCGAAGTTTACGAAGTCCACCGAGAACTGGCAGGTCGACGCGCTGGGCAGCGACACCCTCGACCAGCGGATCAAGGCTCTCATCACCGGGCTGAACGACCTGGACAAGACCCGTACGGCGGTCGACGACCGGAGCATCGACCGGGCCGGGGCCATCGCGACCTTCACCGGAGTGATCGAGTCGATCTACCGGGTGTACGACGCGCTCGGCAACCTCGACGACGAGCAGGTCGCCGAGGACACCGCCGCGCTGATCGGCCTCAACCGGTCCCGGGAGCTGCTGTCCCAGGAGGACGCGCTGCTGGCCGGCGTGCTGGCCGCCGGGCGCATCACTACGGCCGAGCGGGCGGAGTTCACCCGGATCGTCGGCGCCCGACAGTTCGTCGCCGCCTCGGCACTGGTCCGGCTCCCCGGCACCGACCAGCGCCGCTACGAGACGATGTCGACGGGCGACACCTTCAGCCGGCTGACCGCCCTGGAGACCCAGGTGATGCAGGGCGGTGGTGCCGGCCGGCCGTCCGTGACCGCGACGGAGTGGACCGACACCATTGCTCCGGCGCTGACCGAGATCAGTGACGTCGTGCTGGCCGGTGGCGACGGCGTGGTCGACCGGGCGACCCCGGTCGCCATCGGCGTCGTCGTCCGGTTGGCGCTGGCCACCGGCCTCGGTCTGCTCGCCGTCATCGCCTCGATCGTCGTGTCCATCACCACCGCCCGCTCCCTGGTACGGCAGCTGGAACGGTTGCGTGGCGCGGCCTTCCGCCTGGCCAACGAGCGGCTGCCCAGCGTGGTCGAACGGCTCGGTCGCGGCGAGGAGGTCGACGTGGCCACCGAGGCGCCACCCCTGGAGTTCGGCACCGACGAGATCGGCCAGGTCGGCAAGGCGTTCAACGCGGTCCAGGAGACCGCTTTGCGCACCGCCGTCGAGCAGGCCGACCTGCGCCGCAACGTCCGCGAGGTCTTCCTCAGCCTGGCCCGGCGTACCCAGGCGCTGGTGCACCGCCAGCTCACCCTGCTGGACGCGATGGAGCGGCGCGAACAGGACGCGGAGGAACTCGAGGACCTGTTCCGGGTCGACCACCTGGCCACCCGGATGCGGCGCAACGCGGAAAACCTGATCGTGCTCTCCGGCTCCACCCCGGGCCGGGCCTGGCGGCGCAACGTGCCGATGGTCGACGTGGTGCGCGGCGCGGTGGCCGAGGTGGAGGACTACACCCGGGTCAACGTGCTGCCGCTCGGGCCGGTCTCGCTGGCCGGCCGCGCGGTCGGCGACATCATCCACCTGCTCGCCGAGCTGATCGAGAACGGCCTGTCGTTCTCCCCGCCGCACACCACGGTGGAGGTTCGTGGCCAACTGGTGGCCAACGGGTTCGCCATCGAGATCGAGGACCGGGGCCTCGGCATGAGCGAGGAGGACCTGGCCGCGGCGAACCACCGGATCGTCGACCAGTCCGAGCTGAACCTCGCCAACGCCGCCCGCCTCGGCCTCTACGTGGTGAGCCGGCTGACCGAGCGGCACGGCGTGCGGGTCCGGCTCAAGGAGTCGGCGTACGGCGGCACCACCGCCGTCGTGCTGATCCCACTGGAGCTGGTCACCGAGAACGGCGCTGCCCCGGAGGACTCCGGCGCGATGCGGGCCGGGTCACCGGCCATCCCGCTGGCCCCGTCGTCGACCGGAGGTCCCGCCGACAGCGGTCGCCCGAGCCTCCTCGCGCTGGCCGCGCCACCGGCGGCAGCGGGTACGACGGCGCCGGACGTACCGGATCTGGTGACCCCGACCGCCCCGGCGGCGGTTCCGGCCGACGCACCGGCGACGACCGACACCACCAGCCCGACGGCGCAGACCGACGCGACCGATGTGGACGCCGCTCTGCCCACCCGCCAGCGGACGACGCCCGCTACCGGGTTGTCGGAGCTGCCCAGCCGGGCCCGGCGCACGCTGGGCCAGCCGGCCCTGGAGGGCCCGACGGTGCCCACCGGCCTGCCCGCCTTCGACCGTGCCGGACCAGCGGACAGCACCAGCGTCGGCGAGCCGGGCGCGGACGGCGGGCCACTGCCCGCCCAGGCCGAGGCGGACCGGACGGACTCGGGCCTGCCGGTGCGGGTCCGGCAGGCGAGCATCGTGCCCGAGCTGCGCGACGACCCGGCGGCGACGGAGACCGACGAGGAGGACGTGGCGCGCCCGCCCGAGCAGGTGCGCCGGATGATGAGCTCCTACCAGAGCGGCACGCGGCGAGGTCGGACCGACGCGGCACGACTGCTCGACGGCGCTTCCGGCGCCCCGCCAGCGGAGACGTCCGAGCCGACCGACGAGGACCCGCGCACCACCTGATCGGACGCCGGCAATGCGGGTTTCCGCGCGGCGTGATGGTCAGCCCCAGACGAGCACGGCGACAACAGCCGGGGGAGAAGAGGACGACGAGTGGCCCAGAAGACGGCTTCGAGTGCCGACCTGACGTGGTTGCTGGATGATCTTGTGGGCCGGGTGAAGCAGGCCGAGCATGCGGTCGCGCTCTCCACCGACGGGCTGTTGATGGCCTCCTCGCAGGGGCTGAGCCGGGACGACGGTGAGCACCTCGCGGCGATGGCGGCCGGCATCCAGAGCCTGGCCCGGGGCGCCGGCAAGCGCTTCGGTGGCGGGCAGGTGCAGCAGACCATCATCGAGATGCAATCGTCGTTCCTGTTCGTCACCGCGGCCGGGCGCAACGCCTGCCTGGCGGTGCTGGCCAGCGAGGACACCGACGTCGGCCTGATCGCCTACGAGATGGCGATGCTGGTCACCAGGGTCGGCAAGTACGTTGCCTCCCCATCCCGCGGCGCCGACCAGCCGGCCGGCGAGAAGTAGCGGCCATGACGGTGCAGGGAGAGTCCGCGGACCATCAGTGGGTGGATGACCATGCGGGCCCGGTGGTCCGCCCGTACGCGGTGACGCGCGGGCGCGCCCGCCCGGTCACCGGCACGTTCGACCTGATCTCCCTGGTCACCGCGACCCGAGGCGACGTCACACCGGAGGTCGGCCTCGGTCCGGAGCACCTGGCGATCGTCGGACTGTGCCAACGAATACAGTCCGTCGCCGAGATCGCTGCCCATCTCGACCTGCCGGTGGGCACCATCCGGGTGCTCCTCGGCGACCTGGCGGCCCGCAGCCTGGTGCAGGTCCGCGAACCACAGACCACGGCCGGTCTTCCCGACAACAGCATCTTCGAGGCGGTAATCAATGGACTACGGGCACTCTGACCGGCCGGCGGGAGCGACCCCACTGCCCACCGCGATCAAGATCCTGGTCGCCGGTGGCTTCGGCGTCGGCAAGACCACCATGGTCGGCGCGGTGAGCGAGACCCGGCCGTTGCGCACCGAGGAGGTGCTGACCGAGTCCGGGGTCGGCATCGACGACCTGTCCGGGGTGGAGGAGAAGACCACCACCACCGTGGCGATGGACTTCGGTCGGATCACCATCAGTGACGACCTGGTGCTCTACCTGTTCGGCACGCCGGGGCAGGACCGGTTCTGGTTCGTCTGGGACGAGCTGGCGCTGGGCGCGATCGGCGCGGTGGTGCTGGCGGACACCCGCCGGCTGGCCGACTGCTTCCCGTCGATCGACTACTTCGAGGGCCGGGGCACCCCGTTCGTGGTCGCGGTGAACTGCTTCGAGGGGTCCCGGCAGTACCGGCTCGACGAAGTGCAGTCCGCGCTGAACCTGGACCCGGGGGTCCCGGTGCTGCTCTGCGACGCCCGTCAGCGCGCGTCCAGCAAGGAGGTGCTCGTCACGTTGATGGAGCACGCCATGAAGACCCGGGAGGCCCGACGCCGCGCCGCCGGCGCGAACTGACCGACAACCCGCGAGGTTTTCCGGCACCCGGTGTCCGGAACGGCCGCGGCCGATCGTCATGCTGGCGATACCCGGACACACCAGGGAGCGCCAGATGAAGTACATGATGTTTGTCTGCACCGACGCCGAGCCGGACACCGACCCGACCGACGTACCCGACATCCACGCGTGGGTGGCCGAGAACGACGCCCGTGGCCGCCGCCTCCAGGGCGACGAGCTGGCGCCGAGCACCGCGGCCACCACGGTCCGGGTGCGCGGCGGCGAACTGCTCATCTCCGACGGGCCGTTCGCCGAGACCACGGAGGTGATCGTGGGCTTCGACCTGCTCGACTGCGCCGACCTTGACGAGGCGATCGAGGTGGCGCGGGCCCACCCGATGGCCCGGCACGGCCGACTGGAACTGCGCCCCTTCGCGGGCCTGCCCGGCTGATCGGGTGACCCGCACCGAAACGCCGGCCGGTGAGCGGCACGAAAACGCCGGCCGGGCGATCGGCACGGGTGCGGCTGCGGCGGCGGAGGCCGTCGCGGCCGCCGGCGCCGAGGCGTACCCACGGATCGTCGCGACCCTGATCCGGGTGACCGGGGACTGGGCGTTGGCAGAGGACTGCGCCCAGGAGGCGCTGACCGTCGCCCTGGAGCGCTGGCCCGGTGACGGCGTGCCGGCCAACCCGGGCGGCTGGCTGATGACGGTGGCCCGCAACCGGGCGATCGACGTGCTGCGCCGGGCCGCCGTGGAGCGCCGCAAGCTGCACGACCTGGCGGTGCTCGCGCCGGCGGACGCGGAGCCCGCGCCCGGGGCGGGGGAGGACGTGGTGGACGACCGACTACGGCTGATCTTCACCTGCTGCCACCCGGCGCTGGCGCCGGAGGCGCGGGTGGCGTTGACGCTGCGTACCGTCTGCGGGGTGTCGACCGCCGACATCGCCCGGCTCTTCCTGGTCACCGAGTCGACGATGACCCGGCGGTTGACCCGGGCCCGGACCCGGATCAAGGAGGCCGGCATCCCGTACCGGGTGCCGGCCGGGCCGGCGCTCGCCGAACGGCTGCCCGGTGTGCTGGCCGTGCTGTACCTGCTCTTCACCCGCGGCTACGTCGCCGACGGCGAACCGGCCTTCGCCGACGAGGCGATCCGGCTGGCCCGGCTGCTCGACCGGCTGATGCCGGGGCAGTCCGAGGTGGCCGCCCTGCTCGCGTTGTTCCTGTTCCAGCACTCGCGCGCCGACGCCCGCCGCGACGCCGCCGGCTACCTGCTGACCCTGGAGCGGCAGGACCGCGGCCGGTGGGACCGGGCCGCCATCACCGAGGGACTGGACGCGCTGGCGCGGGTACACCACGACGGGCCGTACGCGTGGCAGGCCCGGATCGCGGCCTGCCACGCCACCGCCGCGTCCGCCGAGGCCACCGACTGGCCGGCGATCGCCCGGGCCTACGACAGCCTGGCCGGCGATCGGCCCTCGCCGGTGGTCGGGTTGAACCGGGCCGTGGCGCACGGCTACGCGTACGGGCCGGCGGCCGGGTTGGCGCTGCTCGGCGCGGCCCGCGCCGGGGGCGCGTTGGACGGCTACCCGCTCGCCGTCGCGGTGGAGGCGGACCTGGTGGCCCGGCAGGGCGACCGGGTCCGCGCCGCCACCCTGTTCCGGAGGGCCGCGGCCGAGGTGACATCCGCCGCCGAGCGCCGCGCCCTGCTCGACCGTGCCGCCGACCTCGCCTCGTAGCCGGGTGGGACGCGCACCCCGGGCCGGCGGGATCGGCAGGTCCTCCTCGCCGAGGGGATTCGTGAGAGGATCCCGCGCATGATCGACCTGAATGTGCGGCCGATGTCCCGCGCGGAATTCGACCGGTGGCAGACCGACGTCGTCGCCGCCTACGCGCAGGACCACGTCGAGGCCGGCACCTGGACGGCCGACGAGGCTCTGCGCCGCTCCGAGGAAGCCAACAGAGCCCTGCTGCCACAGGGGATGGCCACGCCCGGCATGATCTTCCTGCTCGGCGTGCTGGCCGACGGCACACCGGTCGGACGCCTGTGGATCGGGCTGACGCATCCGCGCGGCGTCGCGCACTGCGCCTACCTCTACGACATCGAGGTGGTCGCCGAGCGCCGCGGGCAGGGTCTGGGGCGGGCACTGCTCACGGCCGCCGAGCGGACGGCTCGCGAGGAGGGCGCCCACGCTCTCGAACTCAACGTGTTCGGGTACAACACGACGGCGCTCAACCTGTACGACTCGTCGGGGTACCGGGTGACGACCCAGCAGATGCGCAAGGACCTCCGCACGTCGACCCGGCAGGAGCCGGACGCGGAAGCGGCGACCGAGGTGGGTGATCCTCGCGCAGGTGGGTGACGCTGCGTCCGTGGGCTGCAACTGGCCGCGCCGCTCGCGACGCGTCCGGTCCGTCGTCAGTCCAGGAACTCGACGCCGGCGAGAGTGGCGGCGCGGTGCGCCGCGAGGCGCTCGGCCTGCTCGATGACGGCCCTGCGCCTGCTCTCGGGCAGCTTCTGCCAGGGCTGGACGGCGACTGTCATCCTGGCGCCCGACTTGCGGGGCCGCCAGGTGCCGACCAGCTCACCGTCGACCAGGACGGCGCCGGGGCGACCCAGCACCGGCCACAGCTCCTTGGCGCGCGCGGCGTCGGGCACCAGCGTCGCCCGGTCTCTGGCCTGGAGGAAGAGGTCGAAGGGACCGAGCAGGCGGGTCACCGCCGCTGCGGCCGACGCCAGCGACTGCTCGTCGGCGGCCAGGAGCGAGCGCCTCTCGCCGTCGACCGTCACCTCGATCACGTCCTCGGGCCATCGTGCCTTGACTTCCCGGACCGGGGCATCGAGGTAGGTGGCCACGTGGCCGGGGGTGGCCGGACCCAGCAGCCGCAGGTACGCGCGCACGAGGTCGAACCGGTCGCCCGCGCCGGCCGCCGCACGGAACCCGGGGATGCGCCGCAGCACCGGCGGCGACGTGTCGCGCTGCAATTCCAACCCGGCGCGCACCGCGGCCAGCCGCAACGGCATCTCGAAGATGTGCGTGGCGTCGCAGGGGCGGCAGAACCGCAGGTACGGCTCGGGCAGCACCGCGCTCAGGCGGCCCGACACGTCGCCCTTGACCATCGGCTCGGTGACGGTGGCCCGCAGCTCGGCGGCCACTGTGTCGAGAGCCTCCAGGTTGGCGATGCCGGCCGCCCTCAACGGCTTGGCGGCGTCGTAGATGCGCTTGCCCGCGTCGGCGTCGGACCAGGGTGCGACCGCGGACGCCACCTCCCCCGCGTCAGCGCGGCGGTAGAGGTGGGGCGCGCCGCGCACGGTCCACAGCAGCACCAGGTCGGCCCCGGACGACGCCGCCCGGTCGACCCCGCGCAGCGCCAGCGCCCAGCGGCCGCCGTCGGGGCCGGTGTCCTGCACGCCGGCGTCGAGCACGGCGGTGTCCGCCAGCGTGCCGTGCGCCCGGGCGAGCTGCTGTGCCTGGACGCGGAACCTCATCACCTGACGCCGGTCGACCACCCCGACACCATAGGGGGTCACCCCGACAACGGGCAGCATGGCCGGCCAGGACGCCGCAGGGCCCCTCCCCGTCGAGGCGGGAAGGGGCCCTGGTGGACGCGGTACGTCAGTTGGCGATCATGCGGCGCAGCACGTACTGCAGGATGCCGCCGTGCCGGTAGTAGTCCGCCTCGCCCGGGGTGTCGATCCGGACCACCGCGTCGAACTCGACGCCGGTGTCGGTGGTGACCTTCACCGTGCGCGGGGTCTCGCCGTCGTTGAGCGCGGTCACCCCGGTGAAGGTGAACGTCTCGGTGCCGGTGAGGCCGAGCGACTCGGCGGTGGTGTCCACCGGGAACTGCAGCGGCAGCACGCCCATGCCGATCAGGTTGGAGCGGTGGATCCGCTCGTAGGACTCGGCGATGACCGCCCGGACGCCCAGCAGCATGGTGCCCTTGGCCGCCCAGTCCCGCGACGAGCCCGAGCCGTACTCCTTGCCGGCCAGCACGACCAGCGGGATGCCGGCCTCCTGGTAGGCGACCGAGGCGTCGTAGATCGAGGTCTGCTCGCCGGTGAGGTGGTTGACGGTGAAGCCGCCCTCCACCCCGGGGACCAGCTGGTTGCGCAGCCGGATGTTGGCGAAGGTGCCCCGGATCATCACCTCGTGGTTGCCCCGGCGGGAGCCGTACGAGTTGAACTCGTGCCGCGGCACGCCGTGCTCGGCGAGGTACTGACCGGCGGGGGAGTCGGCCTTGATCGAGCCGGCCGGCGAGATGTGGTCGGTGGTCACCGAGTCACCCAGCTTGGCCAGCACCCGGGCGTCGGCGATGTCGGTGACCGGGCTCGGCTCCTGCTGCATGCCCTCGAAGTAGGGGGGCTTGCGCACGTAGGTGGAGTCGTCCGCCCAGGCGAAGGTGTCGCCGGTCGGGGTGGGCAGCGACTGCCAGCGCTCGTCGCCGGCGAAGACGTCGGCGTACGCGGCGCTGAACCCGGTGGCGCCGATCGCCTGGGCGATGACGTCCTGGATCTCGGCGCTGTTCGGCCAGATCTCACGCAGGAAGACCGGGTTGCCGTCGCTGTCCTCGCCGATCGGCTCGTTGGCCAGGTCGATGTCCATCGTGCCGGCGAGCGCGTACGCGACCACCAGAGGCGGGGACGCCAGGTAGTTCATCTTGACGTCCGGGTTGATCCGGCCCTCGAAGTTGCGGTTGCCGGAGAGCACCGAGACGACGGCGAGGTCCTTCTCGTTGACCGCCGCCGAGACCTCCTCGGGCAGCGGGCCCGAGTTGCCGATGCAGGTGGTGCAGCCGTAGCCGACCAGGTTGAAGCCGAGCTTGTCCAGGTACGGCGTGAGGCCGGCCCGCTCGTAGTAGTCCATGACGACCTTGGAACCGGGCGCCAGGGTGGTCTTGACCCACGGCTTGCGGGTCAGGCCCTTCTCGACCGCGTTGCGGGCCAGCAGTGCGGCGCCGATCATCACCTGGGGGTTGGAGGTGTTGGTGCAGGAGGTGATCGCGGCGATCACGACGGCGCCGTGGTCCAACTCGTACTCGACGCCGTCGGCGCCGGTGACCCGGATCGGGTCGGTGGCCCGACCGCCGGAGCCGACGGCCGCGGTCTCCAGGTCGCGCGGCTCGTCGGCCGGGTCGCTGAACTCGTTGGCCGGCGGGTCGCTGGCCGGGAAGGACTCGGCGCTGGCCTCGTCGGCCGGGCCGTTGGCACCGCGCGGCAGTTCCTCACGGGGCACGCCCGGCTTGAGGTCACGCTCACCGACGGAGTCGTCGGCGACGTAGTCGGTCAGCGCCGAGCGGAACAGCGTCTTGGCGCTGCCCAGCGGCACCCGGTCCTGCGGGCGCTTCGGGCCGGCCAGCGAAGGCTCGATGGTGCTCAGGTCGAGCTCCAGGCGCTCGGAGTACTCCGGCTCCGCGTCCGGGTCGTGCCAGAGGCCCTGCTCCTTGGCGTACGCCTCGACGAGCGCGACCTGCTGCTCGTCGCGACCGGTCAGCTTCAGGTAGCGGACCGTCTCGGCGTCGATCGGGAAGATCGCCACGGTGGAGCCGTATTCGGGGGACATGTTGCCGATGGTGGCGCGGTTGGCCAGCGGCACGGCGCTGACGCCGGGGCCGTAGAACTCGACGAACTTGCCGACCACGCCGTGCTTGCGCAGCATCTCGGTGATGGTCAGCACCAGGTCGGTGGCGGTGGTGCCGGCCGGCATCTCGCCGTGCAGCTTGAAGCCCACCACGCGGGGGATCAGCATGCTGACCGGCTGACCGAGCATCGCGGCCTCGGCCTCGATGCCGCCGACGCCCCAGCCGAGCACGCCCAGGCCGTTGACCATCGTGGTGTGCGAGTCGGTGCCGACCACCGTGTCGGGGTACGCCTGGCCGTTGCGCTCCATGATGGTGCGGGCCAGGTACTCGATGTTGACCTGGTGCACGATGCCGGTGCCCGGCGGGACGACCTTGAACTCGTTGAACGCGGTCTGGCCCCAGCGCAGGAACTGGTAGCGCTCCTTGTTGCGCTCGTACTCCAGCTCGACGTTGCGCTCGAAGGCGTCCTCGCGGCCGAACAGGTCGGCGATGACGGAGTGGTCGATGACCAGCTCGGCCGGGGCGAGGGGGTTGACCTTGGTGGCGTCGCCGCCCAGGTCGCGCACCGCCTCGCGCATGGTGGCCAGGTCGACCACGCAGGGCACGCCGGTGAAGTCCTGCATCAGCACCCGCGCCGGGGTGAACTGGATCTCCACGCTCGGGGCGGCGGTGGAGTCCCACCCGCCGAGCTGGCGGATGTGGTCGGCGGTGATGTTCGCGCCGTCCTCGGTCCGCAGCAGGTTCTCCAGCAGGATCTTCAGGCTGTACGGCAGCCGGTCGTGGCCGTCCACCTTGTCGATCCTGAAAATCTCGTAGCTCGCGTCTCCGACGCGTAGCTGGGTCTTCGCACCGAAGGTGTCGAGGCTCGCCACGTCGTACTCCTTCACACCAGCGACCGTGAGTAGTCCTGAGCAGTGTGTCGCACCGGCCAGGGTGCCGCCGAGGTTAGGTGACACTTACCGCCGATTCCGCTCTCAACAAAACCGTACGTCCGTCTTGCTAGTTGCGCAACCCGACGTCGGGTCCGAGCGACCGGCCGACGGTAGGGTTCGAGGCCGGACGGGGAGGGGGTCGACGGTGTTCGACGTTCAGCACTGGCTCGTGTCGCTGCCGCCGATCGCGGTCTACCTGCTCGTCGGCGGGGTCATCGGCGTGGAGAGCATGGGTGTCCCACTGCCCGGCGAGATCGTCCTGGTCAGCTCCGCCCTGCTCGCCGCCACCGGTGTGGTAGAACCGGAGTGGGTCGCCACCGCCGCTGCCGCCGGAGCGATCATCGGGGACTCCGTCGGGTATGCGGTGGGCCGCCGGGGTGGCCGTCCGCTGCTGGCCCGGCTGGGCCGGCGCTTCCCCCGACATCTCGGCCCCGCACAGCTCGCCCGCGCCGAACAGAGCTTCGCCCGGTACGGCGTCTGGGCGGTCTTCTTCGGCCGGTTCGTGGCACTGCTGCGGATCCTGGCCGGGCCGCTCGCTGGGGCACTGCACGTGCCGTACCGGCGGTTCCTGCTGGCCAACGCGGCCGGCGGCCTGGTCTGGGCGTTCGGCACCACCTACCTGCTCTTCACCGTGGGCCGTGCGGCCGAGCACTGGCTCAAGGACATCTCCTGGGCCGGGCTGGCCCTCGCGGTGCTCGCCGGTCTCGCCAGCACGTGGTGGCTGCGCCGACGGGCCCACCGGTTCGAGGCGACCGAACCGACCCCGGACGCCGAGCCGATCCGCGCGGGCAGCGAACACTGACCCGGGCATGACGAAGGGCCGGACCCCTGGTTGGGGTCCGGCCCTTGTCGTTGTTGGTGGTTGGGTCAGCTGGTGGCGTAGCCGCGGGTGGCGATCCAGTCGGCGAGGTGCTCGACGGTGACCTCGTAGGAGGCGGTGTTCGCATCGGCGGAGTCGGCG
>NZ_JBSFYP010000060.1:0-42542 GCF_053599835.1 Micromonospora sp. NPDC005163
CCCCGCCGGCCCCGGCGGCCGCCGCCCCGGCGGCCCCCGCCCGCCACCCCCGCCGGGGGGGGGGGGGGGGGGGCGCCCCCCCCCCCCCCCGCCACAGCAGGTCTGTCATCATCCCGCCCGCCTCTGGCCCGACCTGGGGCGACTTGGGCCGGATCTCCGGGTCACCCGTCGAGGCGGGCGGTGAGGTCGGCGCCCGTGGCATCCGCCGTCGCCGACTGGACCGGCGCCACCGCGTTGCCTCCGGCCGCCGACTCCTCCGCCGTCGGTGCATCCGCCGGCTCCTCGGTCGGTGCCGCTGTCGTTGCGCCCGTGGGAGCCGGCGTCGGTTCCTGCGGGGCGCTTTCAGAGGTGGTGGGGCCGGGTGAACCCTGACTGCTGTCGCCTGAAGGCGTGGACCGGCCCGTCGTGCCCTCGGCTGCTGGACGGCTGGTCGTCGGGGTCGCGGATGCGGGCACGCGTACCGGCGGACCGGCGGAATTGCGTGTGGCGGGTTCGCCGCCACCGACGCCAGGGCCAGGCTTGTCCTGCCCGGGTGGCACCGATGTCCGCACCGCGGGCGGTACCGCGGGAGGTCCCGACGGTCGCCCGGCCGGGCCCGGCCGCATCCCGGTGGGATCAGCCAGCACCAGGACGGCAGCAACAGCGGCCAACGATCCGAGAAGCACCGCGAGCGTCGTACGTCCGGGACGGACACCCCGGCTCAATGCGCCGCCGAGGGCCAACCGCCGGGTGTTCGGGTGCTCGGTCCGCGGCCCGGTCGCGGTCGCCCAGGTGGCGGCCCTCAGTTGCGGGTCGGACGAGTCCGCGAGCGCCTGCGCCGCGGTGGCCAGGGCCGCCGCCGTCGGGAACCGGCGGGTGGGCTCCTTGGCCATCGCGATGGCCACCAGCTGCCGTACCTGCGCCGGGACGCTCTCGGGCAGCGGCGGTGGTTCCTCTTCGAGGTGGCGCAGCGCCACCGCGACGGCGTTGTCGCCCTGGTACGGGGGTTCACCGGCGAGGCAGTGGTGGACGACAGCGCCCAGCGCGTAGATGTCGATCGCCGGTGTGCTCTCGTTCTTGGACACCTGCTCGGGCGCCATGTACAGGGCGGTGCCGACGACCTGGTTCACCCCGGTCAGGCTCGCCGCCTCCGGCATGACGGCAACGCCGAAGTCGACGAGCACGACGTGCCCGTCCGGCTCGATGATCAGATTGTTGGGCTTGACGTCCCGGTGGACGATGCCGGCGTCGTGCGCGGCCTGCAGGGCTCGGGCGGTCTGCGCGGCGATTGACATCGCCTCGGCCGCGCCCAGCTGGCCGACCTCGGCGATCCGCTCCGACAGGGACTGTCCCTGCACACATTCCATCACGATGTAGGCGAGGACCGGCTCTCCGGGCCGGGACATCTCGCCGTAGTCGTAGACCTGGGCGACACCCGGGTGACGCAGGGCCGCCATGGCGCGTGCCTCGCGGCGGAACCGCTCGCCGAAGCCGGCGTCGGCGACCAGGCGGGGGTGCAGCATCTTGACGGCCACGCAGCGGTCCAGGGTCTCGTCAACCGCCCGCCACACGTCGCCCATTCCGCCGCTGGCGATGCTCTCGACCAGGCGGTAACGGTCTCCGACGACTTGCCCCACACTCGGCATGATGCTTTCGGTACCCCGGACTCATCGTTCTCAAGCACCGCGCCGCCGCCCGGTCGCCCGACCTCCGATATCGGGTTGTCGCCGCCATACGCCTCGACGATGATGGCCACGACCCGCATCCCAGCCGACGGAACCACCATGGATCTCGCCCAACGTCGTGAGCTAGCCCGCAGGGCGCTCGATGGCTACGAGAGTGGCCCTGACGCCACAACCCGGGCGATGACCAGCGCCCGGGCGAAGATGGGCGACGCTGTGGCCCTGGTCCTGGTCGAGGGTCTCAGCGACCAGATCGCGCTCGAGACGGCCGCGACCGGCGGCGGCCGGGATCTCGAAGCGGAGCGCGTCGTGATCGTGCCGATCGGCGGGGCACACGCGATCGGCCGCTTCCTGACCGAGCTGGGCCCGCTGACCACTCAGGTGCGTCTCGCCGGCCTGTACGACGTGCGTGAGGAGGAAGTCTTCCGGCGCGCACTGGTCGCCGCCCAGATCGGCTCGCCCCACACTCGCGCCGACATGGAGCGCCTCGGGTTTCACGTCTGCGTCAACGACCTCGAAGAGGAACTGATCCGGGCCGTGGGCGCCGCAGAGGTGGAAGCCCTGTTCGACTCGCAGGGCGATCTGGGTTCGTTCCGCTCGCTGCAGAACCAACCCGCCTGGCGCGGCCAGGAACCCGAGCGGCAGATGTGGCGGTTCCTCCGCAGCGGCGCGCGTCGCAATCTGCGCTACGCACGACTGCTCGCCGAGGCGGCAATCGGCCGGGGTGCGCTGCCTCGGCCACTCGCCGCGCTGCTCGAGGCGGCGAGGACCGACAGGGCTGTGGCGTGACAGAGGGATGGGATCGGCGATGGACGGCCCGACCCGGGTTGCGCCGGCCGCCGATCCGACGACCCGTCGATGCCCGCCGGCGCGCACGTCAGACGGTGATGACGACTTTCGCCCGCGCGTGTTCACCTTCGAGGTATCGCATGGCCTGGGGCACCTCGTGCAGCGGATAGGTGCGGTCGATGACCGGGGTGAGGCGGCCGGTCTCGGCGTGCGCGCGGAGCGTGTCGAGGTGCTGCCGGCTGGGTGCCGCCGTGAGGATGACGATGCGGTGTCGGACGAAGGGTGCCAGCAGCCGCCCCCGCGCGATGAGCTTGACCGGTCCGATGAGGCTCCCGCCGCGGTACACGCCGCCGCCGGAGAGCACCAGCGTCCCGGTCGGGGTCAGCACCCGCCGGAGCGCGGTGAGTGAGCGGTTGCCGACCAGGTCGAACACGACGTCGTAGCGGCGGATGTCGCGGGTGAAGTCGTCCTGGGTGTAGTCGACGACGTGGTCGGCGCCGAGGGAGCGGACCAGGTCGACGTTGCGGGTGCTGCACACACCGGTCACGGTCGCTCCGAGCGTCTTGGCCAGTTGGACGGCCATGGTGCCGACGCCGCCGGAGGCCCCGTTGATGAGAACGCGGTGGCCCGACTCGACCTGCCCGACACCGCTCAGGCCCATGAGCGCGGTGATGCCGGCCAGTGGCAGGGCGGCCGCCTGCTGCGGCGTCAGGTTCGCCGGCTGCGGCGCGACAAGGGTCTCGGGTACGCACACGTACTCGGCGAACGCGCCGTTGGCGTCACCGAGGTCGCCGAAGACGGCGTCACCCGGGCGCACCTGGCGAACCTGCTTGCCGACGGCCTCGACCCGGCCGGCGAAGTCGCGGCCGCGGATGCGTGCTCGGGGCCTTGATCGGCCCATGGCCAGCCGCGCCATCCGGGGGTCACCACGCATGGCATGCCAGTCGTACGCGTTGAGCGCGGCGGCCTCCACCCGCACGAGCACTTCGTCGGCGGCAGGGACCGGCGCGTCCACCTCCGCGAGCGTGAGCGTCTCCGGCGGGCCGTAGCGGTCTTGAACGATCGCCTTCATCTTGCTCCCCTTCCCCGAGTGTACGGCGTACACCCTTAGAAACAAGGTAGGTGTACGCCGTACACCTGTCAAGAGGATTATGGTTCAATCGGCCGCCGAACGATGAGGAGCGAGATGGCTGAGCAGGCTGAGACGCTGCGCCGGACGCCGCTGAGCAGGGACCGGGTCCTGCACGCCGCCGTCGCGCTCGCCGACGGGGCCGGGATCGAATCCCTCAGCATGCGCAACCTCGCTCAGGAACTGGGCGTCGTGCCGATGGCCCTCTACAAGCACGTGGCCAACAAAGACGAACTGCTCGACGGCATGATCGACGTCGTCGTAGGCGAGATCGACCCGCCCGTGCCCGACGCCGACTGGAAGCTCACCGTCCGCCAGCGCATCCTCTCGGCGCGGCAGGTGCTGCAGCGCCACCCCTGGGCGCCGCTCGCGATCGAGTCACGGAACATGGCGACGCCGGCCATCCTGTCCTACCTCGACTCGATGATCGGAACGTTCCGGGCCGGCGGGTTCTCCGTCGACCTCGCGCACCACGTCATGCACGCGATGGGTAGCCGGATCCTGGGCTTCAGCCAGGAGCTGTTCGACGCCGCCCGGCGCGCCGGCCGGTCCGGCACGACCACCCCGGAGCCACCGGCGGCCCTGCCCCCGGAGATCGCGGCCAGATTCCCACACGTCGCGGAGATCGCCATGGCGGCGTCCCACGACGACGCGTCCGTCCTCGGGCAGGGCTGTGACGACCAGTTCGAGTTCGAGTTCGCGCTCGACCTGCTCCTCGACGGCATCGAACGGCTGCAACAGCAGGGCTGGGCATCGCCACGCCGGCCTCGCTGAGCCGTCGGCCAGTGGTGGCGGTCCTGCCACCCGGACCATTCAGCCCACCCCTGCCGCGCCCAGCCCACTCCCCCAATCGAGCCGGCGGCCGACCCGTGCACGCACGGTACGGTCGGCGGTCGAGTTGCTAGCGTTCGGCGCTTGTGCGATGAGGAACGGACGGCGGCCGGGGAGAACGCGTTCGGCCTGGCCGCGTTCGGCTCGGCGAGTGAGATCTGCGCCGACGTATGGATCCCCGGTTTCGCGGGCGCGCCCGCGGACGCCCGACCACGCACCGGCGACGGGCACCGGACCGTGCGCGGCGGCACCGCCGACCTCTACCCGTGGCAGGGCTGCGACGAGTGGCTATTGCTGCTTTCCGGCACCGGTACGAGCACGCCCAGTTCACCTCGGTCCGTCCGGTCGCACCGCTGCCAGCCCGTTAGGGTCTGTCGAAGTCGGCGACAGCCCGTGATCTCGTCCGCCGCCTGCGGATCGTCAGATGTCCGCCCGGTCGTCGCTGACGATGATGGCGATCTTGCCGCGGCGGGAGCCTTCGCCTGCGGCGGTATGCGCGGCGGCAGCCTGATCGAGGGTGAACACGGCCTCGATCGGCATCCGGAAGCGGCCCTCAGCGAACAGTGCCGCCGCCTCGGCAAGGCCGTGGCGTCCGTCGGGTTGGCCTCCGAGCTGTCCGGTCGAGATGCGGACGTTGTGCCGGGCCGCGCCGAAGTCGGCGAGGGTCACCACCTTCTCGGGTGTCCCGGTGATCTCGATCAGTTCCGGGAGCGAGCCCGCCCCGGCGATGTCGAGAGCGCGGTCGACCCTGGTCACGCCGAGTGCGGGGATGCGGTGCGCAAGTCCCGGGCCGTACGTGGTCGGGGTGGCGCCCAACTCGGTGATGAAGGCGTGGTTGTCGGACCGTCCGGTCCCGATGACGTGCGCGCCGCGTGCGGCGGCGAGTTGCACGGCGACACTGCCGACACCGCCGGCGGCACCGTCGACGACGATGGTCATTCCGTCCCGCAGGTCGAGGAGGTCGAGGGCCCGGGTGGCGGTTTCGATGCTCGATCCTGCGGCTCCGGCCTGTGCCCACGGCATCGAGGCAGGCTTGTGCGCCCAGAGCCGCAGTACCGCGAATTCGGCGTGGGCGCCGCCGAGCCGGGCGACGTTCACCGTGCCGAACACGTCGTCGCCCACGCCGACACCCGTGACACCCGGTCCGACCGCGTCGACGACTCCGGCCGCGTCGACGCCCGGAATGTGTGGTAGCGACAATCGTGTGCTCATCGGGGTGGCCCCGGACCGGAGGCCGAGATCGACCGGCGAGAGTCCGCCCGCTCTGACCCGCACGCGGATCTCGCCAGCGCCGGGGTGAGGCATGTCGGCGCTACCCACCTGGAGAACCTCGGGGCCGCCAAACTGATGGAACTGAAGTGCGAACACCGCTTCCTTCCCTGGCCGGAGGGTCCGGCTCCGCAGTACCGTAACGACGAAACGGAGCAGGTGTTCCAGATGCGGTCGAGGTGAGAGAGCAGGGACAACGGATGTCTCGGATCGAGCGCTCGGACGCTCGGGCCAACCGCGAACGCGTCGTGACCGCGGCGCGCGAAGCGTTCGCCGAGGGTGGGCTCGAGGTACCCGTCCGGGAGGTGGCTCGCCGTTCGTCGGTTGGCATCGCGACCGTCTACCGGCATTTCCCGACCCGGGCGGACCTCATCACGGCGGTGCTCTCCGAGCGGGTCGCCGTGTGCGGTGCCGAGATGCGTCAGGCGCTGGCAGACCCGGACCCGTGGCGGGCGCTCTCCGGCACGATTCTGCGGTTCGCGGACCGACAGGTACAGGACCGAGGGCTCAACGAGGCGCTGCTCGGATCACACGAAGCCGGGCTCGCGTTCAGACGGGAACGGAAAGAGCATTCAGCAGCCTTCGAAACGCTCGTCGGACGGGCACACGCCGCGGGAGTTCTCCGCGAAGGTGTCACGGTCGACGACGTCCGGGCTGGCCTCCTGGCGATCGCGTCCTTCCGGGCTCTGCCGCCGGAGAGAAGCGCAGTGTTGATTCGACGGCTGGGCAGACTGGTGCTAGCGGGGCTGCGCGCTCCGAACTGACACCTGCGCTGCGTCGCGTGGCTCGGGTGACGTGAGGAACGGACGTCCGCTCGTCCGCCCGGAAACCTCACTCCTCGTCGGGTCCGGCAGCCTCGACGATCGAGACGGGAGTGCCAAGTTCGACGGTACGGGAGACGGTGCACAACCGTTCGTGCGACTGCTGCAACGACCGGGGCAGCGCCTCGCGGGCCCTGTCGCCGTCCTCGCCCACCGGGAACGTCACGGTGAACTCGACCCTGAGGTTCTGCATCCGGTTTCCTCCGGCCTCATCCCGGATCTTGTCGCCCGTGACGTCGACGGAGAACCGGGTCGGCTCGGCGCGGCGGCTGGTGATGTGGTCCACGTCCACCGCGGTGCAGCCGCCGATGGCAGCCAGCAGCAGTTCCACCGGCGTGAAGCTGGCGTCCTCGCCCGTGCCCATCGACAGCGAACCGCCGCGGATGTTCCGGGCGACGTAGTTCCCCAGACCGGTGCGCTCGATCTCCACCGAGCGGAAGGTGTCGTCACTCATGACAGGAAACTACCCAACCCTCCTGGTCCCCCGAGCCACCGGCCTGCGCTGGGAAGGAGTCAGACGTCGGCTTCGAGCGCGAAGGTGTTGCCGTCCGGGTCCTGGAACCACGCGATACGTCCACCGCCGGCCCGAGCGGTGATCCCCTTGGCGTCGTGTGCGAACTGGTCGTAGCGCGTGAACTCGACGCCGGCCGAGGTGAGCTCGTCAACAATCTGGTCGATGTCGTCGACGTACCACGTCGCGAGCGTCGCCGAGGTCTTCCCGGCAGTGACCGACTGGTACACGTTCAGCGCCGGCCCGCCACCAGACCCATAGACACGGCTGCCATCGGCGATGGTGGCACTGGGGCCGGACCGCAGCGCCTGGAGGCCCAGTTTGCCTTCGTAGAAGGCGACCGCCTTTCGTATGTCGGACACGGCGACCGAAGCTCTGAGGTGGTACCTGTTCAAGGGCATGAGCCACCTTCCCACACCCGCGGAGCCGGGCCGACGGTCAGCCGCCCATGCCCAGCTGGGGATACAGGGCGTCGGGGGCGGCGACCGCGCCTCGCGGCCGCGTGACGTCGATGGCCGCGCCGAAGTCGCTGTAGCGAAGGGACGCGTTCGGCATCCCGCTGGCGGCTGGGATCAGGAAACTGACCAGCCGACCCTCGGTGTCCAGCGTTGCGCGGAACGCGTGGCTGCGCACGCTGTCGGGAAACGTGCCACCAGGGCCGGGGTTGAAGTTGATCCCGTTGCCGGCGCCGATCCGGGTCACGTCGATCGTCCCGGTGATGTGCGAGCCGTCTGCTCGTGCGGTGACGATCGCGTTGATGAGGCGGGCCGAGCCGCCGGGGTCGTTCTTGCCTGGGGCGAAGCTCAGGGCGAAGGCTGACGGCACCCGGGCCGGGTCGAGGGTCATCCATTCGTGGCCGACACCCGGCAGGTCCACGTCGGTCTTCATGTAGACGTCGTTGTCGATCATCCGGATCTCGGTGATCCGGCCGAACGTCGAGAGCGTGGCGTCGGCGCGCTTGTTGACGTTGTCGGCGTGCAGCAGTGACGTGACCTGACTCGCGATGTCGACGTCGACGCGAAAGCTCGTGTGATCGATGAACTTCGTACCTGCCCGCAGCAGGTCGATCGCCTTGGCCGTCGTGGCGGCCTCAACGTTGACGGTCGGCACCGGGGCGGGTTCGCTTCCCGTCCGCGGGCCAGCCGAGTAACCCAGAAGAAGCAGTGTTCCCGCGAGAATGCCGGCCATCGCGGCTCGACGTGTCATAACCACACATGGTATGCGGCTGTCGCAGTGCAACGGCATTTGTCGATCAATCCACCTGGTCCCGCACCGTCGGGTCGGCCTCGTTCCCTGCCGGCGCGTTCACCCGTGCTCAGGCGACTTTGAGGCTGAAGGCGCCGACCTGGTTGCCGCGCTGCACGTAGTGCGGCAGGTAGAGCTTCCACGTGACCGTCAGCTCCCGCCCCGGGTGCATGGAGGCCGGCACCTCGGCGACCATTTCGAACACGGCGGTGCCCCCGGCGGGGATCTTGGTCAGCGGACGGCAGTTCAGCCGGTACAGCTGAGACGTGTTCACGGCCTCATTCGTCGCATCGCCGAGGGAGAAGCGTTCCATCAGATAGCCCGGACAAGGGTCCAGCGCGAGCGGGCCACCGGTCGGGTTGCCGAGTGTCACGCGGAAGGTGAGCCGCGACCCGGCCGCGGCGGCTGGCGGCCCCGCGACAGTGACGGTGAGCTCGTCGAGCGGCGAGGATGGAGGCCTCGACGCCGCGACCGGCTCGGTGAACCCGCTCACGTACAGCGTCGCCCGCGCGTTGGGATTGACCCCCTCGCCCTGCTGGCAGCCGGGGCGGTCGTCCGCGGTGATGGGTGCGCGTAACGTGCCGCCGCCGTCCGGCACCTGGATCGCAAGCTCCAGCGCCCCGTCAGTCGGTTGGCAGAACGGCCCGGACCAGTCCAGGCGCAAGCTGGCGTGGCCACCGGCAGGCACGGCGACCACCCGGGCCCGAGCCTCGCCGTTGATGCCGTGCTCGTAGAGCATGGGAATTTCACGGCCGTCAGCGAACATGGTGGTGGGCACTTCACCCTGCAACGTGCACTCGACCTTCGACGAGTTCCGCACGTCCACCTCTCCGATGAGCTTGCCGATGGCGGCATCCCTGCCGCGGGGTGTCTCACCGCCGTTTCCGGGCCGCGTCCAGCGGACGAGTCGGCCGGACAGCTGCTGCGCCCGGCACGGCTTGCTTGCGGCTGCCGGGACCCGTGGTCCGGCCGGGCGCCCGTTGAGGTCCTCCGCCGTGATCTTCAGGTCAGCCCACGGGACGCTGCCGTCGGCGAGCAGCGAGGTGGGCGCTGGCTCTGCGGCCGACCGGTCCGGACGACCCGGCTGGGCATTCGGCCCGGCGCAGGCCACGGCAACAGCGAGCACGATCAGCAGCTGCGGTAGCAGTCGACGCATGACCACCACCCTCGCATGACGGGACGGCACGGCGCCTAGGTAGCCGTGCTCAGAGACAGGGTCATACGCCCCGTGCAGGTCACGAGCTCGCCGGCCGGGCGGGCGTACACCGCCAACATGGTCAGAGACCATTCATCCCACCCCGTCCCAATGCGAGGGAGGCCCGAGGCACTAGCATTGCCGCGGTCCGGGACGGCTCTGCTGAAACGAGGCGAAATGCGGTGGCTGCGGCGGTTGCTGGGCGGCGGGCGGGTCCAGCTTGATCCCGAGCGGCAGCAGGCGCTGCTACGGGACGTCCAGTACCGGTACGGCGCCCACGCGCAGATCCGGTTTTCCGAGCAGGTCGAAGCGGTCACCGCACTGCTGAAGGGCGACGACGGCTTGGTGGTGGCAGCCCGGATCGTGAGCCAGGTCGCCGACGAGGCCCATGCGGACCTGCAGGCCCAGGCCCACGACATACACCGCCGGACGGGCCGGCGGCTCCTGGTGCACCGCCGGAACTCCCGGCCGCTGTGGAAGGAGGCCGGCCCGGCCCTGCGGTGGCCACTGTTCGCGTTGCCGTGCGGCTTCCACCCGTACGCGCAGGTGGCCGCCGCGGTCGCCGTCGTCGGCGACCATGCGGGGCGGCTCGACCGGGTGACCGACCCGAACCCACTCGTGACCCGCGTGTTCGAGGTGCTCGACCTCACCACCGCCGGTTGGGAGTACGGGCGGGTGCGGGTGGACACCGACGCCGCCGCCCTGGCCGATCGACTGATCTCGACCGCCGGGCAGGTCCTCGCAACCATGGACGACCCTCCCCGGCTGCCACCTCCGGTCCGTGAGCTGATGCGCCGCAACAACACCCTCGACGTTCATGACCCGACCGGCCCTCGGGTGGTAGGTGCGATCAACCTGGGTGCGAAGATGCGAGAGCGCCTCCTGGTCTGACCTCCGCTTCCCAGAAGGGGCCAAGGCGGAGCACCGCCGATCAGCTGAATCGTGCCGTGAATTGGTCCAACTCGCTGACCTCGTCAGACATTGTTGAGCACTAATCTGGGCCGGTGCAGGACCAGCGGCCGGTGGAGCCAACGTTCCGCGGAGCGTCCCGCCGCCTGCTCGTGGATGGGCTGGTCGGACACTTCGACGACGCCTCCCGTTCCCCCAGGCCTGGTGCGCGGGCCGCTACGTGGTGGCTCGCCGTGCGTACACCTCGATTTCGATCTTCATCCGAGGGTCGGCGAGGCCGCACACGAGCATCGTGGCGGCTGGCCGGACCTCGCCGAAGGCGCGACGCAAGGTCGGCCAGCAGGGCTCGAAGTCGGCCCGTTCGGGCAGCAGATAGCGCACCCGGACCACATCGGCGAAGGTGCACTTCGCCTCGGTCAGCGCGGCATCTATGTTGCGCAGGCACTGCTCGGCCTGCTCCACCACGTCGTCGGAAATCGTCATGGTGGCGTAGTCGAAGCCGGTCGTCCCGGACACATGCACCCAGTCGCCATCGACCACGGCTCGGGCATAGCCGATCTGCTCCTCGAACGTCGAGCCGCTGAGGATGGAACGTCGCTCTGTCATGCGCCGAACACTAGGTGACCGGCACAGGGGGGCGAGGCAGCTGTGCCCCGGGGCAGCACACGACGGTACCCCTCGGCGCGCATCCGAGATGGTTCCTATAGTCACCCGGTGACCATTGAGCAGGTTCGGGCGAGCCATGGCCCCGTCCGGAACGTTGGTGCTGGGCTTCTTCGACGGTGACGAGGTCGCGGCCTTCGACCACAAGGTCGTGACCGCCTATCGCTGGCCCGTCGACGAGCTCTCCGAGCGACTGACGCGCGCCGGCTTCACCGAGGTTGAGCGCCTGCACCGGCCCGCCGACGGCACTCATCGGCCGCACGCCGCCATCGCTGCCATCGCCACCGAAGGCTGAGCCGAGCGGATCGCCTCGAACTACTCCACGCGTTGCCTACCGCAGCCACCGCAGTGCGGCATCGGCAGTGTCCTCAGGGCTGCTGTTGAAGGCGATGGCCGCCCGGGGCGCGTGCTGCCGAACAAGGTTGACCACCTTCTCGAAGAACTCGAGCAGAGGCTCATGCTTGCGGATACCGCCCCCCACCACCACGCAGGCGTAGTCCTTCCCGGTCAGAGCCTCAACGATCGCTCCCTCGGCGTTCTCGTCGGGTACCACCAGGCACATGTCGGCCTCGATGCCATGATCAGCGAAACGGGCCTGGCCGCGCGCGATCGCCGCTACGACCGGTTCAGGATCCCAGCCAGGAATCCGGACGGGATCGAGACCAATCACCAACACTCGCCCCGGTGCCATGCATGCTCCTTCTTCGTCCACCCGATGCTGCCACAGGTGGTGCCAGGCGTGCTCGGTCCCCGGCCGCCGCAGCCGACACCAGTGCCAGCGGCAGGGACCGAGCGCGCGACCTTCAGCGGTGGCAGCGCCACACCAGCGGCCGGTACACCTGGTTCTCGTAGACCGCGCCGACCACGGTCAGACCGTCGTCGCTGATCCCATTGGCCGTGTACGTGCCCGCCTCGGTCGCCCGGACCTCGGGCCGACCCGGCAACCGGCGGGACGTGCCGTCCGGGGCGACGACCAGCGGTGCGCCGTCGCCGACCAGCAGGTCGCCGTTGCCGGCGATGCCGGCCGCCCCGGGGAACGGCAGCAGGTTCACCGCCCCGGTCGTGAGATTCCAACGTACCGGCAGCATCTGCACGGCGCCGCCCTGCTGCCCGCCCGGAACCATGCCGATCGCCCATTCGCCGTGCGCCGAGTCGACCGATGCGCGCGGGTAGCCGTCGGGCACCGCGAGCGCCGCCCCGCGGCCCTGCGGCGTCCACCGGTAGGGCAGTTGGCCCATCGCGCCTACGACAGTGCCGTCCTCGGTGATGCCGGTCGCGGTGGATCCCGGCCGTCCGACGAGTCGGTACTCCTGCGGGCGGTCCACCGACCACAGCACGGCGTGGTGCGAGTCGCCGGCTCCGCTGGCGGTGCCGGCGATGTCGCCCCGGCCGTTGACCGCGTGCACGAGGACCGCGTGGTAGCCGGGTGGGGTGGCCAGGAAGCGCAGCTTTCCATCCCGGTAGACCCAACCGGTGCCGTCG
The DNA here is from genome assembly GCF_053599835.1 of Micromonospora sp. NPDC005163. Classification (NCBI taxonomy): domain Bacteria; kingdom Bacillati; phylum Actinomycetota; class Actinomycetes; order Micromonosporales; family Micromonosporaceae; genus Micromonospora; species Micromonospora sp. NPDC005163. Next base: position 12,506 of record NZ_JBSFYP010000060.1, read on the forward strand.
CCGTTGGTGCCGACCACGACGCCGTCAGCGTTGACCGCGGCCGCGTGCCGCGCCCCGGCCGGCAGGACGCCTGCCCGGCCGTCGGTCCACCGGACGACCCGCCCGTCCTCCCGCCCGGTGCCGATGTCGCCGACGATGTACCGGCCGGTGGGGTCGACGCCGTTCGCCACCGCGACCGAACCGTCGATCGGCTGCGGCAACCACGACGCCTCGCAGGTGACCGGTGAGACCGGAGCGGTCGACCTGGTCCCGGCCGGTGAGTCCGCGAGGGCCGGCGTGGTCGGAGCCGGCCCACCGACGGCCCCGGTGAGCTGGACCGCGCCGACGACGCCGAGCCCGGCCAGCACCGATACTGCGGCGATCCCGCCGACGCGGCGGCGCTGGCGGCGACGCCGGCCGTCGCGGATGGCGCGGCCGACGTCAACCCTCGGCTCGGGAACCGGCGCCGATCGCAGCAGTTCGGCGATTCGTTGGTCGTCCAACGTGGTCATCTTGCGTTCCTCCCGGACATCTCGGTGACGTCGAGCACCTGGCGGACCGCTGCCAGCGCCCGAGCCGTCTGCGACTTCACGTTGCCTTCGGAGCAGCCCATCGCGGCGGCTGTGTCCGCCAGCGACAGGTCGCGCAGGAACCGCAGGACCAGCACGGTGCGCTGGCCCCGGGGGAGGTGGGCGAGCGCGGCGACGAGGCTGTCCCGCTCGGCCAGCTCGTCCTGCGGGGTGACCGGCGGGCGCTCTGGAGCTGGCACCGACCCCAGCAGCTGGACCTTCGCCCAGCCCAACCGCTTCTCGTCGACGAGCTTGTGGACCAGCATCCGGTGCACGTACGCGTCGACGTTGTCGGCCCGGCTCACCCGCCGCCAGTTCACGTACAACGCCGTGATCGTCTGCTGTACCACGTCGTCCGCCAGATGCGCGTCGCCGCACATCAGAAACGCGGTCCGATGCAGGCTCGGCAGTCGCGCTGACACGTACTCCACGAACTCATGCTCGGCATCCACCATCGAGGCTCCCTCCTCCGCAAGCTCGACGGGTCCGGGCGACCACCAGGTTGCGTCCACGCCGAAGTTCGAACCACGATCAGCCCTCGGTGGCGGTCGGGAAACCACGTCGGTCAGGTTTCGTCCCCTGGCGGCGGTCGCAGATTGCGGGCGGGTGCGACAGTGGCCTGGCCCGTCATGGTCTCCTACCTTCCAGCTGCCGCCCCGGCGGTGTCTGACGAGGCGCGCGGGCAGCGCCCGGTCGCCGTCGCGACGAGAACATGGACGCTGCCGGCGGTCCCGGCGCCGGTCGACGGGTCGTCACCACAAACAGCATCGCGACCAGTACCAGGGACCCGCCGGCGACGCCGCGTAGGTCGAGGGTCTCGCCCCACAGCGCGAACCCGAAGAACGCCGCCCACACCGGTTCCAGCACCATCAGCACCGCCGCCCGGGCCGCGGACACGTGCGCCTGCGCCCACGTCTGCACCAGCATCGCGACCGCTCCGGCGACGACTGACAGGTAGAGGAACGACAGCAGGTCGCCCCACTGTGGGCCGTGCAGGCCGTCCGCCGCCCCGATCGCCAGAAAGCAGACTCCCATGGTGAGCAGCTGCACGAAGGTGAGCGGGTAGGCCGTACCCGCCGACGTCCAGTGGCCGAGGGCGAGGATGTGGACGGCGTACAGCAGTGCCGCCACCATGGTGAGCACCTCACCGAAGCCCAAGGCGTAGCCCCGTAACGACATCGCCGCCACTCCGGCCGTAGCCACAACGGTTGCCAGCACGGTCAGCCGGTCCGGGCGTACCCGCAGCAGCAGCGCGCCGAGCAGCGGCGTGAACACGACGTACATGGACACGACGAAGGCCGAGACGGTCGCGGCGGTGTGCTTCAGGCCGACGAACTGCAGCAGTTGGCCGGCGCAGTAGACCAGGCCCAGCGCGATGCCGATCAGGGCGCCACGCCGGTCCAGCCGCAGGATGGCCCTCGGGCGTACCAACCCCACCACCAGCGCGGCGAGCAGAAAGCGCAGCGCGAGGTAGTCGGTGACCGCGATCCGGGTGAGCAGGTCCTTCGACAACGAGAACGTGGAGCCCCAGATCACGGTGACCCCGACCAGCGCCAGCGCTGCGGAGCTGAGTGCTCGTCGGTGCGGCGGTCCGGGCGTGACCGCCTGCGCTGTCACCATTGCACCGACTTGGTCTCCAGGAACTCCTCGATGCCCCACCGGCCCAACTCCCGGCCGTTGCCGGACCTGCGGTAGCCACCGAACGGCGCGACAGGGTTGAAGGTCCCGCCGTTGATGTCGACCTGGCCGGTTCGCATGCGACGAGCGAAGGCGAGCGCGCGGTCCTCGTCGGCGGCCCACACCGCCCCGGCGAGGCCGTACGTCGTGGCGTTGGCCATCGCCAGGGCCTCGGCCTCGCTGTCGTACCCCTGCACAGTGAGGACCGGGCCGAACACCTCCTCGAGGACGATCTCCGCGTCGGGCCGCACGTTGGTGAGCACCGTGGGCCGCACGTAGTGGCCCCGGTCGAGGCCGTCGGGTCGCGCGTGCCCGCCCGCGGCGACGACCGCACCGGCTTCGACTGCCCGGGCCACGAAACCCAGGACGGTGTCCCGCTGGGCGGCCGAGACGACCGGTCCGATGGCCGTGGCGGCGGCGGTCGGGTCTCCCACGACGAGGCGCGCCGTGGCCTGCCCGGCCACGACGACCGCATCGGCCAGCAGGTCGGCCGGCACCAGCAGCCGCGACCAGGCGCTACAGGTCTGGCCGGAGTTCAGCATCGCGGACTCGACGGTGGCCGTCACGGCGGTGGCCAGGTCCGCACCGGGCAGTACGACGCTCGCCGACTTCCCGCCCAGCTCGAGGCAGACCCGCTTGATGGTGGGTGCGGCCAGCGCCGACACGCGGGCGCCGACAGCGGTCGACCCGGTGAAGGACAGCACGTCGATTCCGGGATGGCCGGCCAGGGCCTCCCCCACCACCCGACCCGCCCCGGGCACCAGGTTGAACACGCCGGGTGGCAGGCCAGCGTCCGCGGCGGCGTCGGCAAGCAGGTACGCCGACAGCGGGGTCAGCTCCGCGGGTTTGAGTACGACGGTGCTGCCCGCCACGAGTGCACCACCGACCTTGGCCAGCACCTGGTAGAGCGGGTAGTTCCACGGGGTGATGCACGCGGCGACCCCGGCCGCTTCCCGCAGCACCAGCGAGTTGCCTACCCGCTCCTGCCACACCACGTCCGGCGCCGCGGTCAGGTAGCCCGACAGAACCGCGAGGCCGCTGTCGACGTGCGCCTGCTCGGCGACCGTCCGGGGCGCGCCGACCTCGGCGATCGTGGTTTCGACCAGCAGGTCCCGCCGCGCATCGAGCACCTTCAGCCAGCTGGTGAGCAGGTCTACCCGCTCGTCGACCGGTCTGGTCGACCAGTCGACGAAAGCCGCCGTGGCCGCGGCGACCGCATCGTCGACCTCACCCACGCCGGCATCCGCGGCGGCGCCGATGGGCTCTTCGCTCGCCGGGTTGTCGACCGCGACGGTCCGTCCGTCACGCGTGGGCCGCCAACGGCCACCGACGAACACCTCCGCCCGGTGCCACTCCGCGCGGCTCACCCGGTCACTCCGGCGCGCTCGGTCACCGCCTCGGCATTGCGCCGCGCCAGTTGCAGGGCACATGCACGCAGGGTGCGGCCGGTGCGATCGGCCTCGACGCTGACGGCCTCGACCAGCCGGCGCATGGTGCTGTCGATCTTCGAGTAGGACGAGGCGGCGGTCGGCTCGATGTCACCGAAGACGATCCACCACCACCACGCGTTGGTCATCACGTTCGCCAAAAAGTCGGGGACGACCGGGATGCCCCGTGTCACCAGGGCGGCCTCCGCCTCCGGGAGGGTGGGCATGTTCGCACCCTCGACCACCACCCTGGCCGTGATGCGGGATGTGTCGGCCTCGGTGATGACGTACGACATCGCCGCCGGGACCAGCAGGTCGCACGGGACGTCGAGCCAGGCCTCACGCGGGCCGGTGCGGTCCTCCGGGCGAAGCACCGCCCGGTCGATCACGCCGAGACCGTCGCGGGCGCCAAGGAGCAGTTCGACGTCCAGGCCGGCGTCGTTGCGGATCAGCCCGTCCCGGTCCGCCACCGCGATGACCCGGACCCCTGCGGCGGCCAGATAACGGGCGACCGCACCGCCGATCGAGCCGAAGCCCTGCACCACGGCGGTCACCCGCTCATGGTCCAGGCCCATGCGTTCGGCGGTCACCAGGCACGCCTGGGCGACACCGTACCCGCCGACCAGGTCGGCCAGGCAGAGGCCGTCCACGTTGACGGCGAACGCCTCGGCCAGCCGCTGCCGTGCGGCGTCGGCATCCGGGAGGATGGCGAACACGGCCTCCACGGTGGAGGCCAGACCGAGATCGGCGGCGACCTTGTCGAGGGTCTCCTGGCGTAGCCCGAAGTCCTCGCCGGTGTTCCACTGCTCCTTGACGATCGGACGTACCGCGGCGAGGAACCGGCGTAGAACCTCGGGTGCCTCCGGGTCGCCGGGGTCGATGTCGATACCGCCCTTACCCCCGCCCAGCGGGAGGTAGCGGTCGGCCGGGTCGTAGACCAGCGACTCCTTGCGGGTCATGCCCTGGGCCAGGCCGCGAACCTCGTCGAGGGTGCAGCCGTCGCGCAGCCGCAGGCCGCCGCTGGCCAGGCCGCGGATCAGGGTGTCGATCACCACGTAGCCTTTCCGCGACGTGACGGGGTCTGTCCAGGTGATCTCGAGTAGCGAGCTCATGCGAGTGGTCCTTCGGAGGCGATGGCGGCGGGGTCGTGGTGCTTGAGGTGGATCACCGTGGGCCGGTCGGCGGCGAGGGCCTCGCGGACCGCGGCGGTCAGCGTGCCGGGGTCGTCGAGGGTGACCCCGTGGCAGCCGAGGGCACGGCCGAGGGCGGCGAAGTCCGGTGCGGTGAACGTGACCGCGTGCACCGGATCACCGCGATCGACCATCTCGTTGCGGATCTCGCCGTAGCCGCTGTTGTCGACGACGACGACCGGCAGCGGCAGGCCGAGGGCGGCGGCGGTGGCGAGCTCGGCGACGGTGAACATGACGCCGCCGTCGCCGAGCAGGGCGACGACCGGCCGGTCCGGGTGTCCGACCTTGGCCCCAACCGCGGCGGGAAGCCCGTAGCCGAGGGTGCCGTATCCGGTCGGGTACAGGAACGACGAGGGCCGGTAGGTCGGTAGGTTGGCCAGCGCGCCGTAGTAGCAGACCATCGCGCTGTCGGCGCTGACCACCGCGTCACGGGGCAGCGCGGCGGCGAGCGCCTCAATGACCGGTAGCCATTCCGCTCCCTCGGTCCGCGCCTCCTTGAGCTTGCGCTGCCGCCACCGGCGGGCGGTTTCGACGGCCGCCGGGGCGGTGCTGGTCGCCGGGAGAGCCGCCAGCAGCGCACGCACCGCGGGCGCCGCGTCCGCGATCAGGACGATGTCCGGTACGGCGTTGGTGACCGCGCCGACCGGATCGATATCGACCCGGATCAGCCGGCCGTTGAGCGGTAGGGGACCGTTCCACAGGTCCGAGGGTGCGAGCTCGGTACCGACGGCGAGTACCGCGTCGGACTCGGCCACCAGGTCACGCACCGACGGCAGGTGTATCCCGGCGCCGAGCGCGAGAGGGTGGTCCTCGGCCAGCACTCCCTTACCGTTGGTAGTGGTGACCACCGGAGCGCCGAGGCGTTCGGCGAGCAGTCGCACCTCCTCCCCCGCCCGACGTGCACCACCGCCGGCGAGGATGACCGGTCGGTGCGCCGCGGCCAGCCGGTGCGCCGCGGCGGTGATCTGTTCGGCCAGCGGGGCCGGCCGGGGCACCTGCACGGGCCGGGGAATGTCCACCGCGCCGGTCTCGGAGAGGACGTCGAGCGGCACCTCAAGGTGCACGGGTCGGGGTCGACCCGCCGTCATGGTGGCGAACGCCTGGGCGACCGCGATCGGGATCTCGGCGACGCTGGCGGCCCGGATGCTCGCGGCGGCCACCGCGGCCAACGCGGCACCCTGGTCCCTGGTCTCGTGCAGGAGTCCGTTGCCGAGGCCCGGATGGCGTAACGGCAGGCCGGGCGACACCAGCAGCACCGGCACTGAGTCGGAGTAGGCCTGGCCGACCGCGGCGGCCGCGTTGAGCACCGCCGGGCCGCTGGTCACGACAGCCACCCCCGGCCGGCCGGTGGTACGGGCGTAACCGTCGGCGGCGTAGCCCGCGCCCTGCTCGTGGCGGTGGCTGATGTGCCGTACCCCCTGCTCGGCGAGGTGGCGGTAGATCTCCAGGTTGTGGGTGCCCGGGATGCCGAACACGGTGTCGACGCCGTGGGCGACGAGGGCGGCGACGAGCGCCTGACCACCGGTCATCTGCGTCATGGTCTACCGCCCGGCGGAGGAGTTGGCGTACACGACCTTGCCGAGCCACTGGCCGCCGTCGACGGAGAGCACGTCGCCGGTCACGTAGCCCGCGCGCCGCTCGTCGAGGAGGAACGCGGCGGACTCGGCAACCTCCTCCGGCCTGGTGAACCGACCCGCCGGCACGCTGCCGAGCACCCGGGCCCGGTCCTCGGCCGTTGGCCACAGTGCCGCGCCGGCGCCTTCGGTCTCCGTGGGGCCCGGCGCGATGCAGTTGACCCGGATCCCGCGGGCGCCCCACTCGGCGGCGAGGGTGCGGGTCATGGCGAGGACGCCGCCTTTCGCCGCGGCGCTGTGCACGGTGCCGGGATGGCCGTGCCAGGCGTAGCTGGCGATCACGTTGAGGACCGCTCCACCGCCCGCCGCCAGCATGTGCGCGGCCGCGGCGCGAGTGCAGTAGAAGGTGCCGTTGAGGACGATGTCCACCACCGCTCGCCAGCCGTTGGGCGACAGATTCTCCGCCGGGCAGACGAAGTTGCCCGCCGCGTTGTTCACCAGGGCGTCCAGTCGCCCGTGGTCGGTCACCACCCGGTCCACCGCCGCGGTCACGGCATCGGGGTCGCGCACGTCGCAGCAGGCCACACCGGCCTGGACGCCGTACTTCTCGGCCATCCGGGCGGTCTCCTCCAGCGGCTCGCGGCGGCGCCCGAGCACCACGACCTCGCCACCGCCGGCGGCGTACCGCAGGGCAATCGCCCGGCCGATGCCGGAACCGCCGCCGGTGACCAGCGCGACCTTGCCAACGAATTCGTTGTACGGCGATGTGCCGATCATTGGTTTGCTCCTGTCAGTACCGGATCGGGTGCCACGTCGTCACTGGGGAGCGCGGTGAGCACCAGAGCATCCACCGCCAGAGCGCCGTCGGGGGCTATCCGCAACGGGTTGATCTCGCACTCCACCACGTCTGGTTCCTCGGCGAGCAGGCGGGACACGGCGGCGACAACCCGGGCGGCGGCGTCGACGTCGACCGGCGGGCGGCCCCGCCAGCCCTGCAGCATCGGGTAGGCGCGCAGGGATTCGAGCATCCGCTTGGCCTGCCCCTCGCTGACCGGCGCCAGGGCGAGTTGCACGTCGCGGTACAGCTCAGCCTGCACGCCGCCGAGCCCGACCAGCACGAGCGGACCGAAGGACCGATCGCGTCGGGCGCCGACGATCAGTTCGACCACGTCGGGCCGGACGTCCATTTCCTCGAGTACGTAGCCGCCGGCACCCAGTCGTCCGGACATGTCGGTGAACGCGCCGACGGCCGCTTCGCCGTCGGCCAGTCCGACGACGACGCCCCCGACGTCGGATTTGTGCTCCAGCCAGTCAGCCTTGAGCACGAAGGGCCCGGTCATCGCCGCCGCGGCGACGCGGAGGTGGTCCGCCGACGCGACGGCCGACGCCCTCGGGTACGGCACGCCGTGCCGGGCGATGCGATCGCGTCCGTCGAGGTAGAGCGCGGCCTCGCCCACCGTCACGGCGGCGGGCGCGGCCTCCCTGAGCTGGTCAGGGACGCGGTCGAAGAGGTTGGCGGCGAGTCCCAGGGAGCGGGCCACCCCGTCGATGGTGTGCAGCGTGGGCACCGCCTGAGCGCGCATGGACTGCACGGCTTCGGAGTCATGGCTCATGCTGTGCACGACGACCGGCCGTTCGTGGCGGCGGACCGAATCGGCCAGCATCTCGACGACCTCGAGTTCCCGGTCCACCAGTGCGGGGGTGTCCGAGCCGTACGACCCGAAGTAGCCGGACAACACCACGGCGTCGACCTCGTCGCTGGCCAGTAGCATCTCGACAATCCGGGAATAGGTGTCCAGGTCCTGCTCGCCGGCGCCGGCCAGGTCCACGGGGTTGGCCAATGCCGCGGCGGCTGGCAGGACTGCCGCGAGCGCGTCGGAGAGAGCCGGGGACAATCGCGGCACCGTGAGCCCTTCGCGGCACAGGATGTCCGCGGCTAGGGCGCCCTGACCGCCGCTGTCGCTCACGACGGCGACCCGGTGGCCGCGCGGCAGCGGGCTGCCCACGAGCAGATGCGCGAGGTCGATGGCCTGCGCCGGGGTCTCGACGAGCAGTGCTCCGGCGGCACGGCAGGCGGCGGCAACCACGTCGGTCGACACGGTCAGCGCTCCGGTGTGCGAGCGGGCCGCGATCCGGCTGGCCTCGCTGGTACCCACGGTGAGCACCACGACCGGTTTGCCGGCCGCGCGCAGCCGGGCCATGGTGGCGACGAGGTCCCGCCCGGAGGCGAAGCTCTCCAGGTACAGCACGACCGCCTTGGTCGGCTGATGGTCGACGAGGTCTTCGAGCAGGTCTGCCGCGGTGACGTCGACCTGGTTGCCGACCGAGACGAATCGGGAGACGCCGAGGCCGGCGTGCGCGGCCAGGCCGGCGATCTCCAGACCGAGCTGCCCGGACTGGGAGACGATGCCGAGGCTGCCGGGGTGAAAGCTGCCCCAGGCGAGCTCGAGCTGGTGTTCGGCGTCGTAGAGGCCGAGGCAGTTCGGGCCGACCAGCCGGGCCCCTGCCGCGCGGATGCGGGCCGCCAGCCGGCGTTCGAGGCCCGGTTCGCCGTGTACGGCATCGATCCCGGCGGTGATACCGAGGAACCCTGTGGCCCCCAGCGCCAGCGCCTCGTCGACCACGGCCGGGATGCTGGCCGCGGGCGCGCACAGCACCACGAGTTCCGGAGGCTCCGGCAGGTCGCGCAGCGAAGCGTAGGACTGAACTCCCTCAATCGTCGGGGACTTCCCGTTCACCAGGTACACCGAGCGGCGGTCGGCGCCACGCATCGCGCCCCGAGCGAGCCAGTAACCCCACTTCGCCGGGTCGCCGGAGGCACCGACCACGGCCACGCAGCGGGGATCGGAGAAGACCGACAGCGAGGCGCTCATTTCTTCTGCGCCAGGGAGCGGGAGATGATCAGCCGCTGGATGTCGGAGGTGCCCTCCTCGAGTTCCTCCAGCTTCGCGTCGCGCAGCCATTTCTCCACCAGGTACTCACGTGAGTAGCCCCAGCCGCCGTGGGTCTGCAGTGCGGCGTTGGTGACCCAGGTGGTGTTCTCCGAGGCGGTGACCTTCGCGATCGCCGATTCCGCCGCCACGTGCTCGCCAGCGTCGAACAGCCGGGCGGCTCGCATCGTGACCAGGTGCGAGATGTCCGTCCGGGCGGCCATGTCCGCGATCCGGAACGCCACGGCCTGGTGCTCGATGATCGGCTTACCGAACTGGACGCGCTCGTGGGCGTACGTGATCGTCGCGTCGAGCGCGGCCCGGGACAGCCCGGTCGCACCGGCGCCGATCAGAATGCGGGACGCGTCGAACGTACGCATCAGGCCGTAGAAACCCTTGCCCTCCGCGCCGAGCCGGTGCCCGACGGGTACCCGCACGTTGTCGAGGAAGATTTCGGCGTTGACGATGCCCCGCTGACCCAGCTTCTTCATCGGATTTCCGATGGCGACGCCGGGCGTGTCCCGCTCGACGAGGAAGGCGGTCACGCCTCTCGCCCGCAGCGCGGGGTCGACGGTCGCGAACACCACGATCCACTGCGCGTAGGGGGCGTTGGAGATCCAGGTCTTCTGGCCGTTGAGGACGTAGTGGTCGCCGTCGCGCACCGCCCGTGTCTGGATGGCGGCGGAGTCGGACCCGACACCGGGCTCGGTGACCGCGACCGCGGTGACCGGCGGCTGCTGACTGGCGAGTGGGGTGAGCCAACGCTTGCGCTGCTCCTCGTTGCCCAGTTCCAGTACCGGCCCGGCGAAGAACGCGCTGGACGTCAGGAAGTTGCCGATGCCGATGTCGCCGTAACACAGTTCCTGCTGTACCAGGCACTGGGTGACCAGGTCGCTGATACCGCCGCCGCCGTACTCGGCCGGCAGCATGTACGAGGCCAGGCCGACCCTGGCCGCCTTGGCCCACAGGTCGAGCGGGGACTCGGTGTCGGCCTCGTCGACCTCACGGGCACGAGGGCGGATCTCCCGCTCGGCGAAGTCACGGGCGAGCGCGACGAACTCGCGCTGCTCCTCGCTCAGTTCGATGCCGTCACGGATGCTGCGGGTCATGGTGCCTCCTTGCAGGGTTCAGCGGACGGCCCTCCCAGGTAGGGCCGTCGACGTACGGGACCAGGTCAGTTGACGCTTGCGGCGCGGTCCCCGCCATTGATGTCGTCCTGGACGACGAGCGAATGCTCGCGATGCCAGTGGGCGAGCACCGCAAGGCCGGGCTGCGGGGTGAACCGCCCCCGGGTGGCGGCGCGGGCCACCAGGTTCCGACCGTCCGGAAGGGTGATCTCGACGCGCAGCCCGCTGCCGAGGTAGACCACGTCGCGGACGACCCCGTCGACGGCGTTGTCCTCGGCGGGCAGATCGGTGCCGGGCTCGGCAAGCTGCACGTGCTCGGGCCGCACGACGAGCGCGGAGCCGCTGCGGGCCGTGTCCGCGATGGCGAACACCGCCTTCGAGGCCTCGTCGACGAACTTCTGCCCGTCACTGTGGCCGGCGAATATGTTCGACTCGCCGAGGAACTCCGCGGCGTAGCGGCTGGACGGCCGCTCGTACAGCTCTTCGGGTGTGCCGACCTGGACCAGCGCGCCGTCGCGCAGGACCGCGATCCGGTCGGACATCGCCAGCGCCTCCTCCTGATCGTGGGTGACGAAGACGACGGTGGTGCCCAGCTCCCGGTGCAGTCGTTTGATCTCAAGCTGGAGCTGTTCGCGTAGCCGCTTGTCGAGCGCGCCGAGCGGTTCGTCCATCAGCAGCGCCTGCGGCTGGAAGACGATGGCACGGGCCAGGGCCACCCGCTGCTGCTGCCCGCCGGACAGTTGGGCGGGCCGCCGCTTGCCCAGGTGGCCGAGTTCCACCACCTCAAGGGCCTGCTGCACCCGTCGGACAACCTCGCTGCGGCCCACCGTCCGGCGGCGGCGCAGCGGGAAGGCGACGTTGTCGAAGACCGACATGTGCGGGAACAGCGCGTAGTGCTGGAACACCATGCCGAGATTGCGCTTGTGTGAGGGCACTCTGGTGAGGTCGCGGCCGTCCACCTGGATGCGCCCCGCGTCGGCGTCGATGAAGCCGGCGATGATGTTGAGCAGCGTCGACTTCCCGGACCCGCTCGCGCCGAGCAGAGTGAGGAACTCGCCGGGCCGCACGTGCAGGCTCACGTCGTCGACCGCGGTCATGCCGCTGTAGCGCTTGACCACGTTGACGATGTCGATGGATGTCCCTGCGCCGCCGAGTTCTGCGAGCTGATTGTTCATGGCGTGGTGTCCTTTGGCAGAAGGTCAGGCTCGGTTGAGGCGGCGGTTACGCAGGGCGCGTGCCAGACCGACCGAGGCGAACAGGGCCAGGGTGACGAGCAGCAGCATCGTCGAGACGGCGGCGACGGTCGGATCGATCTGGACCCGGACTCCGCTCCACATCTGCACGGGCAGCGTCGTCAGTTCCGGACCGGCCAGGAAGATGCTGGTCACCACCTCGTCGAACGACGTGATGAAAGCGAACAGGGCTCCGGCCAGCACACTGGGCGCGATGATGGGCAGGGTGACGCGGAAGAAGGTGCTCAACCGTCCAGCTCCCAGGCCCGACGCGGCCATTTCGAGCCTGCGGTCGAAGCTCACCAGCGCCGCCGATACGTTGATCACCACGAACGGCACCGCCAGCGCGGTGTGCACCAGCACGAACCCGAGCGTCGTCTGAGTGAGCCCCAGTCGCAGGAAGGCGGCGTACACCGCGAGCCCGACGATCACGTAGGGCACCAGCACCGGCGCGAGCACGAGACCACTCACCGCCGCTCGCAGCGGGTAGCGGCCGCGCACCATCGCCAGGGACGCCAGCACGCCGAGCACGACGGACAGGGCGGTGACCAACAATCCGATCTGGACGCTGTTGAGGGTGCTGGAGATCCAGGTCTGATCCTGGAAGTAGCTCTCGTACCAGCGCAACGACCACTTCTCGGGAGGGAACGCCAGGAACGAGCTGTCGTTGAACGAGGTCGGGACGACGACGAACACCGGGGCGACCAGGTAGATCCCGGTCAACGCCACCAGCCCGGTCAACGCCGCGCGGACCACGGTGCGTGAGGTCATCGCCCACCCGCCACGAACTTGTCGATCTTGACGATGCGAGAAACCAGGAGCAGCAGCACGCCGGTGACCACGAAAAGCACGACCGCCAGTGCCGACGCGAAGCCCCACCGCAGCACGGCCGAGAGTTGCTGCACGATGAGTTCGCCGATCATCATGTCCTGCGGGTTGCCGAGCAGCGCCGGCGTGACGTAGAACCCGATTGAGGAGATGAACACCAGCAGGCTGGATGCGGCGACGCCGGGCACGGTCAATGGGGCGTACACCCGCCAGAACGCCGACACCGGTCGCGCGCCGAGTCCTTCGGCGGCCTGGACGAGCCGCCGGTCGATGCCGCGCATGGTGGCGAACATCGGCAGTACGGCGTACGGCAGCATCACCTGGACCACGCCGATCACCACGCCGGTGGACGTGCGAATCATCGCGATGGGCTCGTCGATGATGCCGACACTGATCAGGGTCTGGTTGACCACCCCGGTGTCGCCGAGCATCAGCACCCAGGCGAAGGTGCGGACCAGCAGGCTGGTCCAGAAGGGCACCAGGACGGCCACCAGCAGCACGCCGCGCCAGAACGGTGAGGCGAGCGTCATCAGGTAGGCGTAGGGAAAGCCGAGGAGCAGGGTCACCAGGGTGACCAGCCCGGAGATCCGGAACGTGTTGACCAGGACATCGACGTAGACGGGTGAGGCGAAGAAGTCCCGATAGTTGTCCAAGCCGGTGACCGGGTCAGTGAAGCTGCGCGCGAGCACCAGGACCAGCGGGGCGACGTACACCGCCAGCAGGAAGAGCACCAGGGGAAGCAGCAGCAGTCCCCACCCGTCGAAGATCCCACGCCTTCGCCCGTACGGCTGCGAAGGGGCCGGGGAGCCGGGGTCCGCGCCCCGGCTGCCCGATGCCACTCCGTCCGGCGCGGACGCCACCACGCTCACTTGACCGCCCATTCGGTGAGCCGCTCTGTCACGCTGTCGTAGTGCTCCGCCCAGTAGGAGTAGTCGATGATCACTGAACGCTTCGCGGCGTTCTCCGGCGACGTCGGCAGCTCCTTGGCCACCGCCGGGTCGATGTGTTCCAAGGCAGCCTTGTTGACCGGCGCGTACGCGGTGGCATTGGAGTAACCCGCCTGACCCTTCGCATCCATGAGGTAGTGGGCCAGCCACTCCTGCGCCTGGGCCGCCTGCGGGGAGCCCTTGGGAATGACGAACTGGTCGTAGGCGACCATGTGCTCGTTCCACTCGTTGGCCACCGGCTGGCCGGCCTTGGCCGCGGAGTAGATCCGCCCGTTCCAGGCCTGGATCAGCGGAGCCTCCCCGGTGGAGACCAGCTGTTGCTGCTGCTCACCGGTCTCGTAGAAGACAATGTCCTTCTTGATCGTGTCGAGCTTGCGGAAGGCGCGATCGATGTCCAGCGGGTAGAGGTTCTCGGGCTTCACCCCGTCGGCCAGGAGCGCGGCCTCGAACATGGCGCCGGTGGCGTACCTCCAGAAGCCCCGCTTGCCGGGGAACTGCGCGGTGTCGAAGAACTCCGCCCAGGTCGTCGGGTGCCGATCGGCGAAGGTCTTGGTGTTGTACGCGATGGTGAACGCGTACTCCAGGGTCGGCACGGCGCAGTCGGTGACCTCCACCGGGTTGACCTGCGACGTGTCCACCTTGGCCTTGTCGAGCTTCTCCGCCCAGCCGTTGGAACAGGCGGTCTTGGCGAAGTTCGGCTCCACCTCGACCACGCCCCAGCTCACCTTGCCCGACTCGACCTGGGCGCGGAACTTCGCGTAGTCGGTGGGAGAGTCCTGCTTGACCGTGACACCGTTCTGGTCCGCCCACGGCTGGACCGCCTCCCGCACGTGGGTCTTCTGATCCTCGCCGCCCCACATGACCACGGTCAGCGACTTGCCACTGGCCCCGCCGGCGTCTCCACCACATCCGACCAGGGCGACCACGGCACCCGCCGCGACACCGGCAGCGAGGACCCGCTTCGGAACGTGCACTAGTCCCCCAAATTTGATTGGCGCGTCAGTTATATGAGCACGATCCTGTGAGGCGAGTCACGACGTGTCAAGGGGGTCTTCGGGGGTTTCTGGCGCCGAAGCGCGTCTGATTCAGGGAAAGCCTTGAAGATCACCGATAGCTGGGTCGATCGACCCGCACGGCAAAACGCCACCCCGCACATCGGAGCGGGGCGGCGTGTCCGCGGGGAGAAGCGCGGCCAGCGCGGCGGCGACAACGCCCGGGCGGAGTGCGCCGGCCGAACCGGGCCGGGCGGGCGCGGACTACGGGCGCGGTACGGACACCGGGGCGTGGGTACCGGGTGACTGTGACGGAGCCTCGAGAGTGCGCAGCATTTCCTCGCAGGCGGCACGCATCCGGGCCACGGTCAGGCTCTTTGATCCAAGCAGCACCTGGAGACTGAGCCCGTCGATCATGCCGATCAGACCGTTGGCGAGCAGCACCGGATCGCCCTCGCGGAAGTACGCGGCGGCCTGCCCGTCGCGGATGATCGCAGCGACCGTCCGCCGCCACTCGCCGTAGACCCGCTCGTTCAGGTCCTGCAGGTCCAGGTCGTGCAGAGCCTCCACCCACAGCTCCGCCCACACGTGCCACGCACGCACGGTGACTTCGTCGGCCGGCAGATACGACTCTACGAACGCACGCAGCCTGTCCCGTGGGTCGGGGTGCTGCTCCATGAGCGGCGCCCGCCGTCGCAGGGACTGGGCGAAGTTCCATTCGAACGCCGCGTGCATGAGGTCACGCTTGGTGTCGAAGTAGTAGTGCACGGTACCGGTGCTGGTCTTCGCGCGCCGGGCCACATCGGCTACGCGCAGGGACTTGAAGCCGATCTCGGAAAGGACCTCGCAGGCGGCCGCGAGGATCTGACCCTTGCGCTCCGCCTCCACGCTCACTCGCGCCATGGGCCCCATCCATCCGTCTGGCCGACCAAGCAGTCCCCAAACCACCAATACTGACGCGTCAGTCAAACATCTCCAGTGAGCAGCCGCAAGCAGCGCCCGCCCGACACGGTGAGCACTCCGAGCC
Organism: Micromonospora sp. NPDC005163; assembly: GCF_053599835.1. Classification (NCBI taxonomy): domain Bacteria; kingdom Bacillati; phylum Actinomycetota; class Actinomycetes; order Micromonosporales; family Micromonosporaceae; genus Micromonospora; species Micromonospora sp. NPDC005163. Next base: position 28,005 of record NZ_JBSFYP010000060.1, read on the forward strand.
GACCGGGCCAATTGTGGAAGACCGGCCGACGGGCCGCCAGTGGCGACGCCGAATCGCGATGGCGCCGCTCACCTCCGGCCGTCGGGACGTTGACGAGCGGCCGTCCGCGACATCGAGGCGGATCACGAACCCTCAGGTCACACTGGCCCACTCATCAGTCGGCCCGCCGCACCGTGGTGTCCACGAGAAGAGCCTGTCGGCGCTGGTGGACGGTGAAGTAGCGCAGTCCGTCCGGCCCGCTGGTGAACTGACGGCGCGACCGCCGGGGCAGCCACACCAGGGCGCCGGACCGCAGGTCCACGACGCCGCCTTCGGTGGCGAGCTGCCCGGACCCGGCCAGGACGTGGATGAGGACATCGAGGTCCGGGCCGGCGTGCTCGTCGATGACGCCGCCGGGCGGCAACGCGATGATGTTGGCGTCCAGGTCCCGTTCGCGCGCCTGCAACTTCCACACCGCCCCGGTCACATCCGGCTCACCGGTGAGCTCGGCGAGGCCGGTCGTGTCGACGAGAGTCCGGGGAAGCGGCGTACTGGTGAGCTTGGTGATCCGGATCCGCCAGTTGCGGGGCTCCCGTGCCAGGTACTCCCAGCCGACGCTGTCGGGGTGGTCAGCCTCGAACTCGTTGCGCAGGTGCCTGGGGTCGTGGTCGTTGACGAGCACGAACGACCCGTTCGTCGGCAGCTCGGCATAGCGGGCGAAGATCGTCGGGTGCTTGTCGGTCTTGCGAAGTTGCCGTACGTCGAGCTCTGACTCCGTGCTCTTCTGCTCCATCTGGTTCCTCCCACCCATGGGTTTATACAAGCCGAACTTGTGTAAACTATAGGCATGACGTACGTGATCGGTGAACCCTGCGTAGATGTGATCGACCGCGCATGCGTGGAAGAGTGCCCGGTGGACTGCATCTACGAGGGGGCCCGCAGCCTCTACATCCAGCCGGACGAGTGCGTCGACTGCGGGGCCTGTGAGCCGGTCTGCCCGGTCGAGGCCATCTACTTCGAGGACGATCTGCCCGAGCCGTACCGTCCGCACCTCGCCGACAACGAGGCGTTCTTCGTCGAGACCCTGCCGGGCCGCGACGGGCCCCTGGGCTCGCCGGGCGGTGCCGCGAGGATCGGCCCGCTGGGGGTGGACACGCCGATGGTGGCGAATCTCCCGCCGACGAACGCCGCACAGGAAGGGTGAGAATCATGGCGACCGAGTCCGAGCAGCCGGCGGGGCCACGTCTGCGGGTCCTGCGGGTGCTGAACGCGGCGATCGCCCCGCTGAGCATCGTGGCGATCGCCGGCCAGTTGGGCGTGCATCCGAACACCGTCCGGTTTCACCTGGACACCCTGGTCGGTCAGGGCCGGGTCGAACGTGTGGTACCCGAGCAGAACCGCCCCGGCCGTCCCCCGCTGCTGTTCCGGGCGGTGCGAAGGATGGACCCGGCCGGGCCGCGGCAGTACCGGGTGCTGGCCGAGATACTCGCGTTGAGTCTCGCCGGCGACGCTGATCCCGATGCGAAGGCGATCGAGGCCGGTCGCCGGTGGGGCCGACAGATCGCCTCGTCCACCGACGACGACGGGGCGGGCGGGAAAGCGGCGCCGGTCGACCATCTGATGTCGTTGCTGGAGACGATGAACTTCGCTCCTGAACGGCGTGACGCCGACGGGCAGGTACGGATCGGTCTGCGGCACTGCCCCTTCCTCGAACTCGCCGAATCCCAGCCCCACGTCGTCTGCCCGGTCCACCTGGGGCTGATGCGAGGTGCCATGGACGCCTGGCAGGTGCCGGTCATGGTCGACCGGCTGGAGCCGTTCGTCGAGCCCAACCTGTGCCTCACCCACCTCACGGTCACCGGGGCAGCCCGATGAACGCCGCCGCGGCGGTCGCGGTCGCGGTGAGCTTCGTCTGGTTGGGCATGGTGCTGGCCATCTCGTTCATCGAGGCGCCGCTGAAGTTTCGTGCCCCCGGCGTGACCGTGCAGATTGGGCTGGGCATCGGTCGGCTGGTCTTCCGTGTCCTCAACGCCATCGAGGTCATCCTCGGCATGACCATCCTGGTCGCGTTCGCGTTGAACCCGCCGCCAGCGCGGGCGCTCGCGGCCATCATGGTCGCCGTCGCCGTCCTGCTGGTCCAGCTGCTGGCTGTCCGGCCGCGGCTGGCTCGGCGCTCCCGCGCCGTGTTGGCGGGCGAGAATGCACCACGCTCGCACGCTCACTACGCCTACGTTGCCCTTGAGCTGGTCAAGGTGGTCGCCCTGCTCGCGGGCGGCGTCCTCCTGCTGGCTCTCTGACCCAACGCGTTGATCCCGGACGAGACGAAGGGCTCTATCGATGAAGTCGACCTCCCTCCCCACACTGGCGGAGGAACAGCTGACCTTGGCTCGAGAGGCGCACAGCGGCCGATCGGCCCACACCATCCACGGCGGCCACGACCAGGCACTCCGCCATACCGTCCTGGCTCTGCTCGCCGGGCGTGAGTTGGCCGAACACAGCAGCCCGGGCGAGGCGACCTTGCTGGTCCTACGCGGCCACGTCCGGCTCACCACGTCGACCGAGGCATGGGAGGGCAGGGACGGTGACCACGTCGCGATCCCGCCACAGCGGCACGCCCTGACCGCGGTCGAGGACTCAGTCGTGCTGCTGACCGTCGTGAGCCCGCGATAGACCTGCACGATCGCCCATGTCTACTTGACCTGCGGCCAGCCGTTCGCCGCTGTGAAGAGGGCCTCGGTGAGTTCGTCCCACTGCCGGAGCCGGGGCATCTCCTGGCCGAGGGCCCCCGCGAGGAAGCGGAAGTCCTCTTTCAAGACGTCGATCGTCCTCATGTAGGTGTGCGCGTCCAGCGACTTCAGCGTGAACAGCGTCGCGTCCGCGATCTGTTGCACGTTGAAGAGGTGCTCGGAGCCGTGCGGGATCAGGGTCCGCATGATGTCGGTCTTCGCTCGGTGGACGTAGCGGATCACGTGTGAGGCCGGGTCAATGCGGATCATCTCGGCGGCGACGCCGGCGTTCTTGGGCACGAGGAACGCCTGGAAGGCCAGGTATTCCGGTACGGCCTCGGTCCACTCGCGGAGCCGTCGGATGAAGCGCTGTTCGATGATGTGATCCAGCTCGAACAGGTACCCGAAGCCGGACACCTTGCGGACCTTCTTCTGCATCTCGTTGTACTGGTTGATGCCCATCTTCGCCACGGTGTCGTAGTGGCCCAGCATCGCCGTCGTGAGGGTCACCCGGCCTGGCAGCCGGCCGTGGGCCGCCTTGATGATGGTGCGGTAGTCGTCGCCCAGGTGCGCCTTGAGGTAGGCGTGCACCCACTGACGTGTCGTGCCGAGCAACCAGTCCAGCGGTGCCTTCGGGTCGTTCCCGCGGCGGGCCACGATGGCGATGTAGTCGTCGTACTCCCAGCGCAGCATCGAGTTGGCGAACGACGCCATGTCCTCGGTGAAGAGCGCGTGCACGTCGAGGTCGAGGAGATCGTCGGCCTGCTTCGAGGCCTTCTTCGCCTCCTGCAGCACGTCCTGGACGCCCTTGGCCAGCGTCGAGGCCGCACGGGGGTTCGCGGTGGCGGCTTCCAACATCTTGGCGAGCTTCTCCTGCTGTGGCTCCGGCAAGCTCTTGAGGCGTTTCAGAAGTGCACCGGACCGCGCAGCACCGTCGACATCGTCCACGATCCGGCGCAGATCAGCCGTCAGCGCTTCGATGCGGGCGAGTTCCTCGCTGAGCCGCGCCGAACTCCTGCCCATACGGACGTAGGCCGTCGCGCCAACCGACACCGCCGCCAGAGTCCCGTACACGATGATCTCGTTGGAGGTGACGCGATTGCCCCAGAAGTCCCGCCCGGTTGCCGTCATGAACGCGAGCTGTCCGAGCTCGTAGAGGTCTCCGATGATGGGGACGAAGCTGAGCGGCACCTCGATCATCATCTGGACCATGGACGAGACGCTCGTCCTGTCGGGCAACTCGTGGCGGTGGTGCGTCTTCGCGTCGAAGTCCAGGCTCGCGCCCTGGCGCGGAACATCTTCGTGGGCGACCTTGCGGGAATAGACAAACGTCGCACGGGCGACGGCCTTCGGCCCGGGTTGGACGGTCACGGTGACGTTCTCGTCGTGCTGGATGACGATCAGACTGACCGAGCCCTGGCAGCGGGCCGAGTAGGCGTACGCCGCGGGCTTGTCCGGGTCCTTGATCGTGACCTGTACCTGGAAGTGGCCCTCCCAGTGCTGGATCACCACCCCGGTGGGCTGCGGCACGATCAGCAGTCCGGGCGGCAGCACCCGTTTCCAGACGTAGCCGAGGCTCACCGCCATCGTGTCCGCGACCCTGCCCAGGTTGTCCGCCTCCACCGGAACCGGCGTCTCGGCCCCCGAGACGAGCACGTACGGAGTTCCCATCGCCGCGAGGATCGACTGCGGATCACCGAACGAGGGAGCCGCCCGCGGGTCCTGGTTGCGAAAGACCGTGACCTGGGGCGTGAGGTCGCACAGCACGGTGTCGGGATCGAGGACCTGGTGGCGCAGGTCGGACGTGGGCGTGCGCTGGTGATGCGACGGGTGGCACTGGCAGGAAGGCCCGGGTGACGTGGTCACCGCGGAGAACGGTGACCGGGGCCGCTCGACGCGGAACGCGGTGAACGACGGCCGGTCCCGGCGTACCCGCACCGTGACGTCCCGCGCCAACGCCATCAGCAGGATCGGCCGCCGGAACGCGGGCGACTCGGGATACGTCACCCTCGCCGGGCCGCCTGACGGGGGCAGCCAGTGCCACACGACCGGCGGGATGCCCAACTCCTTCCAGCGCTTCGCGCTTGCCTGCCCGGGGCGGATGGTCCAGGTCCAGGAGACCTTCAGCGAGGTGTCGGTGATGGTGATGTGGGCGAGGTTATCGTCCGGGATCAACCGGCCGGCGAACGCGAGGGCGCCGCTCTTGCCGCGATCCCTCGTGCGGCGTAGGGTTCGTCCACTCCGGCCACCATCGAAGGAGATGCGTGTGACCACCCCCGTACGGCTCCGTCTCGCCGTGTCCGTGCTGGTGACCGCCGGAGCCGTGCTGCTCGGCACGGCAGCCCCCGCCGCGCCACCCGCGGTGTCGTCGCACCCGGCCACGCACGGTGGCTGCGACCCGATCGACCCGACCGCGTGCCTGCTGCCGTTCCCGAACGACTTCTTCACCGTGACGGATCGAGCCAGCCGCACCGGCAAGCGGGTGCAACTCGCGGCCTCCTCGATGCCCGCCAACGTGCACGGCACCCCGATCGACCCGGCCGAATGGAACCGACAGGACGGGTTCAGCCCCGGCTCGCCGATCCTGGTGCGCGTGCCCGGCCTGGACGCCGCGGCCACGGGGATCGCCCCGGTCACCGACATCGGCCGCTCGCTGGCGCCGGACGCGCCGATCGTGCTGCTCAACACGGCCACCGGCAAGCGCACTCCGTACTGGGCGGAGCTGGACGCGCACGCCGCCGGCGCGCCCGACCGGCAGCTGCTCATCATCCGGCCGGCGGTGGCGCTGGCTGAGGGCACCCGGTACGTGGTGGGCCTGCGTGGCATGCGCGACCGGAACGGGAAGCTCATCCCTACGCCGGCCGCATTCCGGAAGTACGTCACCGGCGTCGGCCTCGGCCCCCGGGACCGCCGCGCCCCGCAGATCAAGCGGGTCCTCGCCGACCTGACCAGGGTCGGTGTCAAGCGGCACAGCCTCCACCTGGCGTGGGACTTCACGGTGGCGAGCCGGCAGGGCCTGACCGGGCGGATGCTGGCGATCCGCGACAACGCCTTCGCCACCCTGGGCGCGGCGGCGCCGTCGATCACCGTCACCCAGGTGACCGACTACCCGCCCGCGCAGGATGCGCGGATCGCCCGGCAGGTGACCGGCACCATCGGCGTACCGTCCTATCTGAACGGCAGCGGCGGACCCGGGTCACGGCTGCACTACGGGCCGGCGGACGGCGACGGGTCAGCACCGACGAGGTACTCCCTGCCCACGCCGTCCGGCGCGACGCTGCGGGCGGACTTCGTCTGCGACATCCCGCGCAGCGCCTCCGCCGCCGATCCGGCACACCTGTCGCTCTACGGCCACGGCCTGCTGGGCAGCCCGACCGAGGTCAACGCCGGCAACGTCAAGACCATGTCGGCGACGTACGACTTCAGCTTCTGCGCGACAAGTTGGATCGGCATGGCCGCCGCTGACGTCCCGTACGTGGCCGGCGCCTTCACCGACCTCAGCGCCTTCCCCGCGGTGGCGGACCGGTTGCAGCAGAGCTTCCTGAACTTCCTCTTCCTGGGCCGGGCGATGATCCACCCGGACGGGTTCGCGGCCGACCCGGCGTTCCAGGACGCCGGCGGGCATCCGCTCATCGACGTGGCCGGCGGGCTGCACTACGACGGCAACAGTCAGGGTGGCATCAACGGCGGCGCACTCACCGCCATCGCCCAGGACTGGACCCGGTCCGTGCTCGGCGTGCCGGCGATGAACTACTCCACGCTGCTGCAGCGCAGCGTGGACTTCGCCCCCTTCCAATCGATCATGGACCAGTACTACCCGGACAAGGTCGACCAGCAGCTGATCTTCGCACTGCTGCAGATGCTCTGGGACCGGTCCGAAGCCAACGGGTACGCCCAGCACATGACCGACAAGCCGTTGCCGCGCACCCCGGCGCACCGGGTGCTGATGCAGGTGGCCTTCGGCGACCACCAGGTCTCCCCCGCCGCGGCCGAGGTCCAGGCGCGCACCATCGGCGCCCGCCTGCACACCCCTGCCCTCGCCGACGGCTGGTCACTCGACGTGAAGCCGTACTGGGGCATCACACCGATCCGGGCGTATCCGTACACCGGCTCGGCGATCGTGATCTGGAACAGCGGCGCGGCGTACGCGCCGCCGACGACGAACCTCGCCCCGGCCGGGCCGGAGTACGGCGACGATCCGCACGAGTTCCCGCGCGCCCAGGCCGGAGCCCAGAAACAGAAGGCGGTGTTCCTGCTCACCGGCAAGGTCATCGACGTCTGCGCGCGAACGCCCTGCCCGTGAGGCGCTGACCGGTCGCGCCGAGCGCCCCGCCGGGATCACCATCCGGCCTCCTGCTCCTCGTCGGCGAACACGATCTCGCGGCGCCTGCGAATCATCGGGAGGACGGCGACGACGAGCGCTGCCACGGCCAGGGCCAGGAACACTGCGGAGATCGGCCGGGTCAGGAAGACCGACGCGTCGCCGCGGGAGATGATGAGCGCCCTGCGCAGGTGCTCCTCGAGCAGGGGGCCGAGGACGAAGCCGAGCAGCAGCGGCGCCGGCTCGCAGCCGCACTTGATCAGGATGTAGCCCAGGATCCCGAAGAACGCGATCGCGTAGACGTCGTACGCGTTGAAGCTCAGCGAGTAGGTGCCGATCGCGGCGAACAGGATGATCATCGGGAACAGCACCTGGTACGGGATGCGCAGCAGGCGCACCCAGATGCCGATCAGCGGCAGGTTCAGCAGCACGAGCAGCACGTTTCCGATCCACATCGACGCGATCAGGCCCCAGAACAGCGCCGGCTCGTTGGTGATGACGTTCGGGCCGGGGGTGATGCCGTGGACGATGAACGCGCCGACCATCAGCGCCATCACCGGGTGGGCGGGCAGACCCAGGGTGAGCAGTGGAATGAACGACGTCTGCGCGGCGGCGTTGTTCGCCGACTCGGGGCCGGCGACTCCCTCGATCGCGCCGCGCCCGAACTCCTGCGGCCGCTTCGAGATCCGCTTCTCGACGGCGTACGAGGTGAACGAGGCCAGCACGTGGCCACCGCCGGGCAGGACGCCGAGCGCGGCGCCGAGACCGGTACCGCGCGCGATCGGGCCGACGATCCGGCGGCGGTCCTCACGGGTCGGCCAGAGGTTCCGCACCTTGCCGACGATCGCCGTGCGGGTCTCCTCGTTCTCCAGGTTGCGCAGAATTTCGGCCACCCCGAACATGCCGACGGCGACCGACACGAAGTTGATGCCGCCGTACAGCTCGCGCTGGTCGAACACGAACCGGGGCGTGCCGGTGTAGATGTCCTGGCCGACCGTGCCGAGCAGCACGCCGAGCGCGATCATCGCCAGTGCCTTGAGCGCCGATCCACGCGCCAGCGTTATTGACACGATCAGGCCGAGCAGCACGAGCGAGAAGTAGTCGGCCGGGCCGAACTTCAACGCGACGCTGGCCAGCGGTGGGGCCGCGACGGCCAGCGCGACGGTGGCCACCGTGCCCGCGATGAAGGACCCGACCGCGGCGGCGGCCAGGGCCGGACCGGCCCGGCCCTGCCGGGCCATCTCGTACCCGTCCAGCGCGGTGACCGCCGCCGAGGACTCGCCGGGCAGGTTGATCAGGATGGCGGTCGTCGAGCCGCCGTACTGCGCGCCGTAGTAGATGCCGGCCAGCATGATCAGCGCCGTCACCGGCTCGAAGCTGAACGTGATCGGCAGCAGCATCGCCACCGTCGCCGTTGGCCCGATGCCGGGCAGCACGCCGACCGCGGTCCCGAGCAGCACTCCCACGAAGCAGTAGAGGACGTTCTGGACCAGGAAGGCGGTCGAGAAGCCCAGCGCGAGGTTGTCGAGAAGTTCCATGCCTCAGTCCGGATGCCGCGTCAGAGCTCCAGCCACGGGCCCCATAGCGGGATCCGCAGCTGAAGTCCGACGACGAAGATGAGCGTGCTGGCCGCGGTCAGACCGGCGGCCACGGCCACGGCCGTGAGTAGCCGTACGCGTGCGCTGGCCAGCGTGGTGAGCAGGGCGGTCACCGCCGACGTCGGCACGAATCCGAGGCGCCGGACGGTGAGTCCGAAGAACAGGACCGCGAGCACGATGGCGGCGACCGCACGCCATGGGACCGGTCCGAACGAGATCCCCTCACCGGCGATGAGTCCCTTGATGATGATCGCCAGGCCCAGGGCGGCCACGGTCGCGCCGACCAGCAGCGGGAAGGCGCCGGGGCCCATCCGCAGTGGGGCGCCCAGCTCGTAGCCGAGCGCCCCCCACACGAATGCGCCACCGATCAGGACGAAGAGTCCCCCGGCGAGGACGTCCGGGAACGACCGACGGCGTTCCACCTCAGGAGACCTTGACCCCGGCGTCAGCGATGATCTTCGCCCACGTGCCGAGCTGCTCCTCGAGCTTGGCCCGGTGCGCCTGCGGGGTCGCGTCCTGGGCCGGGACCGGCGCGGTGCCGAGCTTGGCCATCTGGTCGATGACCCCCTGGTCGGCCAGTGCCACCTTCAGCGCCTCGGACAGCTTCTGGACGACCTCCTGCGGCGTGCCGGCCGGGACGTAGAGACCGTGCCACACGCTGACCTGAAGCTGGGGCAGCCCGGCCTCGGCCGTGGTGGGCAGGTCGGGAAGGCTCTTCACCCGCTCCGGCGTGGTGACCGCGTACGCCTTCACCTTCCCTGCGGCGATCTGGCCGCTGGTGTTGGTCGTCTGGTCGCACATGAAGTCGACCTGGCCGCCGACGAGGTCGGTCAGCGCGGGGCCGGTGCCCTGGTACGGGACCTCCTGGAGCTTGACACCGGTGGCGGTCTGGAACAGCAGGCCGCACAGGTGGGATGCGGCGCCGATGCCAGCGTTGGCCAGGGTGACCTTGTTGGCGTTCGCCTTCACGTGGGTCACGAGGTCCTGGAGTGTCGCGGGTGCGAAGTCCTTGCGGGCGACGACTGTCATCGGCACCTCGGTGACGAGTCCGACCATCTCGAAGTCCTCGAGCGGCTTGTAGCCCAGGTTCTTGTACAGGGCTGGCGCCGTCGACATACCGATGTGATGCATGAGCACCGTGTAGCCGTCCGGATCGGCCCGCGCGACGTCGCCGGCGCCGACCGTGCCGCCGGCGCCCTCGACGTTCTGGACGACGATCTTGGCGCCGAGCTTGGCGGCCATCGGCTCGGCGATCATGCGGGTGACGGTGTCTGTCGGGCCCCCCGCGCTGAACGGCACGACGATCGTGATGTTCTGGTCCGGGTAGCCTGCGGCGTCGCCTCCGCCGTTGGCGCCTCCGTTGCCGGAACAGGCGGCGACGAGCGAGACGACGCCGATCGCGGCGACCATCCGCGCGGTGGCCCGGTACCTGCTGGTCTCTCGCACAGCGGCCTCCTCATCAGCGCATGCGCATGTCTCAGTGAGCGAGTGGACCTCAGTCTCGACTGGCCGGGACGCGGATGGTGTCAGAGGAATCCCAAGAACTTGAGGGCTGACACGAGGGTCGACCCGGGCCGTACAATCCGCTGGTATGCGGATAACCGTCATCGAGGATGACGACCGCGTGGCGCTGGGTCTGGTGACCGTCCTGACCCAGGCGGGCTTCGAGGTCCACCGCATCGCCACCGCCGCGGAGGCCGTGCGCGCCGCGCCGTCCGACGTGGTGCTCGTCGACCTGGGTCTGCCCGACGGCGACGGACTCGACGTGATCCGGAAGCTGCGTGACCACCCGCAGACCGCGGTCATCGCGGTCACCGCACGGTCCGAGGAGCACGAGCGGGTCCGTGGCCTGCGCGCCGGCGCTGACGACTACATCGTCAAGCCCTTCGGCATCCCGGAGCTGCTCGCCCGGATCGACGCCGTCCTGCGGCGCACCCGGGCGGCTCGCGCCCTGAGCCAGTCGGACGAGCCGCTCCTGCTCGGCCCGATGCGGATCGGCGTGGGCACCCGCGAGGTCACCGTCGACGGCACGCCCGTGCCGTTGACCCGCAAGGAGTTCGAGCTGCTCCTGCTGCTGGCCCGGCGGGCGCCCAACGTGGTCAGCCGCGACGTCATCCTCGACCAGATCTGGGGCGCGACCTGGGAGTCGTCGAGTCGCACCCTGGACACCCACATCGCGGCGATACGGCACAAGCTGGGGCCGGACGTGGTCATCCGCACGATCCACGGCGTCGGCTATCGGCTCCTGGCCGACCAGCCGGAGCTGATCGGCTGACACGCCGTGCACCGCCGCCTGCTCGTCGTCCTCGTTCCCCTTGCGGTGCTGCTCGTCGCGGCGCTCGGGGTGCCGCTCAGCGTCACCGTGGCCGAGCGGGAGATGCAGGAGACGTACGTCAACCGGCTCAACGACGTCGGCCGGTTCGCCTCGCTGGCCGAGACCGCGCTGTCGACCGGGCGGACCGAGGCGCTCCAGCAGGAGCTGACGCGTTACCACGAGCTCTACGGCATCCCGGTCGCGCTGGTCGACACGTCCGGCGAGGTGTTGCTCGGACCGGCCGGCGCGTACCAGGAGGCGGCACGCGCCGAGCCGACGTTGCCCCGGATCGTGACCGCGGCGCTGGCCGGGGCGCGCTCCGAACCGTCCTGGGAATGGGCGCCGTGGGACGATTCGGCACTCGTTGTGGCCGAGCCGGTGGGCCGGGACAGTGAGGTGGTCGGCGCCGTCGTGACGATCTCCGACCTGTCGAGGACGCGCGAAGCCATCCTCGTACGCTGGGCCCGGCTCGCCGGGCTGGGGCTGCTGCCGTTGATCGCGTTGGCGGCCGTCGCCTGGCCGGTGTCGGCATGGGTGCTGCGGCCGGTGCGGAAGCTGGACGCGGCGACCTCGCGGATCTCCGAGGGCGACCTGACGATCCGCGCCGACGCCGAAGCCGGCCCGATCGAGCTGCGGCGGCTGGCGGAGTCGTTCAACACCATGATGGACGCCGTCGAGAACGCCGCGCAGCGGCAGCGGGCCTTCGTGTCCGACGCGTCGCACCAGTTGCGCAACCCGTTGACCAGCCTCCGGCTCGCGGTGGAGAGCCTCGCGCCGCACCTGCGGCCGGAGGGCAACGGACGGCAGGTGTACGACGTCGCCGTCGACGAGCTGAAGGCGATGCAGCGGATGTTGAACTCGCTGCAGGCCAGTGCGCGGATGGAGAGCATGCGGACGGCGTCGCCGGTGGATCTTGACGAGGTGCTGGCGACCCGGGTGGTCCGGTGGCGGGCGTTGACGGCGACGGCGGGGCAGACACTGGCGGTCGACGTGCCGCCGGGGCTGCGGCTGCTGGAGCCGCCGGGCGGACTGGGCAGCATCCTGGACGAGCTGATCAGCAACGCGTTGCGGCTTTCGGGCGCGCGGGCGGTGGAGGTGAGCGCCCGCGTTGTTCCCGGTGGAGCGGGCGCCGGAAACCGCAACGGCTCCGCGGCCGCAGGGGTGGTCACCATCTCGGTCCGCGACGACGGGCAGGGGATCGACGTGTCCGAGCAGGCGCAGGCGCTACGACGGTTCTGGCGGTCGCCGCGGCACCAGAACGTGTCCGGTACCGGCCTGGGACTGGCGATCTGCGCCGACCTGGTCGGGGCGGCCGGGGGCGAGCTGCGGCTGGAGGAGGGCCTGCCGCGTCCGGACGGGTCCGGGCACGGGTTCGCCGCAGTGGTCGCGTTGCCGGTCGTTCCGCAGGTGGCGTCGTCGGCCGGCGCCCCGGCGCCGTCGCCGGTCTGAGGACCCGGTCTCTTCGCCAACCTGCCGCTGTCTCTGGTCAGCGCTTGCGGTCGCGGAACCAGGCCACCGCGCCCGGATGGAGCGGAACCGATGCGGTGGAGATCCCGGTGCGTACGTTGATCTGCCACGCTTCGGGAACGGCCGCGGCGTCGCCACGGCTGGCGGAGGTGATCGTGCCGGTGTGCGTGAAGATCGTGTCGGTGATGGCGTAGACCAGGTCGTCGGGCAGGTCGTTGCGCGCGAGCAGCACGTTCGGCACGGCGACGGTGCGGGTGGCCGGGACGCCGGCGTAGGCGGTCGCGTGGATCGTGGCGGGAGCGTAGGGACCCGGGTACGCCGTGAAGAGCGCGTCCGCCTGTGCGTCCAACGGGATCAGCCGGATCGGGTGCCGCTGAGCCAGCTCCGTGATGGCGGGTGTCGGGACGCCGGTCAGGGAGAACATCGCGTCGATCCTGCCGTCGCGCAGCGCCGCCGCCGATTCGGCCTGGCTGAGGTACCGAACGTCGGCGTTGATCGGGCCGAGCTCCAGAACCCGCAGCGAGGTGAACTCCGTGCCCGAATCGCGGGCACCGAGGGACAGACGTTTGCCCTCAAGGTCCCGGAACTCCTCGATCGCCGAACCGGCCATGACCACGAGATGCAGATGACTGTCGTAGAGCCGGCACACCGCCGAGAGCCCCTCGGGCGCGCTGCCGTCGGTCGTGATCACCGCATCCAGACTGGTCAGCCCGAGGTGCGCCGCGCCGGCCCGCAGCATCCGGATGTTGTCGGTGGACGCCCCGCTCGGCACGGTGGTCACCGTGGCACCCGGCACCTGCTCGGAGATGTGTTCGGCCAGCGCACCGCCGATGCGCCGGTACACCGCCCCCGCCGGCCCGGTGGCCAGTCGCAGGTGGACCGTGTCGACCTCGGGCTGTGGGGAGCAACCGACGAGCAGCCCGCCGGCGGCCAGGAGCACCGCCCGCCGGCTGATCCGTGGCTCCGGGTCCAGCACCATGCCGCGATGATACGGATGGTGCCGTCGGTCGCGATGACACCGGTCAATACGGCGCTCGCACGCCACCCTCCATGCGGTCGAGCGCGAGTAGGGCGGCGCCGAGGCTGCCGGCCTCGTCGCCGAGTGCGGCCCGCGCCAGCCGCGGCTCCCGGTGAAACGTGAGCCGCGCGCGCAGCGCCGCCCGGAGCGGGTCGATCAACCCGGCTCCGGCCTCGGCGAGGCCGCCGCCGATCACCATCACCTCCGCGTCGTAGAGAGCCTGTCCGGTGCGGAGCCCGTCGGCGAGCGCGTCGACCGTGTCGCGCCACACCTGCCCGGCGAGTTCCTCCCCCGCGGCGGCCCGCGCGGAGACGTCGGCCGCGGTGGCGGGCGTACCGGTCAGCTCCACGTAACGCCGGCCGACCGCGGCCGCCGAAGCGACCGCCTCCAGACAGCCGAGCTGGCCGCAGCCGCAGCGCGGCCCACCGGGGCGTACCACGATGTGACCCAGTTCGCCGGCGGCGCCGTGCGCGCCCGCGTAGGCCGACCCTCCAACCACGTGCGCAGCGGCGATGCCGGTGCCGATCGCGACGAAGAGCACGTGCCTACTACCCCGCCCGGCGCCGAGCCGGGCCTCCGCCACGCCGCCCACCCGCACGTCGTGCCCGAGCGCCACGGGCAGCCCGAGCCGCGCGACCGCCAGGTCCCGCAACGGTACGTCCCGGAAGCCGACGTTGGCCGACCAGACCGCCACGCCGGCGACCTCGTCGATCACCCCGGGCACCGCGATGCCCACCGCCACCGGAGTCAACCCGTCGGCGCGGGCCTTGTCAGCCAGCCCTCCGGCGACGGACAGGACGGTCTCCACGACCGCCGACGGACCCCGGTCAGCGCCGGTGGCGTGCCGTTCGGTGTGCTGGCTGGTCCCATCCGCCCGGACCAGCGCGGCCTTGATGCCCGTGCCGCCCACGTCCAGGGCGATGACCACCGCGCCTTCACTCACCGCTTCCCCTCGCCCCGCTCGCACCGAGCCTGCTGGTCCGCTCGCCGCGCTCATCGGGGTGGGGGGGGGGGGGGGGGGGCCCCCCCCCCCCCCGCGCCGGGCAGCCCCCCCCCCCCCGCACCCGCCGGGGCGCCCGCGCACCCCCCCCCCCCCCGCAGCTAGTAACAGAACA
>NZ_JBSFYP010000061.1:0-42284 GCF_053599835.1 Micromonospora sp. NPDC005163
TGTGCTGGGAATCGTCATCGAAGGAAGATCCATCCTCGCCCCGGGAGGGCTACTTGCTCTGAACCACTGGACTCACCCAACCCTGACACCCAGGGAGCGAGGCGAGGGCGGGTCGGGACATGCCAGCGGTATTTTCCAGGTAGCGAAAAGGTCGGGCAACTCTAACCCGGTGGGCTTGGCACAAGGGACGGTCGAAAGCACAGTTTGAGGCCCCGGAACGGTGACACCATCTGCTCCTGTAGACCTAGACTCGATCCGGCTTCGACTTGAGCGCGGCACCCTACGTTGGAGGCACGGTTGTCCGGACCCTTCCCGGAATACCGCGATATCAGCGTCACCGACCCCTTGCGGCAGGGTGACGTCATCGAGTCGGTTGAACCGGTTGCGTCGATGTGGCAGCGACATCTGCTCGTGCTCACGGCCGACTGCGACTTCGCGCACGCCAAGCATCAGGGCCGAGTGACCTGCGTCCCGCTGCTGACCGCCCACGAATACCTGCTGGAGATGCAGGTGCCCCGCCTACGCGAGCGGGCCTTGGCGAAGGTCATACCGGCGCTTCGTCAGGTGCTCCCGTCCCCGTTCGCCGAGCACGTCTCCGACGAGCGACTGCGGGCCTGGCCCGGCGAGGTCGAACCCAATGAGATCGTCGCCACCCTTGGCTTGGCTGATCCCGAGGCTACCGTCGCCAAGGCGACACTCGAAGCCATCCGCTTGGTCAGTCAGCCGGCGCAGACCCTCGACGACGCGGTCGAGCGCCTGATCGCGGCGCACCTCGCCGTGCCTAACGCTCAGAAGCGGGACAAGGTCGTCCAGCAGATTGTCAACGTCCTCAAGAGTCCCTACGGTCAGCCGCCCGGCGACGCGCTCTTCGTCTCCGCGATTGCGCCGAAGCATGAGCTCGGCTACTTCGCCTACCTGCGTCATCTGGAGCAGGTCTGGGAAGTCCAGATCGCCATCGGCCCCGCCAAGAAGTCCGTCGGCTACCGACGCATCTCCCGTCTGCAGGAACGGTACGTCCACCTGCTCGTTCAACGTTTCGCGCTCGTATTCATGTCCATCGGGCTCCCCAAGGAGTACGAGGAGTTCCGCGACCTGCACGCCGAGCTATTGGGAGAGACGTACGCATGAGACCACTCGTGACGACGGTGCGTGCCCTCAAAGAACTGGCCACCGGCCTGTCGCCAGACGCCATTCCGGTTTCCCCGTTGCTGCTGGAAAATGCGGGGACAAGCGTCGACGTGCTGCTTACGGTTGAAGACACCGAGAAGGATCAGCGGATCGTGCTGATACGGGATGCATTCTCCGAAGATCGCTTCGTTCCCCGGCATCTTGTCGACCTGCGACCTGACGTGCTCAGCCGCGTCGCCTCGTTCGCTGAGCGCGCCCGCACGACAGGACCGCTGACGTTGCCTCGCGGCTGGCACCAGTACAAGCACAACAACCTCATCGCCTTCTTCGCAGTCAGCCGAGGCAGCGCCGAGGCGAGTCGCTGGATCGCGGAGCTGCTGCCGGGCGACGGATCCGACATCGTCCTTTGGGGCACCACCACCTCAGACAAGAAGGCAGCCCTCGAGGACTTCGAACTGGCCAAGCCAGCAATGCCAACCGGTTGGGAGGCCGACTGGAAGGCTGCGGTCGCGAACATACCCGAGCGCAAGGCCCAGCGACGTCGGGCGGCGACGCCGCCCGACGTCGAGATCCTGATGCCACCGCTCGGTGAGCAATCGACGACGAAGGGATGGTCGTACGAGAAGTGGTTGGCCTCCATCACCGATGACCAGCGATCCTTCGTCGAAGCGAGCACCGGCAAGTCGATCCGCCTTCGCGGCCCGGCAGGCTCCGGCAAGACCCTTGCGCTCACCTTGAAGGCGACCCGAGAGGTCCTCAAGGCTCGCGAAGCCGGCGTCGACCTTCGGGTGCTCATGGTGACCCACAGTTGGTCCCTGGCCACCGACGTGGCCGACTCGCTCGACTCGATGGGGATGGGGCTGTTCCAGGAAATCGACGTCTTCCCACTCCTGGAGATCGCTAAGACGATCTCGCCACAGTACACCAACGACGATTCCGGCTTCAGCTTGGCCGGCGACGACAGCCTCAGCGGCAAACAGGCTCAACTGGACCAGATCCTCGAGGTGCTGGACGAATTCATCGCGGGCGACTGGATTACCTACCGGGAACGCGTCACCGAAGGCCTCCGGGCCAGGTTCGACTCTCCTGAGCTTAACGAACGCAAGGCCCTGGCCTGGGATCTCCTCGTCGAGTTCGGTTCCGTCATAGGGGCTGCGGCCATCTTCCCCGGCGCGGGCGCGGAGGCGCGGTACTTCCAACTTCCCAGGGCGACCTGGATGCTGCCGCTGGAGAGCCGGGATGACCTACGCGTTACGTTCGCGCTATACACGAAATACATGGCGAATCTCGACGCTCGGGCGATTCTCACCTCCGACCAAGTGCTCGCCGACCTGCTCAGCCACCTCGAGACGCATGCGTGGAACCGCAATCGCCGGACCCAGGGGTACGACCTGAT
This sequence comes from Micromonospora sp. NPDC005163, assembly GCF_053599835.1. Lineage (NCBI taxonomy): Bacteria > Bacillati > Actinomycetota > Actinomycetes > Micromonosporales > Micromonosporaceae > Micromonospora > Micromonospora sp. NPDC005163. The sequence goes on from NZ_JBSFYP010000061.1 coordinate 2,525, forward strand.
CTTCGTCGACGAGTTCCATCTGTTTAGCCCGTTGGAGCGCCAAGTACTCCACTACCTCTCGCGCGACGTAAGCATGTATCCACGAGTGTTCATGGCGGTCGACCCGCGGCAGTCGCCGTCGGAGGCGTTCATTGGGTTCGCTGCGGATGAGACGCGGTCGTCACCGATCGCGATGGACGACGAGATCGGCGAAATCACCAACTTTGAGTTGGCGACAGTCTATCGGTTCACGCCACAGATCCTCGACCTAATCAAACACGTCCATCATGAGTTCCCAACCCTCGATCTGGGCAGTGACTGGGACATCAATTTCAGCGCGGTCGAGTCCGCGCAGCAGCCGGGTCCGGCGCCTGTGCTGAGCGTGGCCGCGTCGCGACCGGCTGAGGAGACCGACATCGCCAGGGCAGTGCAGCAGCTCTACCAGAAAGGCAGGATCGCCTTGGCCATTGTGGACCTTCGGCAGTGGCGGCGCTTCAGCGAGCTCGCCTCACGCATCGGCGAGTCCGGTAAGTTTCACGTGTCGACGGTCCAGGGCCGATCCGACGTCGAGGGTCTCCGCCACCGCGGCCGCGGGCTGGTCGTCGGGCCTGCTGAGTATCTAGCCGGCCTCCAGTTCGACTCGGTTCTGGTGGCTGGTATTCCGGAAATGCGGATCAACCAGACCCCCAACGAACGGACCCGTTCGCTGTCGCTGCTCTATCTCGCGCTGAGCCGCGCCCAGCGGGAGGTGCGCGTCTATGTGAACGAGGACGACGGGGGCGAGGTCGAGGTGCTCACCCGGGCGGTCGCCAACGGCATCATGAAACGCGAGCGCGGTAGCCTGGTCTGAGCACCGCCGTCATGCGCACCGTCCTGACCGCGACCCTGTAGGTGCCGAAAACCCCATCCGTGCAGCTCAAGCGGCGTGTTGGTATTCGTGGAGGATGCCGCCGAGTCGATCGCGTCGTCGGATGTCGAGGTGGGCGAGTCGGTCCGGTTCGGTGATCGGTTGGGGGAGCAGGCGTAGGGGTGCCGCGGTGTGGAGCGCGCGGTGGGGCCGGTGTTCGTTGTAGAAGGTCTCGTACTCGCGAAGCGCATGCAGGAGGTGGGCCTGGTCCACGATCAGGGTCCGGTCGAGGAGTTCGGCTCTGCATGAGCGCACCCACCGCTCCATGATTGCGTTCATGCGCGGTACACGGATTGCGGTCTTCACGATCGCGACGCCTTCCTCGGCGAAGACCGCGTCGAAGGCGGCCGTGTATCTGCTGTCGCGGTCCCGGATCAGGTATTTCACTGTGGCGCCGCCGGTGTCCTTCAGGTCCATGCCAGGTTGCGGGCCAGTTGTGTGGTCCAGGCCGCGGTTGGATGGGCGGTGGCGCCGAGCACCCGGACGCGGCGGGTGGCGTGCTCGATGACGGCGAAGACGTACAGCCGTGCGCCGGTCAGTGTCCGGGTTTCGAAGAAGTCGGCGGCGAGGATCGCGTGTGCCTGGCCGCGCAGGAAAGTGGCCCAGGTCTGGCGGTCGCGCTGGGGCGCGGGCCCGATCCCGTTGGCGTTGAGGATTTCCCACACGGTGGAGGGGGCGACCTTGATACCAAGGGTGGCCAGTTCGCCGTGGATTCGCCGGTAGCCCCAGCTCGCGTTCTCCCGGGCCAGGCGCAGGACGAGGGCTTGGATGCTGCGAACGGTGGGCGGCCGGCCGGGCCGTTTCGGGCGGGATGCGTTGGCGTGGTGGCGGCGTAGCAGGTCGCGGTGCCAGCGTAGGACGGTGTCGGGGGAGACGATCAGGTGCAGCTGCCGCAGGTGCAAACGGGGGAGTCGGTGGAGCAGGGCGGCCAGGAACGCCCGGTCAGGCGCTCGACCGCGGGCGCCGGGAGCTCCCTCGCCCCGACGTAGAAGCCAGTCTGAAGCGTAGAGATGGTTGCCATGTGCGTCAGATCAATCTATGTTCTATATAAAACACAACAATCTACGGAGGCACGGTGGACTTCTCGCTCACGCCCGAGCAGACGGCGCTCCAGGAGTCAGCGTGGCGACTCGCGCAGGACAAGTTCGCGCCCTCGGCGTTCTCCCACGAGGAGTTCCCGTGGGAGAACCTGAAGGCCCTCGCGGCTGCCGGATTCACTGGGCTGACCATCTCCGAAAAGTTCGGTGGTCAGGGCGCGTCGCTGCTCGACGCCCTGCTCGTCATGGAGGCCGTGAGCCAGGTGTGCCCGCACTCCGGCGACGCGGTGCAGGTGACGAACTTCGGGGCCATCCGCCAGGTCGCGACCTTCGGGTCGGACGAGCTTCGCAAGGAGCTCCTCCCGAGGCTGATCGCGGGTGAGGGGCTGATCACCGTGGGCATGTCCGAGCCGGGCGCCGGCTCCGCGCTCACCGAGCTCACGACCAAGGCCCGGATCGACGGCGATCACGTGGTGCTCGACGGGCAGAAGGTGTGGAACTCCCACGGCCCCGACGCTACCCACGTCGTCGTCTGGTGCCGCTTCGGGCCCTCGTCGCGCGACATCGGGGCGGTCGTCGTGCCGACCGACGCCGCCGGGTTCGGCAAGGGCGCCCCGGAGCGGTACATGTCGGGGGAGCGGCACTGCGCTCTCTACATGGACGAGTGCCGCGTGCCGCGTTCGCACGTCCTCGCCGAGCGCGACGCGCTATCCAAGATGCTGACCATCTTCGGCATCGAGCGGATGGGAAACGCGGTGCGGGCCCTTGCGCTCGCCCAGACCGCGTTCGAGCGTGCGGTTGAGCACGCCAAGACACGGCGGCAGTTCGGGCGCGACCTGTGCGAGTTTCAGGGTCTTCAGTGGAAGTTCGCCGACATGAAGGTGCAGCTCGACGCGGCGCGGCTGCTCGTGTACCGCGCCGTCGTGAACGCCAGGGACGGTGCGCCGCAGCCTGCCGAAGCGCAGATCGCCAAGCTGTACGCAAACGAGACCGCGTTCAAGGTCGCGAACGAGGCGCTCCAGGTCTTCGGTGCCTCCGGATACTCGACCGAGCTGCCGATGGAGTACCTCGTACGACGTACCCGCGGCTGGATGATCGCCGGTGGGTCGCTGGAGATGATGCGCAACAAGATCGCGGAGTCGATCTTCGACCGTCGGTTCAGCCAACGCGCGCCGAAGGCCACTGCGTGACTGCCGGCCAGCTGCCTGCGTCCGTCGGTGTACTCGGCGGCGGCCGGATGGGTGCGGGCATCGCCCACGCCTTCTTGGTCAGCGGGAGCAGGGTCGTCGTCGTGGACGCCAACGAGGTGGCCACGGCTGCGGCCCGGGCCGCCGTCGAGGACCTCGTTGAGCGCAGCGCCACCCGGGGGACACTCCAGGACGAGCCGACAGCGGTGTGCGGGCGCCTCGTCGCCGACCCGCGTCTGGACGCGCTGAAAGGCTGCGAGCTGGTGGTGGAGGCGGTCCCCGAGGATCGGCCCCTCAAGCAGCGGCTTCTCGGCGGTGTCTCCGCCGTCGTTGGCACGGACACGGTCCTCGCCAGCAACACCAGCAGCTTCTCGATCTCGCGCCTCGCGGAGAGCGTGTCCGCACCGGAGCGGTTCCTCGGCCTGCACTTCTTCAACCCGGTGCCGAGCAGCAGCCTCGTTGAGATCGTGGTCGGCCGGCAGACCGACGCGAGGCTGGTGACCCGGGCGCAGTCGTGGGTGACGGCGCTCGGCATGACGCCGGTCACGGTCGCCGACTCGCCCGGGTTCGCCACCAGCCGGCTCGGCGTCGCCCTAGGCCTCGAGGCCATCCGCATGATCGAGGAGGGAGTGGCGCCCGCCGAGGAAATCGACGCCGCGATCACTCTGGGGTACCGCCACCCGGTGGGACCTCTGCGGCTCACGGACCTCGTGGGGCTCGAAGTACGGCTCGGTGTCGCGCGACACCTGGCCGCGGAGCTCGGACCCCGGTTCGAGCCGCCGCAGCTGCTCATCGACAAGGTCGCGGCCGGCGAGCTCGGTCGCAAGACGGGACAGGGGTTTTACACATGGTGAGTGCCACTCCCTCCTCGCTCGAGGGGTTGAGGGTTCTCGACGTGTCGACGATCATCGCCGGTCCGCTCTGCTGCCAACTCCTCGGCGACTTCGGCGCCGACGTGGTGAAGATCGAGCACCCCAGGATGGGCGACAGCATGCGCGGCCACGGCCCGCAGAAGGACGACGTTCCCCTCTGGTGGAAGGAGATCAGCCGCAACAAGCGGACGGTGGCGATCGACCTCTCCCACCCGGACGGTGCGGACGTCTTCCGCCGGCTTGCCAGGACGGCCGACGTCGTGGTGGAGAACTTCCGTCCGGGCACGTTGGAGCGCTGGGGCATCGGCCCCGACGTGCTTCTGACGGACAACCCGGGGCTGGTGATGCTCAGGGTGACGGGCTTCGGCCAGCAGGGCCCGTACTCGCAGCGCCCAGGGTTCGGGACCCTCGCCGAGGCCATGAGCGGGTTCGCGCACCTGACCGGCGAGGCCGACGGCCCTCCCACGCTGCCGTCCTTCGGGCTGGCCGACAGCATCTGTGCGCTGGCGGGCTGCAGCGCGGCGCTGATGGCCCTGCGGCATCGTGACAAGACCGGTGAGGGCCAGGTCGTCGACCTCAGCATCCTGGAGCCGATGATGACGGCGGTCGGCCCGGGCCCGCTCGAGTACGCTGCGCTCGGGGCCGTGCCGGTCCGTCACGGCAACCGCTCCACGAACAACGCGCCGCGGAACACCTACCGCACGAAGGACGGCCACTGGGTCGCCGTGTCGACCAGCGCCCAGCGCATCGCCGAGAAGGTCATGCAACTGGTGGGGCGCCCCGACGTCGTGGAGAAGCCATGGTTCGGCTCGGGCCGCGAACGGGCCCAGCACGTCGACGAGCTGGACGACATCGTCGGCTCCTGGGTCGCCGACCGCGAGCGCGCTGAGGTGGTGCGAGCGTTCGCCGAGGCCGGCGCCGCGGTGGCGCCCGTCTACGACTCCGGGGACATCGTGGAGGACGAGCACATCCGGGCGACCCGGATGCTCGTCGACGTCGATGACGAAGATCTCGGGAGCGTCCTCATGCACAACGTGATGTGGCGGATGTCCCGCACCCCCGGTCGCATCAAGCACACGGGGAGAGGTCTCGGCGCGGACACGGACACCGTGCTCGCCGAGGTCGGCCTGGACGGGTCCGTAGTGGAGTTCCTTCGCGAGAAAGGAGTGCTGGCATGACCGACGCCCTGCTCGAGCTCGTCGCCAACGGCGTGGAGGTCGTCGACCTGGGCAGGCCCCTGTTCCGGGGGATGCCCCAGTCGCCGAACCACCCGCCGTACTGGCACACGCTGCCCCGCCGACACGGTGACATGACGAGGTCCGACGGCAGCTCCGCCGCCAACGACCAGCTCGTCATGGGCACGCATGTGGGCACCCACATCGATGCCTTGGCGCACGTCTCGCACGAAGGCAGGCTGCATGGCGGCGTGCCGGTCGAGGAAGCGATGCGGGGCGGCGGGTTCCCCGACCACGGTGTCCACACTATCGCGCCGATGGTCCGGCGCTGCGTGCTTCTTGACATCCCCAGGGTACTGGGCGCGGACGCCTGCGACGCCGGCTACGAGGTGACGGTGGGCGATCTCGAACTCGCCGAGAAGCAGAGCGGGACCACGGTCGGCAGCGGTGACGTGGTGTTCGTCCGCAGCGGGTGGGGGCGGCGCTTCGACGAGGGGCCAGCGGCGTACGTCGGAGCCGAGTCCGGCGTTCCGGGGGTTTCGAGCGCCGGGGCGCGCTGGTTGGTCGAACGGCGGGTGCACGCCGCCGGGGCGGACACGATCGCCTTCGAGCGGCTCGCCCCTGGTGGTGGCCATGCCGAGTTGCCCGCGCACCGCATCATGCTGGTCGAGGCGGGGATCTACCTCGTCGAGGCCCTCGACCTGGAGGAGCTGTCGGCCCGCGAGGCCGGCGCCTTCACCCTCGTGCTGGTCCCGATGAACCTGCTCGGCGCCACCGGGTCGCCGGTGCGCCCTCTGGCGGTGTTCGCGCGATGAGCGAAACCTTGTCCGGGGCGCTCGCCGAGTTCGCGGTCTCGGCGCGTCAAAACGGCGTTCCCGACGACGTGGCTGAGAGCGTGCGCCGGCGGGTGCTGGACATCCTTGGCATCGCCGTGGCGGCGGCGACGCTGCCCACGAGCCGGGGCGTTCGTCGTCTGGCCGCCCGCCAGGGTGGCTGCGAGGAGGCGACCGCCGTCGGCGTGGCGCACCGGTTGCCGGCGGCGTCGGCGGCCTTCGTGAACGGGGTGCTCGCGCACTCGCTCGACTATGACGACACGCATCTGCCGTCCGTCCTGCACCCGAGTGCATCGGTGATCCCGGCCGCGCTGGCCACGGCCGAGATGGTCGGTGCCTCCGGGGAGGCCACCGTGGCAGCCATCGCCGCAGGGCTCGAGGTGACCGTCCGGATCGGGATGGCCGGCTACGATGCCGGCCAGGGCAACTCGGTGTTCTTCGAGCACGGCCAGCACGCAACCTCCATCTGCGGCGCTCTCGGCAGCGCCGTGGCCGCAGCCCAGCTGATGGGCGGCTCGCCCGAAGCTGTGCGGGACGCGCTCGGGCTCGCCGCGTCCATGGGGTCGGGCATCCTCGAGGCGAACCGCACGGGTGGGACCGTCAAGCGCATGCACTGCGGCTGGGCTGCCCAGAGCGGCGTGACGGCGGCACTCCTGGTGCTCGAGGCCGGCTACACCGGTCCGCCCACCGTCCTCGAGGGACGGTTCGGGTTCTTCGAGGCCTGGCTGCACCAGCCCGGGAACGCAGGGGAGATCCTTGACGGCCTGGGCGAGTCCTGGACCGTGCCCGGCATCTTCTTCAAGCCGTACCCGGCCAACCACTTCACGCATGCCGCGGTGGACGCTGCGGCCGCGCTGCGCCGCCGCGGCCTGCGAGCGCAGGACGTCGGGGTGGCGGAGCTGGCGGTGCCGCACGCCAACGTGCGCACCATCGGCGAGCCCCTTGAGGTGAAGCAGCGTCCCGAGACCGGCTACATGGCACAGTTCAGCGGTCCGTATGCGGTGGTGGCCGGACTGATGGGCGGAGGGGGTCTCGAGGTGGGTCTGGACGACTACACCGACGACCTGGCCCGCGACCCGGCCCGGCGGGAGCTCATGAGCCGCGTGCGTGTGGTCGGCAGCGACCGCTGCGACTCCGTGTTCCCCCGTCAGCTGCCCGCGATCCTGACGGTCACTGACCGAGCAGGGACGGTGTGGCGCGAGGAGGTCATGACGACCCGGGGAGGACCAGAGCGACCGTTGTCGTTCGAGGAGCTGGGCGTGAAGTTCTCCGAAAACGCGGGCCGGCTGCTGCCGCCCGAGCAGGTGGACGCGGTCGCCCGGGGAGTTCGGGAGCTCTCGTCCGCCGAAGACGTCTCGCAACTGCTCGCGGCGCTCCGGGAAATCGACGATCTCCCCTGACCCGACGGTTGACCGATTCTATATTTTCCGTAATCTACAACACAGGGTGTGCTGTCTATCACGGTGCCGTCGTGTAAGGAGAGGCTTGATGTCGCAAGCGAAGGCCAGCTCGGTCGGTGTGGTGACCGGTACGACGCGGGAGTCGGCGCCGATCATTTCCGTCAAGGGCGTTACCAAGCGGTTCCGCCGCAAGGAACAGGTGGTGACGGCCATCAAGAACGTGGACCTGGACATCCAGCGGGGGGAGTTCATCTGCATCGTCGGTCCGAGCGGTTGCGGCAAGTCCACCCTGCTCAACATGGCCGCCGGACTGATGGATCCCTCGGCGGGCCGGCTGCTCTTCGAGGGTGCCGGTCTCGACGGCCCCAACACGTCGGTCGGCTACATCACCCAGAAGGACAACCTGCTGCCGTGGCACACGGTGGAGGGCAACGTGGGGCTGTCGCTGGCGATCCGCAAGGTCGACAAGAAGCAGGCCCGGGAACGCGTGGCCGAAATGGTGAACCTCGTAGGGCTCAGCGGATTCGAGAAGTCGTATCCCTCTGAGCTCTCGGGTGGGATGCGCAAGCGGGTGACCCTGGCACGGACGCTCGCCTACGACCCGCCGGTGATCCTCGCCGACGAGCCGTTCGGCGCGCTCGACGCGCAGCTCAAGCTCGTGATGCAGGCCGAGCTGCAGCGCATCTGGATGGAGACCGGCAAGACGGTCCTGTTCGTCACCCACGACATCTCCGAGGCGGTGGCCATGGGTGATCGCGTCATCGTCATGAGCACCCGGCCCGGGCAGGTCAAGGTCGACCGCCGCATCGACATTCCGCGTCCTCGAGACGTTTTCAAGATCCGACACCAGCCCGGCTTCGCAGACCTCGCCGAGGAGCTGTGGGACGTGCTCGCCGACGACATGCACTCCGGGGAGGACATGTGAGTGTCATCGACAGTGAACAGACGGTTGCCCGCAGCAGCGGCGCCCCGGAGGAGGTGTGGGACGAGAAGTCCATGCACACCAGCCGGCGCAGGCACCTGCTCCAGGTCCTGGGCTGGCGGCTGCTCCTCCTCGTGGTCGCGGTCGCGGCCTGGCAGCTGCTCTCGTCGACGTTGATCGACCCCTTCTACATCTCGAATCCGGCCGACATCCTGGGCCGGCTTGGGCAGTGGGCCGTCGACGGCACCATCCTTACCAATCTCTACGCGACCATGGAGGCGACCCTGGTCGGCTTCGTGGTCGGCGCGCTGGTCGGGATCGTCGTGGGCTTCGTGCTCGGCCGCGCCCACCTCGTCGCCCGTGTGGTCGACCCGTTTATCATCGCGGTCTACAGTCTCCCGAAGGTGGCGCTGGCCCCGCTGTTCATCCTGTGGTTCGGCATTGGTATGACGAGCAAGATCGTGCTCTCGGCGACCATCGTCTTCTTCCTGGTCTTCTATAACACCTACGCTGGCGTGCGCGCGGTCGACCGTGACCTGGTCGACGTCGTGCGGCTGATGGGAGGGTCGGGGCGCGACATCATGCGGCGCGTCGTCCTCCCGTCGTCGGCCACCTGGATCTTCAACGGTCTGAAGATCTCGGTCCCGTACGCGCTGATCGGCGCCGTGGTCGGGGAGTTGACCGCGTCCGACCGAGGCATCGGTTTTGTGCTCAAGCGCGCGTCCGGCACGTTCGACACAGCGGGCGTGTTCGCGTCGCTGGTCATCCTGATGATCGTGGCGACGATCCTCAACCAGATCGTCGTCTACGGCGAGCGCTACGTCGACCGCTGGCGCAGCACGCCCACCTCGTAGGCGGGGCCGCGAGCGCTCGGTCGCGCCATCCCGCTCCGGCGGCTCCGCCGGAGGCCTGCCCTCAGGCACGACAGCGCAGAGTGCGGCCATGGGCCCATCCACCACAACGCAAAGGATCTGTCATGCCCGACTTCTCGTTGCCTTTCCAACGCCGACGTCGCGGGACCGCGATGCTCGCGGTGACGGCCGTTGTGAGCCTCGCCCTCTCCGGGTGCGCCGGAGGGTCGGACTCGGGGTCGTCCGTGCAGGCCTCGAAGGAGGAATGCCACGGCGACTCGCTGAGCCTGACGCAGTCGACGACCGGCTTTCTCTACCTGCCCTCGTACGTCGCCGAGCACGCCGGCTATTACAAGGACCAGGGTCTGGATGTGAGCATTAAGGACCTCGGCGGGGGCTCGGAGAACGTGGCCGCAGTCGTCAGCGGCAGCGCGGACGTCGCGCTCACGGCGTACAGCTCGATCGTGAGCGCGCGCGAGGCCGGAGCGCCCGTCGTCGCGATCGGCTCGCTGATGGACCAGTACGCGTCCAACGTCGTGATTAGCAAGGCCGCCGCGGCAAGAGCCGGGGTCACCGAGGATTCGTCGTCCGAGGAGAAGATCCGTGCCCTGAAAGGGCTGAAGCTCGGCATCACGTCGCCGGGGTCCGGGACCGACCAGCTGTTCCACTATCTCTTCAGGCAGGTCGGCCTGGATGCGGACAAGGACGCGACTCTCCTGCCCATCGGTTCGGGCTCGCCGATGATCGCCGCGTTCAAGACCGGGAAGATCGACGGTTTTTCCCTCTCCTCGCCGACGTCCGACCTGGCCGCGAGGCAGGGAGGAGTCATGCTTTTCAACCTCAGCAAGGGTGAGTACAAGCCCCTCGAGCCGTTCCTGTACATCGTGGCGGTCGCCAACTCACGCACGCTCGACAAGAAGTCGCGGGTTCTGACCTGCTTCTCGAAGGCCATTGGACACGCGCTCCAGCTGATCCACGACGATCCGAAGAAGGCGGCCGAGGTGGCTCGGCCTGCGTTCGCGGACATCGACGAGGACCTGTACCAGAGCGCCTTCGACGCGAATGTCGCGGCGTACCCAGAGAGCCCAGTGATTGAGAAGGCGGACGCGCAGAAGGTGTTCGACTTCCTGGCGGACTTCGAGGGCAAGCGCAAGAAGGCCACCGTCGACAACACGGTGAACGACAACCTGGCCAAGGCCGCCGAGTAGGTGCGAGCACATCGGGCCGGTCGTCCGGCACCCCGGTGGGTGCGGGACGACCGGCCGCACCGGCTCGTGCGTCAGGAGCGGGACCGCTTCTGCAGCATCGCGGCGAGTCGGGCCTGAGTGTCGGGCTGGGCGATGCACAGAGCCTGGGCCGCGGCGTCGACGAGCCGGTGCCGGTCTCCCGTCACGCGCATCGCCTCCTTCGCGAGCCGGACGGCGAACGGCGATGCCGGAGCCAGGTCCGCGAGGAGGGCGTCGAGCGTCTCGTCCAGCGAGCCGTCGGCGAGCCTCTGCACGAGCCCGATGCGGGCCGCCTCGGACCCGCGGATGCGGCGTCCGGAGAAGACCAGGTCGTGCGCGCAGCCCCGCCCCACGAGCTCGGCGAGCCGGGTGAGGCCGCCGGCGCTCGGCACGATGCCGAGGCGGACCTCCGGCAGCCCCCACCAGGCGTCCGGAGTGCTGACGCGCAGGTCGCAGGCGAGCGCGAGCTCGCAGCCGCCGCCGAGCGCGGCCCCGTCGACGAGGGCCACGGTCGGCCAGGGGTGGTCGGCGACCAGCTGGAACAGACGCGAGTTCCGGCGCTCCAGGTTCTCGCCGACGGTGCGGGCGCGCAGCTGCGCCACGTCGGCGCCGGCTACGAACATGCCCGGCGCTTCGCTGCGGATCACCAGCGGTAGGGGTGTCTCGGCGCACGCCAGCACCGCCTCGGCCAGGGCGTCGCTCAGGTCGGCGTTCAGGGCGTTGCGCTTCTCCGGCCTGTCGAGGGTGAGGACGACGGCCCGCGGGCTCTCGTTCCGGTGGACGAGTTCTCTCATGGGAACAGGCTACACATTATATATATTGTAGATTGCCCTGACCGATCCCGAGACGGAGACGCGCATGAGCATGGTGATGGCACCGGACGACGTACTCGCGAAGCTCGGCTCGCACGGCATACCCGTTCCGCGGTCCGCGCTCTGCGCAGACGCCGACGCGGCGGGCCGCGTGGCGGCCATGTTCGACACCCCCGTCGCCCTCAAGGCCGCGGGCCTGGTGCACAAGTCCGACGGTGGCGGCGTGGTCCTGGGCCTGGAGGGGTCCGCCGCGGTGGCCGCGGCGGCGGCCGAGGTCGTGGCCCGGCTCGGCGCCGACGCCCTCCCGCTGCTCGTCCAGGAGATGGCCGCCGGCGTCGAGATCCTCGTGGGTGCGCGCCGGGACCCGCAGCTCGGCGTGACCGTCACCGTGGGAGCCGGCGGCGTTACGACCGAGCTGCAGCAGGACGTGGTGACCGAGCGGGCCCCGGTCGGGGCGGCCCGGGCCCGGGAGATGCTGGCCGGGCTCCGCTGCTGGCCGTTGCTGACCGGGTACCGCGGGGACCCTCCGCGAGACGTCGAGGCCCTGTGCGCCGTGGTCGAGGCGGTCTCGGGACTGCTCGTCGACGACGTCGAGATCTGCGAGCTGGACCTGAACCCGGTCATGGTCGGCCCTGCCGGCGAGGGCGTCGTGGTGGTCGACGCGCGCATGGTCCATGCGGAGAGCGACGCGGCGTGCTCCGCGAGGCCACGGCCTTCGTTGGAGCGGATGCTGGCCCCCCGTCACGTCGTCGTGGTGGGCGTCTCCGACGAGCCGAGCAAGGTCGGCGCGCGGCTCTTCCGGTACCTGCGTTCGCATGGCTACCAGGGGCGGATCGACCCGGTCCACCCGTTCGGGGGCGAGGTCGACGGCATCCGCCGATATGCGTCCCTGTCCGAGGTGCCCGGGTCGCCGGACCTGGTCTGCGTGACGATCCCGAGCCGGTTCGTCCTGCGCGTGGCCCGCGAGGCCGTGGACAAGGGCGTAGGCGGCCTGCTCGTGCACAGCTCCGACTTCGCCGAGAGCGGCGAGGACGGGCGCCGGCTCCAGGAGGAACTCGCCCGGACCCTCCGCGAGGGCGGCGTCGCGCTGGCCGGGCCGAACGACATGGGCGTCGTCGCCCCGCACCTCGGCCTGACCGCGTCGATCTCCGGCGGGCTCGAGGAGGGCCTTGTCGCCGGCAGCGCGGCGCTGCTGACCAGCTCCGGCGCCCTTGGCAGCTGTCTGGCCACGCGGTTGATGGGCGCCGGCATGGGGCTGTCGTACTGGATCCACGCGGGCAACGAGGCGGACGTCGTGCTGGCCGACTACCTGGCTTACCTGGCGGCCGACCGCACCACCACGGTCGCGGGCCTGCTCCTCGAGGACGTCAAGGACGGCGATGCCTTCGTCGCGGCCGGCCACGCCATGGCCGAGCAGGGCAAGCCGGTCTTCGCCTACAACATGGTGCGCTCGGACAAAGGGCGTCAGGCGGCGCTGAGCCACACCGGTGCAATGGTCGGTTCCTTCGCCGCTCGCGAGGCGGTGCTCCGGGCCGCCGCCGTCGTCGGCGTCCGATCGCTGCGCGAGCTGGAGGACGCCATGCTGCTCGCGGCCGCCGGCCCGCTGCCGCGGGGCAACCGGCTGCTCGCGGTCACCTTCTCGGGCGGTGCGTGCAGCATCATCGCCGACGAGACTGAGGGGACCGAGGTGGTGCTCCCCGTCCTGTCGGAGACGACCCGTGCTGCGGTCACCGAGCACGTGCCGTCGTATTCGGCGATCCGCAACCCCTTCGACCTGAGCTTCCAGATGCTCACGCGCGACGATGACTTCGAGCAGGCGATCACCAAGCTGACCGCCTCGTCGGAGTTCGACGCCGTGATGATCCAGTTCACGACCAACGCGGACCCCTACGCCGAGCGCCTCGCCCGGCGGGTGATCGAGCTCCGGCAGTACCTGGACGTGCCGCTCTACGTGTCCCGGTATGGCGGGGACCACCTCGCGCCTGCGGCGATGGCGCTCTACCGCCGCAGTGGCGTGCCCGTGCTCGACGCGCCGGACCGGGCGGCGCGCGCGATCGCCGCGCTGATGCGCGCCGGGTCGGTGATCCGGCGGGCGCGCGGGAACGGGGAGGCGCAACAGTGACTGTCAACCTTCCGGTCGACTCCCTGGTCGAGCGCGTCTCCCGGGTGCGGTGGGTCGACCTGGAGGGCGGAACGCAGGCGAGCACCACGTCGCTGGTCCTCGATGCGCTCGGGGTCGCCGCCGGTGCCGCCGACGCCCCCTCGCTGCCGGCGACTGCTGCGGCGCTCAGGCGGGTGGCGGGATCGCCCGACGGAACGCCCGGTCGTGTCCACGTGCCCTGGGCGGGCGGGTTCCATGGCCTCGTCGACGCCGCCTACGCCCTCTCGGTCGCGATCCACGCGTGGGACTTCGACGACACGCATGACGAGGCCGTGGTGCACACCGCGTGTGTCGCGCTCCCTGCCGCGCTGATGGCGGCCCAGGAGTGCGCGGCTCCGGGGTATAGGGTGCCCGAAGGCGTCGTCGCCGGCGTCGAGATGCTCAGCAGGCTCTCCCTAGCGCTTGGCCCGCAACGCGGCGTGATCCGGACCGCCGGGCTCGGCGCCTTCGGGGCGGCCGCCGCCGCGGCCCGGGTGCTGGGTCTCACCCCGCGGGCAACGGCGGCCGCCCTGTCGCTGGCCCTGCCCGCCGCAGTCGCTCCCACCAGCCGACAGGTCGTCAGCGAGAGTGCCGTCAACAAGCGGCACCAACCGGCCGGTGCCGCGAGCGCGGGGCTCACGGCGGCGTACCTGGCGGCAGCAGGGGTGGAGGGCCCTCCGGGCTGGTTCGTCGGTGAGCACGGGCTGGTCCAGTTCGTCAGCTCTCCCGAGCGTGCCCGGGCCGCCCTCGAGCGACCGGGATGGGAAGTGGACCGGCTTTCGCTCAAGCCCTTCCCCGCCTGCAGGTACGCCCATGCGGCGGTGGCCGGCGTCCTCCACCTCACCGGCGGCCGCCGCCGTGCCGAGGGCTCGGTGCGGGTCCACCTGCCGGTCGGCACCGCGCACGCGATGGTCGCGCGCCCGTACGAGCGTCGGGGTCTCCCGATCGTGGATGCCCAGTTCTCGGTCCCGTGGCTCGTGGCCGCCGCGCTCCACCGCGGCGCCGTGGGGCTTCCCGAGATGAGGTACGAGGTCCTTGTGGATCCGCGGCTGGAGGAGATCGCGCGGACGAGGGTCGCGGTCGTGCAGGACAAGGATCCCGGCGAGAGCGTGATGACACCGGTCGAGGTGCACCTCGAGACCTCCGCGGGCACCCGGACCGTCGAGGTCGACGACCTCCCGGGGAGTCCCCGCCGTCCCCTGTCACGGTCGGAGCAACTCGCCAAGGCCCGTGGCTGCCTCGAGGTCGGCGGCCGGGAACCTGAACAGGCCGAGCGGCTTGCGCGCTGGGTGGACGACCTCCCCGACGTCGACGCGGGGGACCTCGCAAAGCAGCTCCGCGTCCTGACGCCCGCAGATGAAGTCGTGTCCGATCAGGAAGGGAGTACCGGCCGTGCCCGCTGACCGTCCACTCACCCGAGAGCTGGCCACCTGGTTGGTGGCCGCGAGTGAGGTCCCGCTGCCCGCCGCCGTCGAGCACCACGCCCGCCGTGTGCTCCTGGACTACTGCTCCGCGGCCCTCGCCGGCTCCGGGTCGGGGTCGGCCCGGCTGGTGCGCGACTTCCTGTTGGACACGGAGGCCGGTGGGGCCTGCCGGGTCCTCGGAACGACGGCGCGGCTGTCACCGGCCCAGGCTGCCCTGGCCAACGGCACCGCGGCCCACGGGCTGGAGGTGGACGACGGCTACACCCCGGGCGCCTACCATCCCGGGGCACCGGTCATCTCGGCCGTGCTCGCGGCGGCCGAGTCCCACGCGAACACGATGGAGGAGCTGCTGACGGCGATCGCGGTCGGCTTCGAGGTCTCGTGCCGGCTGGCCGGGGCGGGACACCCGACCACGTGGCGCCGAGGCTGGCACAGCACGCCCGTGTGCGGCGTCTTCGGTGCCGCTGCCGGTGTCGCCACGCTCCTGCGGCTCGACGCCGACCAGTCCGTGCACGCCCTGGGTCTGGCCGGTTCGCACTCCGGAGGACTCTTCGAGTTCCTCGGCAACGGTGCGGAGGTCAAGCGCCTGCACGCGGGGAAGGCGGCCCGGGACGGGCTGGTCTGCGCCGAGCTCGCCGCCCGCGGTCTGACCGGGCCGGCGACGGTGCTCGAAGGCGGCGCCGGCTACGCGCACGCGTTCGTCGACGACCAGCTCGACGTGGCACACCTGATGGACGGGCTCGGAGAGACCTGGCGGATGCTGCGCACGTACGTGAAGCCGTACCCGTGCTGTCGCCACCTGCACGGACCTATCGACGCGGCGCTGGAGCTCGCCGCCGGGACTGACCTCGACGTCGAGTCCGTGCAGTCGATCGAGGTCGGAACCTACTCGGTCGCCCTGAAGCACGGCTTCACGCAGGTGGAGGACTTCCTAGATGCGCAGATGAGCATCCCCTACGCCGTCGCGGTAACGCTCGTGCACGGCTCACCGACGCTGGCGCACTTCGCCGACGACGTGCGCTCCGACATGCGCGTGAAGCGGCTGGTGGAGAAGGTGGTCGTCCGGGAGGACGACGACTGCACCCGCGACTACCCACGGCTGCGCCCGGCCGTGTTCCGTGTCGCGACCTCCACGCGCGTCCATGAGGTCCGGGTGGACCTGCCCAAGGGGGAGCCGGACCGACCGGTCGACGATGCCGAGCTGACGGCGAAGCTGCACGCCCTGGCGGACCCCGTCCTCGGCGAGCCAGCGGTGGAGGAGCTGGCTCGGACGATCTGGCAGACGGAGGACGTGCAGGCGCTGTTCCGCCTGATGGGCACCCCGGTCGCGGAGCCGGTGCCGGCATGACCGTGCCGGTGCTCGAGGACGTGCGCGTCGTCGAGGTGGACAGCTTCGTTGCCGGACCGTCGGCCGGCATGACGATTGCCCAGCTCGGCGCCGAGGTGATCAGGATCGACCCGCTCGGTGGGGCGGCCGACCACACCCGGTGGCCGCTCGCCCCCTCGGGGGCGAGCCTCTACTGGGCGGCGCTCAACCGCGGGAAGCGGTCCGTGGCGTTGAACCTGGGCGACCCCCGGGGACGGGAGCTCGCACTCGAGCTCGCGGCCGCGGGCGGCGAGCGCGGTGGCGTGCTGATCGACAACGCGGTCCGCGCGTCCTGGCTGTCGGCTGAGGCGGTGCGCGGGCGACGACACGACATGGTGCACGTCCGGATTCAAGGGCGGCCCGATGGTGCCTCGTCGGTCGACTACACCGCCAACGCGGCGGTGGGCATCCCGCACCTCACGGGGCCCGACTGGACTCGCGTGCCGGTGAACCATGCCCTGCCGGCCTGGGACCTCATCACGGGCCTGCACGCCGTCGTGGCTGTGCTCGCGGCATTGCGCCGGCGGGCCGAGACCGGCGAGGGCGCCGACCTCTCGATCAGTCTCGACGAGGTCGCCGTCGCCGGGGTGGCGAACCTCGGCTGGGTGGCCCACGCGGACCTCACGGGTGAGGACCGACCCCGGCTGGGCAACCACGTGTATGGCAGCTTCGGGGTCGACTTCGAGACCAAGGACCACGAGCGGGTGATGGTGCTCGCCCTCACCACGCGTCAGTGGCGCGCGCTGTGCGAGGTGACGGGAACGACCGCTGTCTTCGCGGCGCTGGGACCGGCGCTCGGAGTCGATCTCGACACCGACGAGGGACGGTTCCGCATGCGCGAGCCGATCGCCGCCGTGCTCCGGCCCTGGTTCGCTGCCAGACCGCTGTCCAAGGTGGGGAACCTGCTCGACGGAGCCCGTGTGCTGTGGGGCCCGTACCGCACGCTGCGCGATGTCGCGCACGCCTACGGACACGCCGGCCCGGACTCGCTGCTGCGCCACGTCCCGCAACCCGGCGTCGGTCCGATGCTGGCGGCCGGCTTCCCGGTGCGAGGCCTGGCAGCGGTCGGTCCGCGCGGCGCCCCAAGGCTCGGGCAGGACACGGAGCAGGTGCTGACCGAGGTGCTGGGACTGGGCCGTGAGGAGTACGCGCGGCTCGTCGACGCGGGCGTGGTCGCCCGGCCCGACGGTGTCGAGATGAAGGAGGACCCATGCGTGAGGCAGTGATCTGTGAGCCGCTGCGCACCCCCGTCGGCCGGTTCGGCGGCGTGTTCCGGGACGTGCCCGTGGAACAGCTCGGCGCGGTCGTGGTCCGCGCCCTCCTGGAGGGGACGGGCCTCGACCCTGGCGTCGTCGACGATGTCGTGCTGGGACACGCGTACCCCACCAGCGACGCGCCGGCCCTCGGCCGGGTGGTCGCTCTCGACGCGGGCATGCCCGTCACCGTGGGGGGTGCGCAGGTCGACCGGCGCTGCGGTTCCGGACTGTGGGCCGTGCTCGTCGCGGCCATGCAGGTGCAGACGGGCGCTGCGGACGTCGTCATCGCCGGAGGCGCGGAGAGCATGAGCCGCGCACCGTTCTACGACCATGGGATCCGGTGGGGTGCAAGTGGAGTAGTTAACTTCCAGGACTCGCTGTCCCGGGGCCGGGTCACCGCGGGTGGGCGCCGCTTCCCCGTCCCGGGCGGCATGCTCGAGACCGCCGAGAACGTCCGACGCCGGTTCGGGATCACCCGCGAGGCGCAGGACCGGCTCGCCGTCGAGTCCCACCGGCGTGCCGTGGCGGCGCAGGCGGGCGGAGTCTTCGACGCGGAGATCGTGCCGGTCCCGGTCCCCGGCTGCCACGGCGAGGAGGTCGTCAGCGAGGACGAGCACCCCCGTTCCGGGACGTCGCAGGAGAAGCTCGCCGGGTTGCGTCCGGTCATGGGGCGTGAACTCCCCGACGCGACGGTCACGGCCGGCAACTCCTCGGGGCAGAACGACGGGGCCGCGGCATGCGTGGTCACCCACCCGGCCGCAGCCGAGCGCTGCGGGTTGCGACCCATCGCCCGGTTGGTCTCGTGGGGGCTCGACGGCGTAGCCCCCGACGTCATGGGTCTTGGGCCTGTCCCGGCCGTGGCACGCGCCCTGGAGCGCGCCGGGCTGGCGCTGGCAGACATCGACCTCATCGAGCTCAACGAGGCGTTCGCCGCGCAGGTGCTGGCCTGTCTTCAGGAGTGGCAGGTCGCGGCTGAGGATCCTCGCCTCAACGTCCACGGCTCCGGGATCTCACTGGGACACCCGGTGGGGGCCACCGGTGTCAGGATCCTGGCCACCCTGCTGCGGGAGCTGGAGCGCCGGGAGGCGCGGTACGCGCTGGAGACGATGTGCATCGGCGGTGGTCAAGGACTGGCCGCGGTCTTCGAGCGGTGGGTGAGCTGACCGTGCGTACCGCTCTCTACGTCGCCGCTCACCGTGCCCGTCATCTCGCGAAGGCCTGGACTACCGACGCCGACGCGCTCGTGCTCGAGCTCGAGGACGGGGTTCCCCCGGATGCCAAGGAGGACGCCCGGGCCGCCGTCCGCCGGGAGCTCGCCGGGCCGACCGCGAAGCCCGCGTTCGTCCGCGTCAACGGCCTGGACAGCGGAATGCTCCGCGACGACCTCATGGCGGTTGCCGGGACCTCGGCGGTCGGGGTGCGCGTTCCCAAAGTCGAGGCGCCCTCCGACGTCGCGACCGTGGCTGGTTGGCTGGAGAAGCTCGGCAGCGACGCGGGGATCGTGCCCATCCTCGAGACCGCCCGGGCGATCCAGGCCGCACCGGAGATCGCGTCCGCCCATCCTCGGGTGATGGGGCTGCTCATGGGTGAGGAGGACCTGGCCGCGGACCTGGGCTGCGGACCGACGGGACTGCTCTACGCCCGATCGCGTGTGGTGCTCGCGGCCCGGGCCGCCGGTCTGCCGGCGCCCCTCCAGAGCGTGTGGACCCGGGTCGGCGACATCGAGGGGCTCCGGGCCGACAGTGAGGCCGGGCGCGAGCTCGGGTTCCACGGCCGGTCGGTGATCCACCCGTCCCAGATCGGTCCCGTGCACGCCGTTTACACACCCACCCCGCAGCAGGTCGCTGAGGCCGAGGAGATCGTCCGCAGGGCCGGAACGGGCGGCAGCCTGCTGCCGGACGGCCGGTTCGTGGACGACGCCACCGTCGCGCAGGCGCGCCGGATCCTCGCGCAGGTCGCCGATGGCGGGCGGAACTGAGCGGTGGTGCCGACGGGCTCAGGAGACGTAAGCGCGCCGCAGCCGAGCGGCGTTGAGGATGTGCTCGCGCATCAGCCGCCGGGCCAACGGGGCGTCGTGCGCCTCGACGGCTTCGATGATCTTGCGGTGGTCGGCGTTGAGCTCCTTGGTGATGTTCGGGTACCCCCAGATAGTCACGGCCGGCGGGAAGAGCTCCCAGACGCCCTCCACCTCGTTGGCGACGATGTCGGAGCCGGCCTCGAAGATGGCGAAGTGGAGGCGGCGGTTGAGCCGGTACATCTCTGCCTGGTCCTTTTCGGGGTCGAGTCCCTCGATGGTGTCGGCGATCTCGCGCAGCTCCTCCACGAGCCCGGGGCCCTGCCGAGTCACGCCGAGCTCGGTGGCGAACGCCTCCAACTCGGCGCGGAGCAGGTAGAGGTCGTCGGCGGCACCGGGTGCCATCTCCCG
Organism: Micromonospora sp. NPDC005163; assembly: GCF_053599835.1. Taxonomy (NCBI): domain Bacteria; kingdom Bacillati; phylum Actinomycetota; class Actinomycetes; order Micromonosporales; family Micromonosporaceae; genus Micromonospora; species Micromonospora sp. NPDC005163. Next base: position 22,337 of record NZ_JBSFYP010000061.1, read on the forward strand.
AACGGTGGCACCGCGGTTCGGTGCGTAGGAGATCGTCCCGGCTGCCTCCAGGATGCGCAGCGCCTCACGGACCGGGGTCGGCGATACGCCGTACCTCGCCGCGATCTCAGCCTGCCGCAGTGCGGCACCGGGCACGATCACCCCGGCGGCGATCTCCTGGCGAAGCCGCTCGACGACGTACGCGGTCTTGCTTTGGGGCGGGCGCGCCCCGACCGCCGCGGCACGGTCCTGCTGTTCCGCCACGCTGGTGGTCCTTTCGTCGCGGCAGTCTCCTATTGACCACAGAATATAGCTTCCGGCGCCGTGGAGGCTCTTGTGAAAGGCGGGAGATGGGATGACCGGGCAAGACCGGCTGGGCGCGTGGTTCTGGAACCTCATCGGGGCGACCTTCCTGGCCCAGACGACGGTTTTCGCGGGCCGCCCGATGACCTCTTACCGAGCCCTTGAGCTGGGCGCGGGCAGCCTCGGGGTTGGCGTTGTGACTGCCTGCTTCGCAGCTCTGCCCCTGGTGCTGGCCATCCCCGCCGGCCGGGCGGTGGACGGCGCCCGTGCCGTCCTCTTCCTCCGCGTCGGAGCCGCCTGCTCGCTCACGGGTGCTCTGGTCCTGGCCTCGGCCGGGTCCCTTCTCGTCCTGGCGCTCGGGAACGCGGTGGCCGGGGTGGGCCTGCTGCTGTCCGCGATCGCCAGCCAGGGCATCATCGCGCGCCGGGCGGACCTGAGTGACCACGACCGTGCCTTCGGCCTGTTCACGGTCGCCGCCTCGGCCGGCCAGCTCGTGGGCCCTCTCGCGTCCGGGTTGGCCGCAGACGCGGCGTTCGGCGGGTCGGGCGGGGGCAGCTCGCGGGCGGGATTGCTCCTCGCAGCCGGGTTCGCAGCTTCGCAGCTGCTCGTCTGTTTGGGCTACCGTGCCCGGCCGCAGGCGGGCGAGGTGCCGAGCACGGCGACGGGCCTGCCGGACGGCGCCCCGCGGGTCGCCGGCATGCTGCGCACTCGCGGAATGCCGCCGGCCCTGCTGTCGAGCCTGGCGCTGCTGGCCTGCGTCGACCTGATCACGGTGTTCCTGCCGGTGTTCGCGCAGGAGCGCGGCATCTCGGCACAGACCGTCGGATGGCTGCTCGCCCTGCGGGCGCTCGCCTCGGTGGCCTCGCGGCTTCTCGTCGCGCGACTCGCGGCACGTTGGGGGCGGCGCATCGTCCTCGTGGGGAGCATGGTCCTGGCGGCGGTCTCCCTGGCCGCGCTGCCGTCGAGCCCGGCGCTCGGGGTGCTCGTGCCGCTCATGCTGGTGGCCGGCTTCACGCTCGGCGTGGGGCAGCCCCTGACCATGTCCTGGGTCACCGGCCTGGTGCCAGCCACGTCCCGCGCCACGGCGCTCGCCGTGCGCCTGAGCGGCAACCGGGTCGGCCAGGTCGTTGTGCCCGCGACCGCCGGCGCCATCGCAGGCATGGGCGGGGCAGCCGGCGTGTTCCTGCTGACGGCCGCAATGCTGTCGGCGGCGAGCGCGTCGGTGGTGGTCAGCGGGGCGCGGGAGTCGGCGCTGGGCGGAGAGTGAAGCGCCCGGCCAGAGCCGGCTTGTCGGCCGCGGTGACCGTGACGTCGACGAAGCCGACGCGACGTCCGCGGCGCAGCACGGACGCGTCCACGCGTGCGCACGGCGCATCCACCGGGCGGAGGTACTGCACGTAGCCGCTCGCGACTTCCCAGCCGGGACCCAGGCAATGAACAGCGGCGTGCGCGGCGGTACCGTAGAGCGCGCCGCCCTGCACCTGCCCGACGCGGTTGGACAACGCCGGGGAGATTCGCAGGACGTTGGTCCGCCCGGCTGCGCTGGGACTGGTGAGCTGGTCCGCCACCGAGCGGTGGTGGGCCGCCGCGTCCGGGGCGGCTGCCACGACAGCGTCGTACGAGGCGCGCTCGCGGGCGTCCAGGTCGTCTGGGGTCAGGTCTTCGGGGACCGACGCGGAGGGACTCTCCCACGGCACGGGCGGCAACGGTCGGCCCGGTGGCGGCGGAAGGGCGACGAACCAGCCCTCGGCGGTCGCGACCACCCGACCCGTCTCGTCCGCGATGCGGCAGGCCCCCTGCCCCTCCAGGCCGTCCGGGTCGTGCCAGGTCGCCGTCGCCCTGGCCTCGACCCGGCGCGAGGTCGGTGACACGAGGTGGTTGACGCAGAGTGTCGTGGTACCCAGCCGCAGACCGGGGCCGAGGGCGCTGCGGATCGCCGAGCCCAGGGCGAGGTCCGCCAGCGTGGCCTGCTCCGTCGGGGACGACGCGACGCCCGGTCCCGGCGCGGCCGCGGCGTCGAGGACGAGCGTGCTCCGTCCGGCACCGGACTCAGTGGCGCTCACCCCCAGGAAGTGGCCGAAGAAGTGCAGACCGAGCGCGCGGGTGCGTGCCACCGCCTGAAGTGCTCGCGCTTCAACGGCCACGTCGCTCCGTATCGGAGTCATCACATGCATACTCTCTCCCTCAGAACACGCGGGCAGGAGCCCTTGGCACGGTTCGCTGACCCTGGCTAACGCGGAACTCGCAGCCGAGAACCGGCGACATCGTGTATTCGGGACTGCCCCGGGTTTGGTTGACTCGCGGGGTTGAGTGGTTCAGGCCGCGGTTGCGTGCCTGTTGATTGTCTCAAACTCGATCGGGGTGAGCTTGCCCAGGCGTCGCTGCCGGCGCCGGCGGTGGTAGGTCCGTTCGATCCAGGTCACGATGGCCAGGCGCAGCTCTTGGCGGGTTGCCCAGCGTTGCCGGTCCAGGACATTCTTCTGCAGCAAGGCCTGCATTCCGCAGCTTCGCTTCGATATAGTCCGCGAATCTGGGGTTTGAGCTGGGCAAACACGGGTTGGCCCGGTGACATGGCGTGTCACTAGGCTGGGGGCGTTCGTGCGGCTCTGTTGCGTTGAGCGCTGGCCTGATCGAGGCAGACTTGAGCAGTGAAGTCATCGACCCGGCCTGACCCGTGGCTGCCTCCGAAGTCGGCGTTCGCCGGGTTCCGGTTCCCGGCCGAGGTGATCGTGGTCGCGGTACGCTGGTATCTGCGGTTCAACTTGTCCTATCGCGACGTTGAGGAGTTGCTGGTCGAGCGCGGTGTCGATGTCGATCACGTCACGGTGTTCCGGTGGGTGCAGCGGTTCACGCCACTGTTCGCCGACGCCGGGCGGTTCTGCCGGCACTCGCCAGGCGATAGGTGGTTCGTTGACGAGACGTACGTCAAGACATCCCATGAGCTTCTGTTGTCAAGCAGCGGCTTGTAGATCTTGTTGATGGTGTGCCCATGCGGTGGCTTCGTCATAGGTGACGGCGGTCTTGAGGCAGCCGTGCAGGATGCCGACCGGGCGGTTACCGAGCTGGCGTATTGCGGCGTGGTGGCCGACGCCGCGGGCGCGCAGCTGGTCGTAGTAGGCGCGGGCGCCGGAGGAGGCGCGTAGCGCGGCGAACGCTTGGCGGCCCAGCGCGTCGATGAGCCGATCGTTGTGCACGTAGCGGGCCAGCACGGTCTTCTTCTTGCCGGATTGGCGGGTGATCGGGCTGGTCCCGGCGTAGTTCTTGCGTGCTTTCGCATCGGCGTAGCGATTCTTGTCATCGCCGAACTCGGCGAGCACCCGGGCGCCGAGAATGATGCCCAGACCGGGCTGACTGAGGTAGATCTCAGCGTCCGGGTGCTTGCCAAAATGCGCCTCGACCTGCTCCTGCATGCTGTGGATCTCGGTGTTGAGGGTGCTCAGGATGGCCACCTGAGCGCGTACGGTGGCCCCGTAGGCGGCGGTCACGACGGCCGGCTGGCCCAACTGTTCGGCGCGCAGGGCAGCCTGGATCGCCTGGGCCTTCTCGGCGATGTTGCGGCTGCGGGCGTGCTTGAGCGCCGCGGTGATCCGGCCCTTGGTCAGCCGGCGGGCTGAAATCGGATCGGGTGCGGCGCCGAGCAACTGCAGCGCATCCGGGGCGGTCAAGTCGTCGAAAGCGGCCAGCGCAGCCGGGAAGAACTCCCGCAGAGCGTGGCGCAGCCGCAGCGTGTGCCTTGTGCGCTCCCAGATCAGCGTCTTGTGCGCCCGGGTGACGACCTTGACCGCCTCCGCCTCGACGCTGTCGCCAGCGATCGGGCGTAGCTGATGGCGGTCGGTGCGGACCATGTCGGCCAAGGTGTGCGCGTCGCGGGTGTCGCTCTTGCCGCCGGACACACTGTGGCGCACGCGGTAGCGGGCCACCTGCAACGGGTTGACCGCGGAGATCTGGTAGCCGGCCGCGATCAGCGCCTGCACCCAACCGCCGCGGTCGGTCTCGATGCCGACCACCACCTGCGCCGGCTCGTCATCCTCCCCGACATGCTCGCCGATCATCGCGTGCAGCCGGGCGATCCCCGCCACGCCCTGCGGCAGCTTCGCCCTGCCCAGCACCCGCCCGGTCTGGTCCTGCAGCTCGACGTCGTGGTGCTCCTCGGCCCAGTCATCGCCAACGAACAGCAATCCCTTGCTCCCATCCATAGTGGACGCCATGTCCGCGGTGGCCTGCGGGAGAACTACCAGCAATCTAATGAACAAGTGCTCACGCCCAAGTCAGCGGGCACGACATCCCATCAGCGGTCTGGTCTCCCGACCACCAGCAGGGGCACGATCTTGACATAGGACTGCAAGCGTCCCGGTCAACGCAGTGCTCACCCACCGGCGGCTACCGAACCGGAGTCTGCCCGAAGGTCGACCCGGTAGCTCTCATTAGGTCAACGGCGTCTGGCGGTACGTGTACCGGGCGGTCGACCAGCACGGGCAGGTCATCGACGTGCTCGTCTCGGCCCGCCGCGACGCCGACGCGGCCCGGAGGTTCTTCTGCCGGGCGCTGTCGGCGTCGAAGGTGACACCCAGCGAGGTGGTCACTGACGCGGCCGCGGTCTACCCCGCCGTGCTGGACGAGCTGATCCCGCAGGCGTGGCACCACGTCGAGCAGTACGCGAACAACCCGATCGAGGCTGATCACAGCCGGCTCAAACACCGGTTGAAACCGATGCGCGGGCTACGGACGGACACGACAGCACAGGTGATCATCGCCGGACATGCCTTCATGCAGAACCTACGCCGCGGGCACTACGAACTCGCCGTCGACGCCTCTCCCGCTCGGCGGATAGCCTGTGGGGCTCGAATACTCGGTTCGGGCGTGTGAAGTGCGGTTCTGTGTGAGGTTGAGACCGGTGTGACCGGCATGCTCGTGGTCATGACCACGTCGCTGGTGTACCTGCTGCTCCGCCAGGTGTTGCAAATGTTGACCCAGATCGCCCGGGACGGCGGGGCCAAGGACGTGGAGATCCTGGTGTTACGCCACGAGGTGGCGGTGCTGCGCCGACAGGTGCACCGCCCAGATCTCCAGCCGGCCGACCGGGTGGTGTTGGCGGTGTTGTCACGGCTGCTGCCCCGTCCGCGCTGGTCAGCGTTCTTCGTCACCCCGGCCACCCTGTTGCGGTGGCACCGTGAGCTGCTAGCCCGGCGGTGGGCGTACCCGCATGCGCCGCCCGGTCGGCCACCGGTGGCCAAGCAGGTCCGTGAGCTGGTGCTGCGAATCGCCGCGAAGAATCCGTCGTGGGGGCATCGGCGTATCCAGGGCGAACTGGTCGGCCTGGGTCATCGAGTAGCGGCCAGCACCGTGTGGAAGAAACTGCTTCTACTGCCGGTCTCGTGGGTGACTTCTGACCCCGGATGACAGCGCACGCCGTGTCTCGTCTAGGTTCCTGAGCTGCTAAGACACGGGAACTGAAGATCGGAAACACGGCGTGCTGGGGGCAAGACTATTCCATCGGCTGCTGGGGCTGGAACGCACCGTCATCGAGGCGGTGCAGGTCGCCGAGGACGACGCGGGCGAGTACCTGATCGTGTCGGTGCGGCCGCGGAAGAAAGCCGCGCGGCGGTGTGGGCGTTGCCAGGTACGCGCGCCGTGGTACGACCGGGGCGGCGGGCGCCGGTGGTGGCGCGCTCTGGACCTGGGCGTGATGAGGGTCTGGCTGGTCGGCGACGCAGCGAGGGTGAACTGCGGTGAGCACGGGCCGACGGTGGTCGCGGTGCCGTGGGCGCGTAACGACTCCCGGTTCACCACCGGCTTCGATGACACTGCGGCGTGGCTGGCCGCCCACGCGCCGGCGTCGACGGTCGCCGAACTGCTGCGTACCACGTGGCGGGCGGTGTCGGGAATCATCACCAGGGTGGTAGCCGAGCGGGCTGGTGCTGTCGACCGTCTCGCCAGGCTGACCAGGATCGGGATCGACGAGGTCGCCTACCGCAAGGGTCACCGGTATCTGGTGATCGTCGTGGACCACGACAGCGGCCGGATGGTGTGGAGCGGCGAGGGCCGCAAGAAGGAGACGGTCGAAGAGTTCTTCGCCGCGCTGGGACCCGAACGGGGCGAGCGGTTGACGCACGTGTCGGCCGACGGCGCCGGGTGGATCGGCGACGTGGTCGCCGAACACGCCCCACAGGCGATCCGGTGCCTGGACGCGTTCCACGCGGTCGGCTGGATCACCGACGCCCTCGACGAGGTCCGCCGGGCGGTATGGAACCAGCTACGCGGCGGCAAAGGCGGCGCGACCGAGGAGTCCAAGGCGTTCAAGGGCGCGCGGTGGGCGCTGCGGAAGAACCCGGATCGGCTGTCGGACACGCAGAAGGCCACCCTCGCCTCGATCCAGACCACCAACCGGCCTCTGTATCGGGCGTATGTGCTCAAGGAACAGTTCCGGGAACTCATCAAGATCAGGCCGGGGTAGGCCCGGCGCCGCGGCGGTCGGGGGCGACCTGGAAGCACTTCCTGACCGGCCAGGCCCACACGATTCTGGCGTGTGACTTCTTCACGGTCGACACCGTTCTCCTCAAGCGGGTCTACGTGCTGTTCTTCATCGAGATCGCCACCCGACAAGTCCACATCGCCGGGGCGACCGCCCACCCGATCGGCCCGTGGGCGGCCCAGCAGGCACGGAATCTACTGATGGACCTCGACCAGCGCGCTGCTGGCCTGCGGTTCCTGCTATGCGACCGCGACACGAAGTTCACGGCATCCTTCGACACGGTGTTCGCGGCCGAAGGCATCGACGTGATCAAGACTCCGCCGCAGGCACCTCGGGCGAACGCGTCCTCTTCAGACTGTCCGGCGCGTTGCCGGGCGGTGAGCGGGAGAGGGAGACCCCACCCGTCGACCCCGGACCCTACCGGTTCATCGACAGCGCCGAACGAGCTGCACTGACAGCCGGATATGGAACTTCTGTAACTTCAGCTCCAGCGAATGCGGGTCTGTGAGCGCCACTGCTCGAGGACGTCGGCTCGGCCCTGCGTTGCGATCTCGTTGGCCCGGTTCCAGAGGCTCAGGTAGAGCTGCACCGCGGTGCCCGAGAACACCACGTCCGGCCGTTCGGTCTCGCCTGGGGTCGTCACGATTGGCCCTTCGCTGATCCGTACCGTCCAGGCATGGCCGGTGTCGTCGGTCCTGACGATCACCGTGTACGGCTCGGCCGAGTGCAGCCGGCCCTTCCCTCGGGCGATGAAGCCTGTCAGGAGCTCGTCGATGCCGTCGGCAGCCAGCACCGAATCGATGTCCACGTCCACTGCTCCCGGCCACCGTCCATGCACGGCCGACACCGCGTCGACGCTGTGGATGGTCGTCTCGTGGGCCTGGCGTCGCGCCCAGAACCGGCGCGGCGGTGGGGCGTCCTTGAGGAACACCGTCGCCTGGGCGTCATCCGCCGTAGCCTGCAACGTGTCGACCAGGGCGGCGAGGCCGTTCGAATACCAGCCGAGCAGGTCGGCAGACGCCTGGGCCTCGGCTTCTGACGCGGAGGTGTTGTGGTCGGTGTCGCCGCGCAGGTTCGCCGCCGCCCACCTGTGCACCATGCCCTGATGGGTCACCAGGTCCGTGACATTCCAACCGGGGCAGGTGGGGACCTTCGCATCGAACCCGGCTGCGGCGGCGGCCCGACGCAAGGCGGCGCCGCTACGGACGAGGGCCTCAAGGTGGTCTTCCATGCTCAGGTATGTCGGCATGGCGGCATGGTAGTGGGCAACGCGCCGACGGCGGCCGCCGGTCAGCCAGCCATAGAGGCACAGGTACGGGCCTTCGTCTGCCAGTCCGGCCGCAGCGCACAGGGCATGCGATAGCTCCTGCCCTTTGTCACCGAATACCGCATCGGGAAGGCCAAGTCCTGTCGTCCTGTCGGGGATGGTTCGCGCGAGAGGCGACAAGGCCGTTGCCCTACATAGGAGGCAGTTCGTGAGTTCCTACACCATCACCATCGCCGCGGACGATCCCAGCCAGGCGACCACAACCGTCAGGGCCGAGTTGAACGGCGCGACCGCGCGCATCACCGAGTTGGTGGTACGCGCCGGTGAGGGGGACGGGCTGACCGCGGGCCAGATTCCCGCGGTCGATCTGGATCTGCTGCTCAAGGCGGTCACGCCCGCCGTCGGCGGCCAGCAGGCGTTAACCGTGTCGCCTGCTGCTGCGGCCGACGAGGCACCCGCTCGCGTATCAGTTGACGAGGTGCCCATCGTCAACACCGAGGCGGAACAGCCTGTCGCCGCCACCACGTCCACCGCTGCCGAGCCGGCCACGACCGACCCCAAAAACAGCGATGCGACCGAGGTCGCTGTTCCCAAGCAGGCGGCGCGGGCGAAAGCACCGGCCGCCGGCGCGACCCGGGCGGGTGGGCGGAAAGCCGCGGCAGGATCCAAGGCCAGGACCGCGGGGCGGAAAGCCACCAAGCAGACCGCGAAGGGCGAGGCGTCCCCGGGCACGGGTCGTGTGTACCGGCGGTCACCGGATGATCTCGAGTCGGTGTATCAGCAGGCTGGCAGCGTGGCGGCTGTCGCCGACCACTACGACGTGCCCCGGCACGCCGCTCAGGGGTGGATCCGTACGCTGCGCCGCCGCCAGGCCAGCCCAGCCGAGTAGGACAACACCGCGGGCATACCGGACCGCCACCGCGTGCTGTACGGGCGCGGTGGCCGGGTAACCGGGCGGTTCGCTGGCTACCAAACGTTCGATGGGCGGCCGGCCTGGCGCTGGCAACGGTTCTGGAGGGCGTGGTCACCCCGACGGTCCTTTGCCCCGGCCACCGCAGCCGTGCACATGAGTCCGCCGTACGGGCGGCAGCCGCTCGGCGGCCACCGCCGACCGGCGGTGTGGTGCGCGGGGGCCGAGCCTGGGGAGGGAATCGCCTGAGTTGCGCCGTCTCTTCTTCACGTGGATGGCGTTCGATGGACATGATTGTGGGAGACGGTCGTTGTCCCACCCCCGGACGCCGAGGAGGCCACCTGCAGGAGCGGTTCGGGCTGGACCCGGTGTGGGTGATGCCCGAAGGCACCACCAGCGATGCGGTCCTGACCGGAATGCGGGACCTCGCGGACGCGGTCCTAGCCAGAGGCTGGCACCTGAGCAGCCGCCTGCACGTGTTGCTGTGGGAGGACACCCGTGGCCGCTGAATCACCGGACTCACGCCCGTCGGCTGGGCTTGGACGGGGCCGTCGTTCCCGCCGTGACGGGCCGCGCGTGTGGGGGAGCGGCCCTGCGATCGTCGGCGGCGGGATCGTTCCTGCCGTCCAAGCGAAACCCACGATAGCCCAACCAGCCCCACCTGTGCAGTCCCCAGCGCACTCCCTCATACCGTACCTGGTGGACCTGCCGCATCTGGTGGCAGCGGCCCGGCTGTGCATGCGCCGTGCCGGCGCACCGGGTGCTGACGGCCTTACCTGGGCCGCCTACCGCAGCGGGCTACGACCGCGTCTCGGTGAGCTGTCCGACCGGCTGCGGACAGGGACGTGGGAGCCGGGCCCGTTACGGCACGTGGAGATCACCTCCTACACGGGCAAGGTGTTCCCGGCGGTGATCCCGACGGTGGAGGACCGCATCGTGCACCGGGCGATGCGTCGCGCAGTCGAGCCGATCATCGAGCACCACGTCCTGGCGGACTGGGTGTCGGCGTACCGGCCGCGCCGCAACCGGATCACCGCCCTGCGACAAGCCGAGCAGCACCTGGCGGCGGGCCGGCAGTGGGTCGCCGATGTCGACGTGGCCGGTGCCTCGGCAGGGGGCAGCAGCGAACAGTTCGTGGATTGGCTTGCCGTCCACGTGGTCGACGGCTCGTTCCTGCGGCTGTTCCGCCGCGTCGTCGAGGCGCTGCCGACGCCGCTCGTCCCGGGCAGCGGCCTGTGGCCGGTGCTGTTTCACCTGCGCCTGTCCCAGGTCGACGCCGTGCTCACCGGCTGGCCGGTCGTGCGGTTCGCGGACAACTACCTGATCTTCGAGGCGGACGAGCTCGCCGCGTTCGCCGCGTTCGACGCCCTCGCCGCCGCCCTCGCCAGTGGGCAGATGCAGCCGCATCCGCGCAAGAGCCGGGTCCGGCCGCCGCATCAGGCCAACACCGAAGACCTGTTCCTCATCGACGGATGAAAGGAGCCCACCGATGACCATCACGCGCACCGGACCGGACGTAGGCTCCCGCACCGTCCGCTGGGTACACGTCCCTGCCGGTACCTGCCTCTACGGCGACGCCCGCAAACCCCGTCCCGTGCCGGACCTCCTCGTCGCGGAGACGCCGCTGACCGCCGCGCAATGCGGTGTCGGCGACACCGACCTGCCGATCACCGGCATCAGCTACGACGACGCCGTCCACCTCGCCGCCGAAGCAGGCGGGCGCCTGCCCACGTCGGTGGAGTGGGAATGGATCGCCGCCGGACCGAGTCGCCGCCTCTATCCGTGGGGCGACGAACCGTGGACCCCTGACCGTGCCCTGCTCACGGGGGCCGGACAGTCCCCACGTGTCGCACAGCTGGTCGGCCGGTGCCCGGCGGGTGCTACGCCGCACGGCGTGCTGGAGCTGGCCGGCAACGTCTGGGAATGGACCGCCAGCACCGCGGCTGCCGAGCAGGACGAGGTGTTCAAGGCGTTGGTGTTGGCCAGGATCCTTGAACCGACCAGCAAGCTCGACTCGGTGCGGGTGTTGGACGAGGCCGGCGCGTGGGCGCCGTCGTACGCGACGAACAAGCGGCGGCTGCGGCTGTATGCCACGGGAGGCAAGGCTTGCGACGCCGGCGGGAAGACCGAGGGTGTGCCGGTCGAGGACGGCGCTGGGCCCGAGCCTGATCCGGCCGGTGGTCCGTGGCGGGCGCGGCTGGCACGCGCCTGCGCCGAGCATGTGCGCCTCGGGCCGGCGACGTTGCTGCTCTACGACGTGACAACGTTGTACTTCGAGGCCGACGAAGGTGACGGGTTCCGCGAGCCGGGGTTCTCCAAGGAGAGGCGCCTCGAACCGCAGATCACCGTCGGTCTGCTCACCCGACGGGGCGGGGTTCCCGCTGATGGTGCACGCGTTCGAGGGCAACCGGGCCGAGACCAGCACCATGATGCCGGTCCTGCGGGCCTTCCTCGACGCGCACAGCCTGCCGGATGTCACCGTCATCGCCGATGCCGGGATGGTGTCGGAGGCGAACCAACGCGCGATTGAAGCCGCCGGGCTGTCGTTCATCCTCGGCGCCCGCGTTCCCGACGTGCCCTACGTCGTCAAGGTGTGGCACGACGCCCACCCCGACGCCGAGATACCGGACGGGCACGTGTTCGTCCAGCCGTGGCCGGCCGGACCGGCCGACAAGCGCCGCGATCACACGATCTTCTACCAGTACCGCGCCAACCGGGCCCGGCGCACCCTGCGAGGATCGACGCCCAGGTCGCCAAGGCCGAGAACGCCGTCGCGGGCAGGACACCGGTGAAGCGGAACCGGTACGTGCGCCCCCAATAGGCGGGATTACCTCGACTCGGCCACGACAGGAACCGATCGAACAGTCCACCGCTCGCGGGCATCTCATCCGGCCGCAGCTTGCCCAGGTCGTCGACGGCGTCACCGAGAAGGCCGGCCAAGTATACAAACAGGCTCACCTGATCCCGCTCGTACTCGGCCAGCAGCGCGAGCTTGGCGTCACCACACGGCCAAGGATGGCCGCAGGCGCGACACACGACCTCCCGCCCGTACCCCTTGCTCCCCGGCACCGGCGGACCTGGCGCGGCCTGCGGCGCTGGTGCCCGTGCGGCTTGCGCTGGACCGTCTGCCCGGACCGGCACGCGCCGGTCCCCACCGAGCCGCCCAACCCGCCGCGCAACACCCGGTGGTGGGACGAGGCCACCCGGGCCAACCCGCAGGTCGGCCGGGTCGGCCGGCTCACGCCCGCGCAGACGTGGCGCGCCAACGGCGGCCACCGGTGACCGCGACGCCGCTGCACCTGCCGCTGCGTCCGCTCTGGCTCTGCCGCGCCCGCACCGCGCCCTGGCCCTGCGCGGGGGCCCGGCTCAGCCTGGCCCGCGAGTACGCCGGCAGCCAGGTGGCGCTCTGCCTCTACCTGAGCAGCGTGCTGCACGACGCGGCCACCGACCTGCACCTGCTCAACCCGCACGAGGCGCCCGCGCCCCGCCAGCTTTTCGACCGGTTCATCGGCTGGGCGCTGGTGCGTTCATCGGCGGACAACTCGCCCCAACACCCCATGCCGGACGAGGCTCCGACAGCACTAGCCTACGAAGGTCAACTCCACACTGCGGACGGCGTGGGGACCGAAGCTACGTGACCACCGGTGAGCTGAAGAACAAGATTGACCGCGTCTGGGACGCCTGTCCCGCGTGGTCGACATGCTCGACGACATCGACATGACTCAGCGAGACACCAAGGGTGACCTGTACGAGTACATGCTGAGTAAGATTCCGACGGCCGGACACAACGGCCAGTTCCGCACCTCGCGGCACATCATCCAGCTCATGGTCGAGATGATGCGACCCACGCCGGACGACAAGATCTGCGACCCGGCCTGCGGCACCGCCGGCTTCCTATTGGAAGCCGGCGAGTACCTGCGCTGTTATCACCCGGACGCGCTCCACGACGCGAAGCAGCGCAAGCACTTCCACGAAGACATGTTCCACGGTTTCGACTTCGACGGGACGATGCTGCGCATCAGCAGCATGAACATGCTGCTGCACGGCGTAGAGAAGCCCCAAATCCACTATCGAGACTCCCTCGCGCAGAGTACGTCCTCACGGGAATCAGCGGCCGTCGGGTGAGCACCTTTCCCCGACGTACACGCTGTGGCGTCGTGCCATCGGCTCGCCGCGAACTCGCGGATCACGAGGCCGGCTTGCACCAGCAACGCGTCCGGTCATGACAGCGCATCTACCCGAAGCATCCCTCGGTGCCGCGCGCTCGTCGGCGCGCATATCATGCGTGCCATCCCGCTGGACCGACAGTCGGCGGTGATGGCGGGTCGCTGGCAGGGAGGGTGCGGGCAGGATGTTAGAGGCAGTCGGGCTGGATGCGCCGGAAGGACGGATCTATCGCTTCCTGGTGCGATTGCCTTCCGCCTCGCCGGAGGATCTAGCCGAGCAGCTGCGCATGCTGCCCGCCGAGGTCACCAACCACCTGCACGCCATGGAGCGCAAGGGACTCGTCAACCGGGTGCCGGCCCGGCGGGGGCGGTTTCGGGCCACCCCGCCGGAACTCGCGTTCGGCCCGCTGCTCGGGCAACGGCAGCAGGAGCTGGAGTCCATTCAGAGCGCCATCGGACAGCTCAGTGAGGAGTATCGGAGTCAAGCGGCCCGGCACGACGCCAACGAGCTGATCGAGGTGGTGTACGGACGAGAGGCGGTCGCCCACCGGTTCGACCAACTACAGCTCAGTGCCACCCACGAAGTGCTGGGTCTGCTGCGGGAGCCGATGCAGGCGGTGCCCCCGACCGAGACCGCGGCCTCGCAGACGGCACTGGACGCCGGCGTGGACTACCGGGTGGTCTACGACGCCGCGCTCCTGGAGCTGCCGGGGGACCCGTACGAGATCGGTCCCAGCCTCCGCCGCGGCGAGCGGGCCAGGGCGGCGATCGGCCTACCGGTGAAGATGGTTCTGGTCGATCGACGTTCGGCGATCATTCCGCTGTCGCCGCTGCCGTCGCCCGACGAACCGTCGGCCATCATCGTCCATCCCAGCGGTCTGCTGGATGCGCTGGCCGCACTGTTCGAGCAGATCTGGGCGACGGCCACGCCGCTGGCCGTCGGGGCGGACGGGCCGGTGCCGGCCGCCGGATCCGCCACGGTTCCGTCGCCGCAGGACCGGCAGTTGCTGTCGCTGCTGTTGGCCGGCCTCACCGACCAGGCGATCGCGGCCCAACTGGGTACCTCGATGCGTACCGTGCAGCGCCGGATCCACGGCCTGACCGAGCGGGCCGGTGTCCGGACCCGCCTCCAGCTCGTCTGGCAGGCCGCCCATCGTGGCTGGCTCTGACCCGGGCCGTGCCCGCCGGACTCATCCGGCGGGCACGACGGCAAATCGGTCAGGACCGGGTCACTTGATCTTCTTCGGCGGAGCCACCCGCATCGACACCGGGATCGTCGGCGTCGGGTACGGCGTGTTCGTCTGCACCGCGATCTCGGCGGAGTAGTCGCCGACATGCGTGGCCGGCAGGTCGCTGGCGTCCACCGTGACGGTGACCTTCACCTTCTTGCCTGGTTGCAGGGTCAGCCGGGTGGGGCTCTCCGCCAGCCACGGAATGTCCGCGGATTCGCCCTGGTCGTACCCGGCGAGTACCTGGGCCGTGGCCACCGGCCCTCTGCCCAGCGCCTGAACTCCGCCGATCCGGTAGAACCCGAGCGTGGATCCGCCGCGGGTGCCCCCGATGGCCATCGGCAGTCCGGTCCACCGTCCGGTGACGGGGTCGAACGCGAAGCCCTGCCGGGTCACCGAGGTCGCGTTGCTGGTGATACCGCCGGACACGAGGAACAGACCGTTGGCCACCGTGTACCCGGAGCCGGACAGGGTGATCGGCAGGTCCGCGATCCGCGACCACGAGTTGGTTCCCGGGTCGTAGGCGTAGGAGTGCCGAACCTGGCCGGTCGAGGTGGTGCCGCCGGCGCAGTAGAGGATGCCGCCGAGTGCCCCGCAGGCCTGGTAGGACACCGCCTCCGGGTAGGACGCGGCCACAGTCCAGGTCTCGGTCTGCGGGTCGTAGACCTGGACGTCGGTGATTCCGCAGCTGAGGATGCAGCCACCGACGACGTACAGCTTGCCGTCGAGCACCGCGTGCCCCATGTTGGCGTACGGCTTCGGCAGTGGCGCGCCGGTGGACCAGGTGTTCGTCGACGGGTCGTAGATCTCCAGCTTGGCGACGTTGTTGATGCTGGGATCCCAACCGCCGGTGACGTAGAACTTGCCGTCGATGAACTCGCCGGCGGCGTTCTCCCGGGGACCGGACGGGCTGGCCATCTTCGTCCAGCTACCCCGGTCCGGGTCGTACGCGTACATGTCTCCGGTCTGGCCATTGCCGGTCCAGCCGAACACCGAGTACACGATCCCGTCGTGGTAGCCGACCGAGTTGTCCTGGATCGTCGTCGGGTAGTCGGGGATCTGCGCCCACTGGCTGGCAGTCGGGGCGCCGCTGCGCTCACCGAGCCGCACCGCGGCGGGTTCCGTGCCGGTGTTCCGGAAAGACACCGTGGCGGTGCCCTGCTCGCCCCCGGAGACGTTCTTGCTGATCGCGTCGGTGTCGACGGTGATCTGGCCGGCCGTCAGTTCGAGGTCGGCCGTGGTGACCCCGTCGGCCATCACGTCCACGGTGGCGGAACCGCTCGTGTAGCGGGTCTTGGCGACGGTGAACCGGTGCTCGCCGGTCAGTGCGGAGAAGAGCCAGTAGAAGCCCGCCCCCACCTTCGGGTCGGCGCCCTCGGCCAGCGAGTTCGCGGTGGTGCTCGACTCCTCGTCGCTGGTGACGATGGCGCCGGTGACGCCGGCGTCGGTGTTGGCGTCGGTGACGGTGCCCATCACCAGTCCACCGGGCACCGGGGCGCAGGAAGTCGTCCCGCCGACGTCGGCCTGGTCGTATCCGGGCGCGGTGCAGGCGGTGCCGTCGACCGTCAGAGAAACGTTCTCGGTGACGTTGTCCGAGCCGACGACGACCTTCTTGGTCACCGTCTCGTAGCCCGCGTACTGCGGCTCAACCTTCACCCTGTACGTCGCCCCGGTCGGCAGATCGAAGCTGTAGTGACCGTCGGCGGGCGTGGTGTAGTCGGAGATCCCTGACCCCTCGACACTGACCTTCGCGTACAGCGGCCAGCCGTGGCCGGAACCGTCGGTGACCGCTCCGCTGACGGTGACCCGCGGCTCCGCCGTCAGCGCGACGTTGAGCGTCCCGAGTGTGTCGACGGTGACCGTCGCCGGCACCGTCTTGGTCTCATAGCCGAACGACGACACGGCGACCTGGTAATCGCCGATCGGCAGCAGCGACGAGTAGTTCCCGGCCGCCCCGGTGGTCAGCGAGCGCTCCATCCTGCCGGTCAGGGCCACGGTCGCACCGGCGATCGGGTCGCCGGTCGCCGCGTCGGTGACGGTGCCGGCCAGGGTGCCGGTGTCGCCGATCGGAGCGGCCTCGATGAGTGCCAGCGTGTCGAGCCGGCCCTCGCCGTAGACGTTGTTGTCGTCCGCGGTTCCACCGCACCGGAGGTCTTCCTTGTCGACCGCCGTGTTGTTTAGCAGCGCACGGGTCGCGGTGATATCACCGATCAGCGCCGGCGCTGCCGACCACAGCAATGCGACCGCTCCCGACAGGTGGGGAGCGGCCATCGAGGTGCCGCTGTAGGTGGCGTAATCGTTGCCCGGAACGCTGGACCGGACGTTCACCCCGGGCGCCGAGATGTTCGGCTTGATCTGGCCGTCCTGGCCCGAACCGCGAGCCGAGAAGCTCGCGATGTTGTTGTCGATGTCGTACGCGCCGGCCGAGTAGGTGCTGATCCGGCTGCCAGGCGAGCCGCTGGTCTGGCACGCCGGACCGCTGTTGCCGTTGGACCAGGCCCCGAAGATGCCTGAGGCGTCCCAGGCCAGCGTCACGTCCTCCATGAACGGGTCGTTGGAGGGCAGGGTGCTGCCCCACGAGTTGTTGATGATGTTCGGCCGCTTGCTGGCGTCCGGATTCTGACCGTGGAGGTCGGTGGGCTCAAGCATCCACTGACCGGAGGCGAACAGAGCGGTGTCGCTCGGGCAGCAGCCGTTCGCCGCGATCCACTTGACGCCCGGTGCGACGCCGATCTGGTTCGCGCCGGCCATCGTGCCCATCGTGTGCGTACCGTGGCCGTTGTTGTCGCAGGGCGTGGCGCCGCAGGTGCCGGCGGCGTCGAACCAGTTGTAGTTGTGGTCGAACGTGCCGTCACCGTTGTTGCCCCGGTAGGAGTTCACCAGCGCCGGGTGGCCGAACTGGACACCGGTGTCGATGTTCGCCACCGTGATGCCCGCACCGTCGACGCCGTACTGGGACCAGACGTCGTCGGCGTTGATGTTCGCGATGCCCCACTCGAGGGCGTTCGCCGTCTTCTCGCTCTGGCCCTCGGTGACCTCGGGCACCTTGTACTCCATCGGCACGAACAGGCCGTCGACCTCGTCGTGCCCAGCGAACTTCTGAGC
Organism: Micromonospora sp. NPDC005163; assembly: GCF_053599835.1. Lineage (NCBI taxonomy): Bacteria > Bacillati > Actinomycetota > Actinomycetes > Micromonosporales > Micromonosporaceae > Micromonospora > Micromonospora sp. NPDC005163. Next base: position 39,768 of record NZ_JBSFYP010000061.1, read on the forward strand.
CATGGTCAGCGAGCCCCTGCTGACCTTGATGGCGTTGGTCGCCCAGAACGTCTGGTACTTCGCGCCCGCGCTGTCGAGCTCGCCCCGGATCTTGGCCTGGCTCTCCGCGGCGGTCTTCTTCAACGCCGCCGCGACGGCGGTGCCCCGCTCATTCCAGTCCTTGATGGCGCTGGCCTTGCTCAGGTCGGCCTTCTTCTTGAAGTGGATCCAGAAGTCGCCCGCGCTCTTGGCCTCGAGCTGCTTCGCGAGGTCCGGGCGGATCTTGTCCGACGGGGAGGTGGCCCCCGCCCCGGCCGCCTGGGCAGCCGTCCCGGTGGCCAGACTTGTCGCGGCGAGTGCAATCGCCGCACCGGCGCTCACCAGTAATCTGGCGAGCTGTCTCCTGTGTGGACGTCTCAGCATCCGTGCTGTCTCCTTCACTCCCTGGCTTCTGCGGTGTCTGCTCATGTGCATCCAGGTGCTCCTAGCTGCATGGGTCGGTACGCTGACACGAAGGATTCGTGCCACGCGAAAAGGTCGGTGGCTGGGCTAAAGATCACAGCTCGGGTGATTCAGCTCAATGGATCGGACCTGGCGACTGTGCGACATGGCGACATCCAGCCTTATCGCTCACCGCTGCGCTCGTGGGAGATCGTTCACCCTGCGGGCCGTTGGCAAGCGACGGCGCCGACCACCCGACCGGGGAAGCCGCCCCGGAAGGTCGTCCTCTCATCGGCTCCGAGGCGAGGTCACACACGACAGAGCCCGTTACCGGCTCTCCTCGTAACGGGCCCATGAACGGCAGACATCGTGTTCTACAGAGAGGGCGTCACCGTCTCCAATGTCGCGGAGCCCGCGTCAGGGGAGCCGGAAATGGTTTGGTGAGATCGCCAGACTTGAGTTCAACCCGTCAGAGCAACTGAGTTCCCCCCGCTTTGATGGAGCGGTGGTTACCTGCTGCCGGCTGGTGCAGGGGTGGTGATAGCTGGTTCGGCTGGGTTGCTCTGGCGGGTGTGCCAGGCGGTTTCGTACTCGTTCGGGCTGAGGTAGCCCAGTTCCTTCTGGATGCGGCGGGTGTTGTACCAGCCGTCGATGTAGGCGAAGATCGCGTTTTCGGCCTCGTCGCGGGTCCGCCAGCTCGTGCGGTAGACAAGTTCGATCTTCAACGTCGACCAGAAGTTCTCCATCAGCGCGTTGTCGTACGAGTCGCCGACCGAGCCCATCGATGGCAGGATCCCGTTGTCCTGCAAGCGTTGCGCGAAGCGGAAAGACGTGTAGTTGGCGAGTTCAATCGGTCGTTGCAACACGGGGCTGTTGTAGTGAGCGTAGTTGCTCGGCGAAGACCTCGGCCGGGGTCTTCCAGCCAAGGATCTTGCGGGGCCGGTTGTTGACCGCGAGGGCGACGGCCTCGAGGTCCTCGTTGGACCACCTCGACAGGTCGGTGCCCTTCGGAAAGTACTGACGCAGCAGCCCGTTCGTGTTTTCGGGTACCGGGTGATGCGATGTCACAGGGGTGGATCTCCTCGCACGCCCTCACGGGTCAGAGTTTCAGCAGCTCAAGCCGCCTTCTCCAAGGTTGCCACAGAGGGCTCCGGGCACCGCCGCGCCCGTTCATCGGCGGTCACCAGGTCCACCACCGGACCGACCGGCCCGTCGACAACCCCGACGACCGCCAGACCGGCAAGGCCCAACAGCCGCGTCGTATCCTCAACCATGCCCGTGGCTCTTCTGTTGTGATCAGCTTGCCTCGACAACAAGATGATCACCAAGAGCCACGGGCACCCTCACACCAGGGTCCACCTCGGACAGACCGGCGGCATCAGCCGACCCCCATCAACTTCGTTGAGCCGTGATGATCACCTGTGCGGTTGGGTCGGTCCGGAGTCCGCGCATGGGTCGTAACCGGTGCTTGAGCTGGCTGTGATCGGCCTCGATCGGATTGTTCGCGTGCCGCTCGACGTGGTGCCAGGCCGCGGGGATCAGGTCGTCGAGCAGGGCGGGGTAGACCGGGGCGGCGTCGGTGACGACTTCGCTGGGCGTCACCTTCAGCATCCGCAGTGCGCGCTGGAAGAACCGCCGGGCTGCGGCGGCATCACGGCGGGCCGAGACGAGCACGTCGATGACCTGCCCGTGCTGGTCGACCGCCCGGTAGACGTAGCGCCAAACCCCGTTGACCCTGACGTAGGTCTCGTCGACGAACCACCGGTCACCCGGGGAGTGGCGGGCGAACCGGGCGGCGTCTGCCAGCAGCGGGGTGAACCGTTGCACCCACCGGAACACGGTGACGTGGTCAATCTCGACACCGCGCTCAGCCAGGAGTTCCTCCACGTCCCGGTAGGAAAGGTTGTAGCGCAGGTACCAGCGGACCGCGACGACGATCACCTCCGCGGGGAACCGGAATCGCGACTACGCCCTGGTCAGCTAGCAATTGGCGGCTGCCGTACTAGTGTCCTGCGCCGGAAATTCGCCTAATAAGTTGGTGTAGGGTGAGGTGATGGCACGAACCGGGCGCCCTACCGCACCGCTGGTGTTGACCGA
>NZ_JBSFYP010000062.1:0-38882 GCF_053599835.1 Micromonospora sp. NPDC005163
GGCCGCTCAGCAGGCCACCGCGGCCGACGAGCGCGCCCAGCGCGCCGAGGCGGCCCGCGACGAGGCCCGGCACGACGCCAGCGCCGCCGAGGCCCTGCGGGCCCAGGCCGAGCGGGACCGCGATCAGGCCCGCCACGAACTGCGCGACCTGCGCGCTGACCGCGACACCGAGCGGCAGCGGGTGGCCGACCTGACCGTCGAGCGCGACGCGCTGCGCGCGGACGCCGAACGGGCCACCCGGGCCGCCGCCGAGGCGACCGAGCGGGCCGGGCGGTGGCAGGCCGAGGTGCAGGACGTACGGCGCCAGATCGACCAGGCCCGCGCGGACGCCGCCCGCACCCGCACGGAGGCCGCCGACGCGGCCCGCGCCCGGGAGCAGGCCGACCGGGCCCGCGACCGCGCGCAGGCCGACGCGCGCGAGGCCGACAACGCCCGGCAGGAGGCCGCCGAGCTGGCCGCGCGGCTACGCGCGGAGCTGACCGCCACCGCCGCCCAGCGCGACACGCTCGCCGCCGAACTGGCCGCCACCCGGCAGGCCGCGGCCACCGCCGAGGGCCGGCTCACCGCCCTGACGGTACGGCTGGAGGCCGCCGAGATCGACCGTGACCTGGCCCAGCGACGGGTGGCGCAGCTCGGCGACCAGGTCAGCGACCTGGCCCTGGCGTTGGCGCGGCTCGGCGCCGGCACGCCCGACGACGCCACCCGCTGACGCGGCGGTCAGTGGATGCCGGCCATCAGGGCGCGGATCTGCCGGGCGAACATCACCGCGGCCAGGCCGAACGCCACCGACGCCAGGCCGAAGGTGAGGAAGTAGGTCGACTCGGACCAGGTGTCGGCGAGCCGCGCCACCTGCCCGCCGATCGCGTCGCCGACGGCCGTGGCGAGGAACCACAGCCCCAGCATCTGGCTGGCGTACTTCACCGGCGCCAGCTTGGTGGTGGCGGACAGGCCGACCGGGCTCAGCGACAGCTCACCGGCGACCTGGACGGCGAAGACCGCCACCAGCCACCACGGGGACACCAGGTCACCGCCGACGGCGGCCTGCGCGGCGGCGGCCATCAGCACGAACGACAGGCCGTTGAGCACCAGGCCGACGGCGAACTTCACCGGCGTGGACACCCGGTTGCCCACCCGCAGCCAGAGCAGCGCGAACAGCGGCGCGCCGATGATGACCAGGATGGGGTTGACCGACTGGAGCCAGGACGCCGGGAAGGTGAAGCCGGCCACGTCCCGGTCGGTGCGCTCGGCGGCGAAGAGGTTCAGCACCGACCCGGCCTGGTCGTAGATCAGCCAGAACGCGGCGGCGAACACGAACAGCCACAGGTACGCCTTCATCCGGCTGCGTTCGGTCGCGCTGAGTTCCCGGTCGGTCATGATGCGGGTGAAGTAGCCGATGGTGACCAGCACGGTGACGGCGGTGAGCGCGTTCACGACCGTGTTGACGGTGAACAGCCCGGCCAGCGCGAGCCCGGCGACAAGCACGACGAGCACCGCGACCACCACCCCGGCGCGGGTGAGCGCCCGGCGGCGGTCGGCGCCCAGCAGCGGGTCGGCGGGGCGGTCCCCGGCGTCGCCCAGGTTGCGCCGGCCCAGCACGTACTGGATCACGCCGAAGGTCATCCCGATCGCGGCGACGGCGAACCCCAGATGCCAGTTGATCTTCTCGCCGAGCAGGCCGGTGATCAGCGGGGCGATGAACGCGCCCAGGTTGATGCCCATGTAGAAGATCGAGAAGCCGGCGTCGCGGCGCGGCGAATCTCGGTCGTACAGGGCGCCGACCATGGTGGAGATGTTGGGTTTCAGCAGGCCGGTGCCCAGGACGATGAGGGTCATCCCGGCGAAGACGCTCCACCGCGTGGGCACCGCCATCACGTAGTGCCCGGCGGCGATCACCACCCCGCCCCACAGCACGCTGCGCCGGGCACCGATCAGGCGGTCCGCCACCCAGCCGCCGGGCAGCGCCATCAGGTACACCATCGCGTTGTACGTGCCGTAGACGGCGTTGGCGCCGGACTCGCTCAGGCCCAGCCCGTCGTCGGCGGCCTCGGCCGTGAGGTACAGCACGAGGATCGCCCGCATGCCGTAGAAGCTGAACCGCTCCCACATTTCGGTGAGGAAGAGGGTGGCCAGTGCCCGGGGATGACCGAAGAACGTCCGCCCGGTGGGGGCGCGACGCTCGACCGGGACGTCATGGGCCATCGCAACCTCCGCAGCACTCGGGCGGTTAACATCCCCGGTGGCGGCCGAAACACTCCACCGTTCCGACCCGGCCGGGGATCACCTGGCCGGGTGACCGTCCCGGCCGGCTACCCTTGGTCCCGGCCCACCCGTGGACGCCTCACGCCCTCGGGCGGGAATGGCTCGACGGGAACCCACCGTTACACCCAGAAGACCAGCACCACGAACGAGGGGAAGTCGATCATGGGCGAGCGTATGCTGCGCGGAAGCCGCCTGGGCGCGGTCAGCTATGAATCCGACCGCAACACGGAGCTCGCGCCGCGCCAGACCCGCGAGTACCTCTGCGCCAAGGGCCACCAGTTCGAGGTGCCGTTCGCCGTCGACGCCGAGGTCCCGACGACCTGGGAGTGCAAGTTCGACGGCAGCGTCGCTCGACTCGTCGACGGCAGCGAGCCGGAGCAGAAGAAGGCCAAGCCGCCGCGTACCCACTGGGACATGCTGCTGGAGCGGCGCTCGATCGCCGAGCTCGAGGACATCCTCGCCGAACGGCTCCAGGAGGTTCGGACCCGCCGCGGCCGCGCCTGAGCCGCAACCCGCACGACACGGCGCCCCCGGGAAAATCCCGGGGGCGCCGTCGTTTGTCGTGCGCGGTCAGTTGCGGCCGGGCTCGATGATCTCGCCCTCGATGGCCCGGCCGCCGTCGACCACCACCGGCTGCTCCGTCTGCGGACGCGGTGTCGGTTGCGGCGCACCCTGGCGCACGCGCACCGTACGCGGCCCGAACAGGTCACCGGCGACCATCGACGACACCCGTCGCTCGGCGGTGCGTTGCACCCCGGATCGGGCCAGTCGCCGCACCGGCGGCACGAGCAGCAGCAACCCCACCAGCCCGCTGACCAGACCGGGCACCGCCAGCAGCAGCGCGCCGCCCAACCCGACGAGCCCGTCGGTCACCTGCCGCCCCGGTGGCTGCCCGGACGAGGCGGCGGAGCGGAAGCCACGCCAGGCGCGCATCCCCTCGCGGCGCAGCAGCGCCAGCCCGAGCAGCGAGGCCGCGAACACCAGCAGCACCGCCGCACCGAACCCGAGCGCCCGCCCCACCAGGACGAACGCCGCAAGCTCCACCACCACCGCCAGCAACAGGGCCAACGGTACGAACCTCAGTCCTCGGCGCATCTCACCTCATCGCCATCCCGCGACACCGGAAACGTGTCCCGCCCATCCAGCATGACACGGCCGCGCTCACGGCCACCGCACCTGACCGGTGGGGGTGCCGTGCAGGCCCCGGCGCACTGCCTGCCGGCGGTCCTGCACCCCCCACGTGGTGATCCGCCACAGCGCCTCGGCAACGATCCGCGGGCTCATCTTGCTGTCCCCGCGCTCCCGTTCGGCGAAGGTGATCGGCACCTCCACGATCCGCACCCCGGCCTGGTGCGCGAGCCGGGACAGCTCCACCTGGAACGAGTAGCCCTGTGAGCACACCGACGCGAGGTCGATGGCGTCCAGCGCGCTGACCCGGTACACCCGGTAGCCGCCGGTGGCGTCGGAGACCGGCATGCCCAGCGCGAGGCGCGCGTACAGGTTGCCGAAGCGCGACAGCAGCAGCCGCCGCAGCGGCCAGTTCACCACCCGCGCGCCGTTGGTCCACCGCGACCCGATCACCACGTCCGCGTCGAGGGCGGCCCGCAGCAGCGCCGGCAGGTCCTCCGGGGCGTGCGAGCCGTCGGCGTCCATCTCGACCACCGCCTGGTAGCCGCGCTCGCGCGCCCAGTCGAACCCGGCCAGGTACGCCGCCCCGAGGCCCTGCTTGCCCTCGCGGTGCAGGACCTGCACGTGCGCGTCGGAGTCGGCGAGGGCGTCGGCGATGGCGCCGGTGCCGTCGGGGCTGTTGTCGTCGGCGATCAGGATCTGCACCGCCGGGGCGGCCCGGCGGACCCGGGCCACGATCGCGCCGATGTTGTCGGCCTCGTTGTAGGTGGGGATCACCACCAGCACCCGGCCCACGCCGGGCACCTCGTCGGGACGTCGGATGGTGTCGGTCGCCTGGATCACGGTGCCTCCGCTCCCGCCGGCGTACCGGCTGTTGCTATCCGGCCAGGACCCGTTGCCGTCGGCGCAGCACCGCCGCGCCGAGCAGGGCGGCCGCGGCCAGCCCGGCGAGCGCCAACTCCGGCCACCAGCCGAGCCGGGTGGCGAGGGTGCGCCCGTCGTCGAGCCGCATCTCCCGCACCACGACCTCCCGGGTGTTGAACCCGGTGGCGTCGCTTACCCGCCCATCGGGGGAGACGAACCCGGACACCCCGACCGTGGAGGCCATCAACGCCGGACGGCCGTGCTCCACCGCCCGCAGGCGCACCATGGCCAGCTGCTGGCGGGCCTCGGCCACGTCGAAGGTGGCGTTGTTGGTCTGCACCACCAGCAGTTGCGCCCCGCCGGTGACGGTGTCGCGGACCACCTCGTCGTAGGCGACCTCGAAGCAGATCACGTCGCCGAGCACCGCCGGGCCGGCGCGTACCACGCCCGGGGTGCTGCCGGGAACGAAGTCGTTGCGGATCAGGTCGACCTGCTTGCTGACCATCCGGGCGACGTCGCGCAGCGGCACGTACTCGGCGAACGGCACGGGGTGCCGTTTGGTGTAGAGCTGGCTCAGGTCCGCGCCGGTGTCGGGCCGCCACAGGATGCCCGCGTTGCGGACCTCGCCGGGGCCGGGGCCGAGCAGCACCGCGCCGACCAGGATGGGCGCGCGGATCGTGTCGGCGGCCTGGGCGATGCGGGCCCCGGCGGTGGGGTTGCGCAGCGGGTCGATGTCGCTGGAGTTCTCCGGCCACACCACCAGGTCGGGTTGGCGCTGCGTGCCGGCGGCGACCCGCGCGGCCAGCTCCAGGGTGGCGTCGACGTGGTTGTTCAGCACCGCCTGCCGCTGGGCGTTGAAGTCCAACCCCAGGCGTGGCACGTTGCCCTGCACGATCGCCACGGTCACCGGGGCGCCCGATCCGGCGGACGCGACCGGCACCAGCAGACCCGCCGCGCCCAGCGCCACGGCGGCGGCGGCCGGTACGGCCACCGGCTGCCAGCGCGGCGCGGGCGTGCCGCCCGGGGCTGTCTCCCGGAGCGCGGTGAAGCCCCGCCACGCGGCGGTGACGAGCAGCCCACCGATGAGGGCCACCGCGAAGGTGACCAGTGGCGCGCCGCCCAGCGCGGCCAGGCGCAGCAGCGGCGAGGAGTCCTGGCTGAACGCGAGGCGCCCCCACGGGAACCCCCCGAACGGGGTGCGGTCGCGCAGCGCCTCCTGCCCCACCCAGAGCAGCCCGGTCAGCGCCGGCCACGCCCACCGGCTGCGGTCGGCCAGCGGCGACACCCAGGCGGTGGCGGCGCCGAGCAGCGCCAGGTAGCCGGCCTGCAACAGCGACAGCAGCACCCACGGCAGGTAGCCGGTGTGCAGGTTCGTCCAGGCCAGCAACGGCGCGAACAGGGCCACCCCGGTGAGGAAGCCCAGGCCGGCGCCGGCGCGCAACCGGCGCCGGTGCACCGCGGCGGCCAGCAACGCCACCCCGACGGGCGCGAGCGGCCACAGCCCGTACGGCGGGAACGCGACCAGCAGGGCCAGCCCGGCGGCCACGGCCATCGGCGCGGCGGCCTTCAGCGGCAGCGGGCGGCCGACGACGACCGGCGGGGGCGGCGCCGCCGGGGCGCGCGTCTCGTCCCGGTCCAGGGTCGTCACCGCGGTTCCTCGATCACGGGGCGAAGGCTACCTGGCCGGCGGGTGTGTCGGCCGCATCGGGCCGCCGGGGACGAACCACCCGGCGGACATGAAATCGGGGCGCGGCTCGCGCCGCGCCCCGATGCTCCCAGGCCCTCCCCGGCCGGTGCGGCGAGGACGAGGCACGCCGACCTTCGGACCGACCGGACGCGGACTGGCTGCCCCCGCCGGGCCGTTGTCTACTGGCCGTGCACCTCACCCTGCCCGTACACCGGTAACCGCGACCGGTTCGCGCCGCCCCGCCGACCCCCGCCCGCTGGACCTGGCCGCCGCGACGATGACGCTGAAACTGTCGCTCGGCCAGCGGACGAAGGGACGAAGCGAACAACAGCCGCTTCCCGTGGTAGGACTCAAAGACGGTACGTGTTGCACCCCGCCCCCTGTCAACCCACCCCCGGCCTGTCGTGTGCTGCACCACGGCGTGTCGGGTCGGCGTGTCTCAATGCGTGCTCAGATGGTGGCGCAGCAGCGCCCCCGAGGCCGCCCGGTGCTCCTCGGCGAGGAGCCCACCGGCGGCCAGCACGTAGTCGGTGTCCACCACCGGCCGGGCGGCGCGCGGCAGCGCCCATCCCCCGGCGTGGTCGCCGAGCACCGCCGCCAGCACCTGCCCCGCCGTGTGCGCCGGCGCGTGCCGCAGCACCCCGCCGGAGCCCACCATCAGCCGAACGTCGCGCAGGTCCCGGCCGGCGCGTTCGCCGGTGGAGGCGCCGCGGGCGTGCCGGCGCAGCGCCACCGTCGCCGCGAGGGTGGCGATCCGGGCGTCCACGGCCCGCTCGGCGTCGTCGGCGGCCAGGAACGCCGGGTCGGCGGCGCGCAGCGCCGCGGCCGCCGCCAGGTCGTCCTGTTCACCCGGGGCCAGGAGCCGCTCGCCGGCGGCGGCGCGCACGACCCCGGGTGCGCTCCACCGCATGCCCAGGTCCCCCTCCACGGTGCGGGCCCGCCACAGGCTGCCGGCGACCTCCCGGCCCGGCCCGGTGGCCCGCTCATCGGGGGTGAGCACCGAGTACACGTCGGTGGTGGCCCCGCCCACGTCGACCACGGCGAGGTCCCCGCCGATGGTGTCGGCGAGCACCTCCACGCCGGTGAGGACCGCGTCGGGGGTGGCCGCGCGCACCAGCCGGGCGAACCGGGTACCCCGGGACAGCCGCTTGCCGCCGATGACGTGGCGCAGGAACACCGCGCGGATCGCCGCCCGCGCCGACGCGGGGGCGAGCACCCCGATGCGGGGCAGCACGTTCTGCGCCGCCGTCACCGGCACCCCGGCGGACTCCAGCAGCCCGGTCAGCTCCGCGCGTACGTCGCCGTTGCCGGCGAGCACCACCGGCACCCGCCAGCGGGCCCGGGCCAACCGGGTGGCGTTGTGGGTGATCGTGTCGGTGTCACCGCCGTCGGTGCCGCCGACCAGCAGCACCACGTCCGGGCGGGCGGCCCGCAGCGCCGCCAGGTCCGCCGCGCCGAGCCGCCCGGCCGCCACGTGCACCACGTGCGCGCCGGCGGACAACCCGACCCGCCGGCCCGCCTGCGCGGTGACCAGCGGCTCGTAGCCGATCACGGCCAGCCGCAGCCCACCGCCCGCCGACGAGCACACGTACCACGGGATGTTTCGCGCGCCGAGCCCGGCGGTGGCCGCCGCGACCGCGGCGTCCAGGCCGTGCAGCACGTCGCTGCCCACCGTGGTGGGCGCCGCGGCAGCGCCCACCAGCACCCCGGCGGCCAGGTCCACCACGGCCGCCTTGGTGTACGTGGAGCCGACGTCCGCGCAGACCGCCAGGGTCACGGCGCGGCGGGAACGACCACGGTGCCGGTCGCGGTGACCGCCACGATCGGCGGGTCGAGGACCTCGGCGGCGGACTCGGAGCGGTCCGGTCGGCCCCGGCACACCACCGCGCAGCTCAGCTCCAGGGTGCGGCTGCGGCTGCCCACCCTGGACACCTGCGCGGTCACCTCGACGACGTCACCGGCGCGGATCGGCGCGAGGAACCGCACGTCGGAGTACCCGGCGAACAGGCCCTCGTCGCCGTCGGTGCGGATGCACACCTCCGTGGCGACGTCGCCGAACAGTCCGAGGGCGTACGCCCCGTCGACGAGGTTGCCGGCGTAGTGGGCGTGCGAGTACGGCACGTACCGCCGGTGCGTCACCGTCAACCCGAGCCTGGAGTCCGTCATGCCGTCGCCTTCCGCTGGGTGATCAGGGCGTGCACGAGGTAGCTGGCCACCTCGCCGGGCGTGGTGCCCCGACCGAAGATCCGGTCCACGCCCAACTCGTCGGTCATCGTCTCGTCGAACCGGGGGCCGCCGACGATCAGCAGCGGCCGCCGCCCGGCGGGCATCGCCTCGCGGAACGCCGCGGACATCTCCCGGGTGTTGTGCAGGTGCGCGTCGCGTTGGGTGACGACCTGCGACACGAGCACCGCGTCGGCCTTCTCCGCCCGGGCGGCCTCCACCAGCTCGGGCACGCTGACCTGCGCGCCCAGGTTGGTGACCTTGAGCTCCCGGTAGTACTCCAGGCCCTTCTCCCCCGCGATGCCCTTGACGTTGAGGATCGCGTCGATGCCCACGGTGTGCGCGTCGGTGCCGATGCACGCGCCGACCACGGACAGCTTGCGCCGCAGCCGCTGCTTGACCACCGTGTTGACCTCCTTGGCCGACAGCAGCGCGAAGTCCCGCTCCACCACCTGCACCGCGTCCAGGTCGACCAGGTGGTTCACCCGCCCGTAGACGACGAAGAAGGTGAACCCGTCGCCCATCGGCTTGGCGTGCACCACCATCGCCGGGTCGATGCCCATCCGGTTGGCCAGCTGCACCGCCGCGCCCTCGGCCCGCTTGTCGTGTGACACCGGCAGGGTGAACGACACCTGCACCATCCCGTCGCCGGTGGTGTCCCCGTACGGCCGCACGATCTGCTTGCTCACGCCGCCGCCTCCAGGATGTCGGTGGCCGGGTTGCAGTAGTCGGCCTCGTGCGCGGCGACCCCGGCGAGGCCCTTGCCGCGGTCCGCGGGCCGCTTCATGATCCCGAACGTGCCCTCGGCGATCGCGGTCAGCAGCGTCTGCTCCCCGATGCGCTCCAGCAGGTCCAGGGCCTCACCGAGGACCTGGTTGGCGCGCCGCCGGATGAACCCGCCCGGCGCGGGCACGAAGTCCTCGTGCAGTCCACCGGCCGCGCCCAGCACGTACCGCACGTTCTGCAGGGCGATGTCCCGGTCGGACAGCCACGGCGTCACCACGGCCTCGGTCATCATCCCCACCAGCAGGATGCCCTGACCGGTCAGGGCGCCCGCCAGGTTGAAGAACCCGTCGAGCAGGTTGCCCCGGAACACGTCGCCGGTCATGTGCTTGGTCGGCGGCATCCACTTGAGCGGGGCGTCCGGGAACAGCTCGCGGGCCAGCAGCGCGTGCGCCAGCTCCAACCGGAACGACTCCGGCACCTCCGGGTTGATCTCGAACGCGTGGCCGAGGCCCAGCTGCCAGTCCGCCAGCCCCGCCTCGTGGGCGAAGAACTCGTTGAGCAGCTGCGACACGGTCACCGTGTGCGCCTCGTCGACGGCGTCGGCGGTGGTCAGGTAGTTGTCCTCACCGGTGTTGATGATGATGCCGGCGCGGGCGTGGACCTGCCGGGAGAACCGCTGGTCGACGAAGGTGCGGATCGGGTTGATGTCGCGGAACAGGATTCCGTACATCGAGTCGTTCAGCATCATGTCGAGGCGTTCCAACCCGGCGAGGGTCGCCATCTCTGGCATGCACAGCCCGGACGCGTAGTTGGTCAGCCGCACGTAGCGGCCCAGCTCCTTCGACGACTCGTCCAGCGCCGCGCGCATCAGCCGGAAGTTCTCCTGCGTGGCGTACGTGCCGGCGAAACCCTCCCGGGTCGCGCCCTCGGGCACGTAGTCCAGCAGCGACTGCCCGGTGGAGCGGATCACCGCGATGACGTCCGCGCCCGCCCGGGCCGCGGCCTGCGCCTGCGGGATGTCCTCGTAGATGTCCCCGGTCGCCACGATCAGGTAGATCCACGGCCGCTGCGCCGGGTCCCCGTGCCGCTTGACGAGACGGTCGCGTTCGGCGCGCCGCCGGTCGATACGGCGGATGCCCGCGCCGACGGCCCTGCGCGCCGCCGACCGGGCGGCCGTGGCGGCCCGTCCGGTGGGCACGGTGAAGCGCACCGAACCGGCGGCGGCCTTCTGCGCCAGCAGCGTCACGTCCGTGACGCCCTCGCGGGCGAGGGCGTCGAACACCGGCACGGCCACGCCGTGGCCCAGCCCCACGTCCGCGACGACGGCGTCGACGAGCCGGTTCACCCATGGAATGCCGTCCGGGTCGGCGCCGGTCACCCCGGCCAGGCGCAGCACCGCCCGCTCCACGGACACCGTGGTGTGGCTGCGCGCCAGGTCCACCACCGGCTGCCCGGCCCGGCGCGCCAACTCCCGCGCCCTGGCCACCAACGCCGGATCTAGATCAAGCTTCCCGGTCACGACGACCCTTCCTGATAGATGACCTCACCGCGCAGCACCAGGCTTCGGCACACCGGCAGCGGCGTCGGGTCGTCCGGACCCCGCAGCTCCGGGTCCTCGGCCAGCAGCACCGGCAGGCCCCGCTGCGCGCCGGCCGGAGTCGACCACACCGCGAACGTCGCCGGCGCGCCCAGCGCGAGGACCCCCTCGACGTCCAGGTGCACTGCCCGCCATCCGCCGCGGGTGTGCGCGGCGAACGCCGCCCGCACGCTCATCCGCTGCGCCGGGTTGTGGTGCGCCGCCGCCGCCCGCACCGACCCCCACGGGTCCAGCGGCGTCACCGGCGAATCCGACCCGAACGCCAGCGCCACCCCCACCCCGTGCATCGCGCCCATCGGGTTGGACTCCAACGACCGGTCCAGACCCAGCCGCGACTCGTACATCCGGCCCGCGCCACCCCACAGCCGGTCGAACGCCGGCTGCATGCTCGCCACGACCCCGTACTCCACGAAACCGGCGATCATCCGCTTGTTCATGATCTCGGCGTGCTCGATGCGGTGCCGGGCGGCGCGCAGCCGCTCCACGCCCAGCGTCCGCGCCGCCGCCGCGAAGCCCTCCAGCACCGTGCCGATCGCCGCGTCACCGATCGCGTGGAACCCGCCCTGCATGCCGTGCGTCGCGCAGTCCAGCAGGTGGTCGCGCACCTGCTCGGCCGACAGGTACCCGTGCCCGCAGCCGTCGCCGTCGCCGTACGGCTGCGACACGTGCGCCGTACGCGAACCCAACGCCCCGTCGGCGAACAGGTCCCCGCCGGCGCCCACCGCGCCGAGCTCCCGGGCCCGCGCCGCGCCACCCAGCTCACCCCAGTACCCGTACACCTCCGGTAGCCCCGCGCCGGAGATGCCCAGCAGGCCGGTGAAGTCCTCCTCGTCGGAGATGTCCGGTCCGCCGCACTCGTGCACCGCGGCGATGCCCAGCGACGCCGCGTGCGCGAGCGCCACCCGCTGCGCGGCGACCCGCTGCGCCCGACTGACCGATCCCTGCGCGGCCGCCCGCACCACGTGATGCGCGTCACGACGCAACCACCCCGACGCGTCGTACCCGGCCTCGGCCGCCGCCTGCGGGCACGCCGCCAGCAGCGCCGTCGACACCAGCGCCGAGTGGATGGACGCCTGCGACAGGTACACCCGCCGGCCGCCCGCCGCCCGGTGCAGCGCCGCCGCGTCCGGCAGCGTCGGGTCCGGCCAGCCCGACTCGTCCCAGCCGTGCCCCAGCACCACCGCGTCCGCCGGCTGGCCGGCCGCGAACGCGGCCACCGCGTCCAGCAGTTCAGCCGCCGAGCGCACCCCGGACAACTCCAGCCCGGACAGCGTCAACCCGGTGTCCGTGGCGTGCACGTGCGCGTCGACGAACGCCGGCGTCACCAGCGCGCCGTCGAGGTCCACCACCCGGTCGGCGGGCGGCGCGTCACGGTCGGTCCCCAGCCAGGCGATCCGCCCACCGGAGACCAGCAGCGCGGTCGCGCTCGGGTCGGCGGGACAGTGCAGCACGCCGCCGCGGTACAGGGTCGAGGGGTTCGTCATGACCTCAGTCTGCCGCGACCCGCGCCGCGAACAGCCGACGCACCCCCGGCTCGGCGCGCAGCAGCCCCAACGCCAGCTCCGCGTGCCCCGGCACGTACCCGTTGCCCACCAGCATCGTCACGTCCGCGGCCAGCCCCTCGGCGCCCAGCGCCGCGGCGGAGAAGCTCGTCGCCATCGAGAAGAAGATCACCGTGCCGCCGTCGGCGGTGGCCAGCACCGCCCCGTGCTCGCAGCCCGGCACGTCCACGCAGACCACGGTGACGTCCGCCGGGCTGCCCAGCGCGGTGGTCACCGCGGTGGACAGCGCCACCGGGTCCCGGGCGTCGGCCATCGCCACCACCGAGGCCAGGCCGGCGCCCGTCAGCGCGTCGCGCTCCGCCGCCACCGGCACCACCCCGACGGTACGCGCGGCGCCCGCCCGCCGCGCCGCGGCCAGCGACAGCGACCCGCTCTTGCCCGCGCCGCCGATCACCGCGACGCGCACCGGCGTCGGGTCGCCCGCACGGTGCCGGTCCTCGACGTAGCGCGACACCACCCGCGCGGTCAGCGCGGGCGCCCCGCACACGTCCAGCACCGCCAGGGACAGCTGCGGGTCCTCGTCGTCCGGCAGCACCGCGGCGATGGAGCGGGCGAACAGGATCGCCCACCCGTCGCAGGGCACCTGCTCGCTGCGCCCGTCCCAGCGGGACAGCCCGTCGGTCACCACCAGCGGGGTCAGGGTCAGCGACACCAGGGTGGCGACCCGCTCGCCCGGCTTGAGGCCCAGCGGGGAGCGCCGGCCGGCCTCCTCGACCGTGCCGATCAGCATCCCGCCGGACCCGGTCACCGGGTTCTGCATCTTCCCCCGGGTGGAAATGATCTCCAGGACCTCGGCGCGGACCGCGTCGCCGTTCCCGCCGTGCTTCTCCGACAGCTGCCGGAAGCTCGCCGCGTCCAGGTTGAGCCGCTGCACCCGGATCCGCACCTCGTTCGGCGCGATCGCGGTGGACGCGTCCAACCGCCAGGCCGCCTGCGGCAGCACCCCCGCCGGTTCCACGACGCGGTGCAGTCCCACCGGTGACGTCACGCCGACCTCCCCCTGTCCAGCCGCCCGAAGCCCCGGTCGGGGGATCGCGTAACGGGAAAACTTACGGCAGACTAGTTTCTGTACCGAATATTTTCCAGTAGCC
The DNA here is from genome assembly GCF_053599835.1 of Micromonospora sp. NPDC005163. Lineage (NCBI taxonomy): Bacteria > Bacillati > Actinomycetota > Actinomycetes > Micromonosporales > Micromonosporaceae > Micromonospora > Micromonospora sp. NPDC005163. Next base: position 13,138 of record NZ_JBSFYP010000062.1, read on the forward strand.
TTCGGGTTTCGTTGATCAGCCGCAGCACTGAGGAGGGGCCGTGACCCAGACGCAACCGGTTGAGACCATCGCTCAACCCCGTCACGCCCCGGTCGCCGTACCGACCGCCGGGCAGCCGTACGAATACCGCCGCCAGCCCCTGGTCGAGCCCGACTGGACCCGCTTCCCCGGCTGGCGCCACGTCACCCGAGACCAGTGGGAATCCGCCCAGTGGCAGCGCGTCAACTGCGTCAAGAACATCAAGCAGCTGCGGACCGTCTTCGGCGACCTCATCGACGAGAGCTTCTACGCCGACCTGGAGGCCGACCAGAAGGCCCTGGCCACCATGTCGATGCTGGTGCCGCCCCAGATGATCAACACGATGGTGCCGTTCGCGCCCCTCACCACCGAGGCGCTGCTCGCCGACCCCATCCGCCGCTACATGATCCCGGTCGCCTCCGACCGACGCACCGACTGGCCGTCGCACCCGTACGCCAGCCGCGACTCGCTGCACGAGCACGACATGTGGGTCGCCGAGGGGCTCACCCACCGCTACCCCACCAAGGTCCTCGCCGAGCTGCTGTCCACCTGCCCCCAGTACTGCGGGCACTGCACCCGGATGGACCTCGTCGGCAACTCCACCCCCGCCGTCGACAAGCTCAAACTCACTCTCAAGCCCGTCGAGCGCTACGACGCCCACATCAGCTACCTCAAGGCGCACCCCGGCGTCCGCGACGTCGTCGTCTCCGGTGGTGACGTGGCCAACGTGCCGTGGCGCAACCTCGAGTCGTACCTGATGCGCCTGCTGGAGCTGGAGACGGTCCGCGACATCCGGCTCGCCACCAAGGCCCTCATGGGCCTGCCCCAGCACTGGCTGCAGCCCGACGTCGTCGAGGGCCTCGAGCGCGTCGCGCGCACCGCCGCCCGCCGGGGCGTGAACCTCGCCATCCACACCCACGTCAACCACGCCCAGTCGCTCACGCCGCTGGTCGCCAAGGCCGCCCAGACCGCCCTCGACGTCGGCGTCCGCGACGTGCGCAACCAGGGCGTGCTCATGCGCGGGGTGAACGCCACCACCCCCGACCTGCTGGACCTCTGCTTCGCCCTGCAGGGAGAGGCGGGCATTTTGCCGTACTACTTCTACATGTGCGACATGATCCCCAATGCCGAACACTGGCGGGTGCCGGTCTGGCACGCGCAGCAGCTCCAGCACGACATCATGGGCTACCTGCCCGGCTACGCCACCCCACGGATCGTCTGCGACGTCCCCTTCGTCGGCAAGCGGTGGGTGCACATGCTCACCGACTACGACCGCGACCGCGGCATCTCCTACTGGACCAAGAACTACCGCACCTCCATCGAGTCGGCCGACCTGGAGGCGCTCAACAAGCGCTACGCCTACTACGACCCGATCGACACCCTGCCCGAGGGCGGGCAGCAGTGGTGGACCGACCACCGCGACGACTGACCCACCACCCACGACACCCCCGGCGGATCCCCTTGCCGGGGGTGTCGCCCATTGCGGCGTCCCTCACCGGCACCTCGACCGCCAGGGCAGGGCGTCGGTCGGTCGGTCCCGCAGGAGCGTTATGACTCCCAGGTATAGATATGACTCTGCGGTATAACGCTCACCGACCTCATGCCGGCCCCTCGGCCGACACTCAGGCGCTGGCCAACACCTCAGACAACGGCGCCGGTACCAGCCCCCGCTCGCGCAACCCGGCCAGGATGTGCGGCAACGCCTCATCGGTCATCGCGGCGTTCGCCTCGGTCACATGCATGATCACCACTGACCCGGGGCGGACGTTGTCCAACACCGCCCGCACCAGCGGCTCCCACGCGGTGGCGAAGGGATCGCCGCTCACCACGTCCCCGTCGACCACCGTCACGCCGAGTGGCGCGAGCGCGGCCAGCGCCGCCGCGTCGTGACACAGCCCCGGAAAACGGAAGTACCGGGTCTGCCGGCCCCCGTACGGCTCGATCACCCGGAAGGTCTTCGCCACGTCGTCGGTCATCCCGCTCGCCCGCACCCGGGGCAGGTCGTAACAGTCCCCGGTGAACGCCGCATGCCCGTACGTGTGGTTGGCCAACTCGAAGCGCGGGTTGCCGGCGAGCCGCCGAGTCACCTGCGGATACCGCTCGACCCACTTGCCGGTCAGGAAGAAGGTCGCCGGAATCCGCTCCCGCTCCAACAGGTCCAGGACGCGCAGGTTCGCGTAGGACCTGACCTTGCCGGTGCGCAGGTTCTGCAGCATCCCGTCGGTCATGTCCGCGTCGAAGGTCAACGCCACCCGGTTCCCGGTACGCGGTCCGTGATCCACCACCGGTGGTCGGGTCCCCACCCGCGTCGCCCCGGGAACGGTGGCTGCCGGCCCGCTCGGCGTCGGAGTGGCGCCACCCGACCCGCTCGGCGTGGGAGCGGGAGTGGCGTCACCCGACGGCTCCGTGGCAGCGGTGGGACCGGCTGACGTGGCTGGTCCGGCTGGCCCGGCGACGGCCGTCGACCTGGGCGGCGCCGGTGTCGTGGAGAGCACGATGGCGGACGCGGCAACGCCGATCGCGGCCGCCGCGACCAGCACACCGAGCAGCGAACGCGGCCGTGGTCGGATCACGCCGCCGATCATTCCAGACGCGAGGGCGGCTCACTGTCCCCTGGTGATGCCGTCCAGGATGGTGATCAGGTTGTCCTGGAAGGTTTCCTCGGCGTTGAGGTGGGCGCCGTCGATGACGAGCCGGGCGACGGTGGGATAGCGGCCCGTTTCGAGCATGCGTGTCAAATAGGGCCCGAGGGCGGCCTGCCAGACGGACACGTCGGTGCCGGTGGAACGGGCGGTGCGTCGCTCGGTGATCTCCCTGCGGAGCGCTCCGACGATGAACGCGTTGAGGGCGCCCAGGGCCCGCTGGAGATCGTCGACACCGCGCACGCCAGGGGCCTGGCTGAGCGCCGCCGCGGTCGACTCGCCCACGGCGAGCGCGTGCGGTCCCAGGTGTGGCCTGGCGCCGAGCAGGTCGACGAACCACTCGTGGTCGAGAGCGGCGTCGCGGGTCCGGTGAACGATGGCCAGCACCGTGTCGCGCCACCCGGATTGCTGGCCGGCCTCGGCGATCTGGGCATAGACGGCGTCGACCATCAGATCGAGCAGTTCCGATCTGTTGATCACGTAGTCGTAGAGCCGCATCGGACCGACACCGAGCTCTTTGGCGATCTTGCGTACCGACAGTCCGTCGAGGCCGTGCGCGTCGGCGATCCGGATCGCCGTGGCGGCGATCTTCGCGCGGCTCAGCGGCACCGGCGCCGCCCGCGGCTGCGGCTCGGGCCGTTCCCAGACGGGCAGCGGTACGCTACCGTACGGCGTCTCCATAAGATACAGCGTACGGTAAGAGGCATGACGATGCGAATCGCGATCGCCGGCGGCGGCCTCGGCGGCCTGACCCTGGCCCGAATCCTGCACCGGCACGACATCGACACGGTGGTGTACGAACGCGAGGCAAGCCGATCCGCGCGAGCACAGGGCGGAATGCTCGACCTGCACCCGGAGTCCGGGCAACAGGCCCTGGCCGACGCGGGCCTCACCGACCGATTCCGATCCGAGGCACGACCACAGGGCGAGGAACACCGCATCCTCGACCCGGCCGGCCGCACCCTCGTGCACCACACGCCCCAACCCGACTCATTCTCCGGACGCCCCGAGATTGACCGCAGCGCACTGCGTGACCTCCTGCTCGATTCACTCCCCGGCGACACGGTCGCGTGGCAGCACCGGCTCGTCGCCGCGACGCCACGACCCGACGGAGGATTCGGGCTGACCTTCGATGGCGGCCACCGCGCCGACTGCGACGTCCTCATCGGCGCGGACGGCGCACGCTCGGTCGTCCGGTCGCTGCTGACCGACACGACACTCTCCTACGTGGCCACCCTGATCGAGCTGAACATCAGCGACGCCGACCGGCGCCACCCGGACGTCGCCGAGCTGGTCGGCCCCGGAAACCTCTGGTGCGTCGGCGTCAACCAGATCCTGGCCGCGCAACGCCTCGGCGACGGCAGCATCCGGGTCGGGATCTCCCTGCGCGCGGACGATCGCGACCTGGACACCTACCGCAGCAAGCGCGCCCTGCTGGACATGTTCGATGGCTGGAACCCCAGCCTCACCGCGCTCATCGAAGCCGCCGACAGCCCACCGACCCCACGCAGGATCGAGGCGATGCCCACCGGCACACGCTGGGCCCACCGTCCGGGCATCACCCTCATCGGTGACGCCGCGCACCTCATGCCACCGGTCGGCGAGGGCGCCAACCAGGCCATGCTCGACGCCGCCGAACTCGCCGCCGCCCTCGCCACCAACCCCGCCGACCCCGACCCGGCGATCCAGGCGTACGAGGAGGCGATGTTCGCCAGAACCCACCCGATCGCCGAGATGTCCGCACGAGTCCAGGCCATGATGCTGTCCCCCACCGCAGCCGACGACCTCGTCCGCTTCTTCGCGCCACGGGCCACCGAGCCGGCACCCGCAGATTGACAACCTGGGTTGACACCGTCCTCGACCAGCGCGCCAACCAGACACCACACCCCGCGCCGACGGCCTCGTCGGACGCATCATCCAGGCCCTGCACCTACGCGGCCTGCACGAACCACTCGCCGGCCAGCCCGACACACCCCGACCCACACCGTGGTACCAGTGGACGCTCTCATGAAACTGGCGAGTCCTTGCACGATCCTGCCGCTGACCAGCGGTCACCGCGGGTCTCGTGTTGCACTCGGGGCATGCCCCTGGACGAGCTTCGCGACCTGTTGGAACGACACGTGCGCCGCGACCTGGCCACCGCAATCGAGGGCGTACGGGTCTGCCGGATCGAGCACACCGCCTCCCCGGTCTCCTCGATGTCCGGCAAGGTGCTGGCGGTCATTGCCCGGGGCGGCAAGCGACTCGCCCTCGGCGACCAGGTCTACGAGTACCACCCCGGTCAGTACCTCGTCGCCTCGGTCGACCTCCCGGTGACGGGGGACGTCATCAACGTCGCCCCGGGCCACCCCGTACTCGGCTTCGGAATGACCCTGGACCCTGCCACGATCGCGGAGCTGCTGCTCCAGGCCGGGCCGGGCGATCTGCCGCGTTCCCCCGGCACCGCGCGGCCCGGAATCGCGGTCAGTGACGCCCCGGACGAACTGCTCGACGCCATCGTGCGGCTGTTGCGGCTGCTCGACCGGCCACAGGATCGCCGGGCACTGGCCCCCCTGTTCAAGCGCGAGATCCTCTGGCGGTTGATGACCGGCGAACAGGGCGACGTCGTCCGGCAGATCGGCCTCGCGGACAGCAGCCTGAGCCACATCGCCCGGGCTGTCCAGTGGATCCGGGAAAACTACACACGGCCCTTCCGCGTCGACGAGGTGGCACAGCTTTCCGCGATGAGCGTCTCCGCGTTCCACCGGAACTTCCAGGCGGTGACGGCGATGAGCCCCATCCAGTTCCAGAAGCACATCCGCCTACAGACCGCGAGACTGCTGCTGGCGAACAGCCCCAACGACATCACCCGCGTCGCCCATCGCGTCGGATACGACAGCCCGTCCCAATTCAGCCGCGAGTACCGACGGCTGTTCGGTGCTCCGCCCAGCATCGACGCGCTGCGCATACGTGCCGGAGCCGGAAATGCCGGCGCCGCGCTCCCCTGACTCCGGGGAAGAGGATTGTGCAACCACACGAGACGATTCCGCTAGTTCCGCCTCTCCGGCGCTGCTTTCATGGACTCATCGGAACAAAAACGGGAAAGGCCGGTGAAATGGACGACGCCATCGCACGAGCCCTCGCCATCGGACCGGACTCCTCCGCGGCCGCGCGCACCATAGACATCACCACACTGGGCGCACGCACCGGCGTCCCCCGCCGCATCGAGATCTGGTTCCACCGCGTCGACGGTCGCTGGTACCTGACCGGTATGCCCGGACCCCGCAGTTGGTACGCGAACGTGCGCGCCCACTCACGGTTCACGGTGCACCTCAAGCACGGGGTCACGGCCGACCTGCCCGCGACCGCGGTGCCGGTCGACGAGCCGACACGACGGCGGGTGATCACCGCGGTCCTCGACCTGCAGAACCGACCCGAAATCGCGGCGCGGGTCAGCCGGCGCCAGACGTTCGACGACTGGTTCCCGCACAGCCCGCTCCTCGAAATCGTCTTCGACGACGAGGAACTGCGCACCACGTCCTCGACGCACTCCGAATAGCCCACCAATCACCGAACCACTCCGAAGGACAACAGTGAAATACCGCAACCTGGGCCGGACCGGAATCGAAGTCAGCCCGTACTGCCTGGGCGCCATGATGTTCGGCGCCATGGGAAACCCCGATCACGACGAATCCATCCGCATCATCCACAAAGCACTCGACGCAGGAATCAACTTCGTCGACACCGCCGACGTGTACTCCGCCGGCGAATCCGAGGTGATCCTCGGCAAGGCGCTCAAGGGCCGCCGCGACAACGTCGTACTCGCCAGCAAGCTGCACTATCCGATGGGCGACGACCCGAACCACCGCGGAAACTCACGGCGCTGGATCACCACTGCCGTCGAGAACTCCCTGCGCCGCCTACAGACCGACCACCTCGACCTCTACCAGGTCCACCGCCCCGACCCGTCGGTCGACCTGGAGGAGACGCTGTCCGCCCTGTCCGACCTGATCCACAGCGGCAAGGTACGCGCGATCGGCACGTCGTCCTTCCCCGCCTCGGAGATCGTCGAAGCACAGTGGGTCGCCGAGCGACGCGGCCTCGAACGCTTCCGCACCGAACAACCGCCGTATTCGATCATCAACCGGAGCATCGAACGCGAGGTGCTGCCGGTCTGTCAGCGCTACGGAATGGGCGCGCTGGTGTGGAGCCCGCTGGGCCAGGGCCTGCTCACCGGCCGGTACCGCAAGGGCCAGCAGTTCGACAGCCACCGGTCGGGCCACACCCCACAGCACTTCAGCGACGAGCGCAAGCTCGACGTCGTGGAGCAGCTCATCCCGCTCGCCGAGCAGGCCGGCCTGCCGATGACCCACCTCGCGATGGCGTTCGCGATCGCGCACCCGGGCGTCACCTCGGCGATCATCGGGCCGCGCACCATGGCACAGCTCGACGACCTCCTGGCCGGCGCCGACGTCACCCTGAGCGACCAAATCCTCGACCGGATCGACGAGATCGCCCCGCCCGGCACCGACGCCGGCCCCAACGACGTGGCCTACGTACCGCCGGCCATCTCGAGCGTGGGCCTGCGCCGCCGACCGGTCCCGGAGCGTTCCGCCGCCTGAACGACGACCGCTGACGGCGCGTAGGGAAGTCGCGCCGCGCTAGGCAGTAGCGCCGCGCGGCGCGTACATGATGACCGCGACGCCGAGCAGGCAGAGCGCCGCCCCGGCCAGGTCCCAGCGGTCCGGGCGGAAGCCGTCCACGAGCATCGCCCAGGCCAACGAGCCCGCCACGAACACCCCGCCGTACGCCGCGAGGATCCGGCCGAAGTGCGCGTCCGGCTGGAAGGTGGCGACAAAGCCGTAGCAGCCCAGCGCGATCACGCCCGCGGCGATCCACCACAGGCCACGCTGCTCGCGCCAGCCCTGCCACACCAGCCAGGCGCCGCCGATCTCGGCCAGCGCGGCCACTGCGAACAACACCAGGGAGCGGAGCACGGTCACCCCGCGACCCTAGCCGCAGCACACGACGGGTCCCCGGGCGCACAGTCGCCCGGGGACCCGTCGGACCGCTCAGATCACTTCGTGAAGGCGTCCTTCACGTTGCTACCGGCTTCCTTCATGTTCTGACCGGCCTGCTTGGCGCGCGCGTCGCTCTTCTGGCTGGCGCCCTCGGCCCGCATCTGCTCGTTGTCGGTCTTGTCGCCGATCCGCTCCTTCGCGGCACCAGCCATCTGCTCGACCTTGTTTCGTGCCTTGTCGGTGAAGCTCATCGCGCCTCCTCCGTCTGGCGTCTCTCCCGGCTCGCTTGCCCGCTCTCCGGGTGCCGAAACCGGTGGTGCCGGTCGGCACATCCGGTAAGGCATCCTAGGAAGATAGGTTGAGTGTCCGAGGGCGCGGCATCGGAGGCCACCCGGTGCCGCCGGGTCCGCGATGGTTAACTGGCCGCATGGGAGAGCTCCTGCTGATCCGGCACGGCGAGACCACCTGGAGCGCCACCCGACGGCACACGTCGTACACCGATCTGGAGCTGACCCCCGACGGCGAGCGGCAGGCCCGCACCCTCGCCGCGTTCCTGGCCGGCCGGCGATTCGTCACCGTGCTGGCCAGCCCCCGCTCCCGGGCGCTGCGCACCGCGCAGCTGGCCGGGCTCACCGTCGACGCCGTCGACGAGGACCTCAGCGAGTGGAACTACGGCGAGTACGAGGGACGCACCACCGTCGACATCCACGAAGACCAACCGCACTGGAACATCTGGACCGACGGCTGCCCTGGCGGCGAGTCACCCGAGCAGGTGGGGGCCCGCCTCGACCGGGTGCTGACCCGGGTCGCCCCACTGCTGGACAGGGGCACCGTGGCGCTGGTGGGCCACGCGCACAGCCTGCGGGTGCTCGGCGCCCGCTGGATCGGCCTGCCCCCGTCCGCCGGCGGCCGGCTCCGGTTGGACACCGCCACGGTCAGCGTGCTCGGTCACGAGCACGATCGGCAGGTCATCCTGCGGTGGAACCAGCCGGCTCCTCCGGCACCCGGGACCGCGACCGACTCGGTGGCCCGGCACTGATCTTCGGCGGCCGGTTCTCGTACGGGGTGGACAGCACCACCGTGGTCCGGGTGGTCACGTTCGCCGACGTACGGATCTCCTGGAGCACCCGCTCCAGGTCGGTCGGGCTGGCAACCCGCACCAGCAGCATGTAGAAGTCCTCCCCCGCCACCGAGTAGCAGGAGTCGATCTCGGGCAGGTGGGCCAGCCGCTCCGGCGCGTCATCCGGCTGCGACGGGTCGAACGGCCGGATCGCCACGAACGCGGTCAGCGGCAGTTCCAGCGCCTCGAAGGAGACCCGGGCGGCGTACCCCTTGATCACCCCACGCTGCTCGAGCCGGCGCACCCGCTGGTGCACGGCGGACACCGACAGCCCGACCCTGTCGGCCAGGTCGGTGTACGACAGGCGGCCGTCAGCGGTCAACGCTGCGACGATGGCGCGGTCGATCTCCTCCACGGCGAGCAACCTACCGGGAAAAACGCCGGACGGCGACGAGGCTCCCACCGCAGGGTGCGGACGGCGGCCACGGTGGACCCACCGCGGCCGCGCCACCACGCGTCGTCGACCCGGGCTCAGCCCTTGGCCAGAGCCCGGGAGATGACCAGCCGCTGGATCTGGTTGGTGCCCTCCACGATCTGCAGCACCTTGGCCTCGCGCATGTACCGCTCCACCGGGTGGTCGGCCACGTAGCCGGCGCCGCCGAGCACCTGCACCGCGTCGGTCGTCACCCGCATCGCCATGTCGGTGGCGAAGAGCTTCGCCTTGGCCGCCTCGATCGAGTACGGACGCCCGGCGTCGCGCAGCCGGGCCGCGGCGAGGGTCAGCGCGCGGGCGGCGGAGATCTGGGTCGCCGCGTCGGCGAGCATGAAGCCCAACCCTTGGAAGTCGACGATCGCCCGACCGAACTGCTGCCGCTCCCGGGCGTACCCGATCGCGTAGTCCAGTGCGGCCTGGGCCAGCCCGACCGCACAGGCCGCGATGCCCAGCCGACCCGAGTCCAGCGCGGACATCGCGATGGTGAAGCCCGCACCCTCGCCGCCGATGAGCCGCTCGGCCGGCACCCGCGCCTCGTCGAAGGCGATCTGCGCCACCGGTGAGGAGCGCAGCCCCATGGTCCGCTCGGCCGCCTGCGGGGTGATGCCGGCGGTGCCGGCGTCGGCGAGCAGGCAGGAGATGCCCTTCGGGCCGGGCCCGCCGGTACGGCAGAAGACGTTGTAGAAGTCGGCGGTCCGGGCATGGGTGATCCACGCCTTGGTGCCGGAGACGAGGTACGCGTCGCCGTCGCGGACCGCCCGGGTGCTCAGCGCCGCCGCGTCGGAGCCGCCCTGCGGCTCGGAGAGGCAGTACGCGCCGAGCAGTTCGCCGCCGAGCATGTCCGGCAGCAGCTTGCGCTGCTCGTCGCTGCCGAACGCGGCCACCGGGTAGCAGGACAGGGTGTGCACGCTGACCGCCTCGGCGACCGCGAGCCAGCGGCTGGCCAGGATCTCCAGCACCTGCAGGTACACCTCGTACGGCTGTGCGGCGCCGCCGTGCTCCTCCGGGTACGGCAGGCCGAGCAGGCCGGCCCCGCCGAGGGTCCGCAGCACCTCGCGGGGAAACTCGGCGCGTTCCTCGAAGCCGACGGCCTTCGGCGCGAGCTCACGATCGGCGAGTTCGGTGGCGAGGTCCAGCAGGTCGTGGGCCTCGTCGGTGGGCAGGATCCGGTCGACAGTCATAGCGCGATGAGCTCCGTGGGGGTGGTGTTGAGCCGCTGCACGCCGTCCGTGGTGCAGACGACGATGTCCTCGATGCGGGCGCCGTGCCGGCCCGCCAGATAGATGCCCGGTTCGATGGAGAACGCCATTCCGGGCTCCAGCGGCCGGTCGTTGCCGGCCACCAGGTAGGGCTCCTCGTGACCGTCCAGGCCGATGCCGTGGCCGGTGCGGTGCAGGAACGCGGGGCCGTAGCCGGCGGCGGCGATCGGCTCCCGGGCGGCGGCGTCGGCCGCGGCGCCGCTGATCCCGGGCCGTACGGCCGCCACCGCGGCGCGCTGCGCGTCGCGCAGCACCGCGTAGTAGTCCTGGAACTCGGCCGGCGCCGGCCCGCCGGCGACGTACGTGCGGGTGCAGTCCGAGCGGTACCCCGACGCCATGGTGCCGCCGATGTCCACCACCACCGGCTCGCCGGTGCCGATCGGCCGGTCCGAGGTGCCGTGGTGCGGGCTGGCCCCGTTCGGCCCGGCCGCCACGATCACGAAGTCCACGCTGACGTGCCCGGCGGCCCGGATCGCGGTGGCGATGTCGGCGGCCACCTCGGCCTCGGTGCGCCCGGGGCGGAGCCACTCCCCCATCCGCAGGTGCACTTCGTCGATCGCCGCGCCCGCCTCGGCGAGGGCCGCGACCTCCGCCGGGGACTTGCGGATCCGGAGCTCGCGCAGCACCTCGCCGGCGAGCCGCTGCGCCGCGGCCGGCAGGGCGGCACGCAGTGCGAGGACCTGCTCGGCCCACATCCGGTCGGCCAGCCCGACCGCCGCGGGCGCGCCGTCGAGGGCGGCGAAGACCAGGGGGTACGGGTCGGTGCCGTCGGCGTGATCGACGATGCGGACCCCGGTGGCCGGCGCTGGGGATGCCTCCGCGGCCGGTCGCTCCAGCGTCGGCACGATCAGCGTCGGCTCGCCCTCGGCCGGCAGCACCAGGCAGGTCAGCCGCTCCCCCGCGTGGGCGTCGTACCCGGTCAGGTAGCGCAGGTCGGAGCCGGGGGTGAGCAGCAGGGCGTCCAGGCCGGCGGCCGCGGTGGCGCGCTGCGCGGCGATCAGCCGGTCGGGCGGGTACAGCTCGTCGATTCCCACCCGGTCAGCTTAACGGTCGTTTGGGGATCGCCGGCAGCCAGCGCACTGCTCGAAGGAAGGGCACCTCATTAACGCCTGGTGTAGAGCACGGGCCCCTTCTTAACAGCGCGCCAGCCCGGAAATTCACCGACGTTGATTGACGCGGACAGTTAACACTCTTTAAGATTTGGCTGCCTCGAGGCCACCCGTCCCTGCGTACCGCAACCGCACCCCCGCCCGCGACGACCCTGCACGGGCGGCTGTCGTCCCCCGCCCACGGGAAGGCCCCCGATGTCCTCACCACTGCGCCGCGCCCTCGCCGCCGGCCTGCTCGCGCTGGCCACGGCCGGCGCCACCCTCACCCTCGTGCCCACCGCCGCGCAGGCCGTGGTGCTGCCGAACAACTTCAAGAGCGTCGGCTACATGCCCTCCTGGGCCGGCAACGTCAACACCGTCCAGTACAACAAGCTCACCCACATCAACTACGCCTTCGTGCTGCCCAACAACGACGGCAGCCTCCGCCCCGTGGAGAACCCGAGCAAGCTCTCCTCGCTGGTCTCGCTCGGGCACGCCAACAACGTCAGGGTGTCGATCGCGGTCGGCGGCTGGAACGACGGCAACGACTCCGCCTTCGAGGCCCTCGCGGCCAACGCCGGCAGCCGGACCAACTTCGTCAACAACCTGGTCAACTTCGTCAACCAGTACAACCTCGACGGTGTCGACATGGACTGGGAGTACCCGGACCCGGGCGCCTCGGCGAACAACTACACCCAGCTCATGACGCAGCTCGGCAGCGCCATGCACAGCCGCGGCAAGCTGCTCACCGCCGCCGTGGTCTCCGAGGGCGGCAGCGTCCAGGGCGTGCAGACGGCCGTGTTCGGCCAGGTCGACTGGCTCAACATCATGGCGTACGACGGCGGCAGCCCGCACGCCAACTACGACTGGTCGATCGCCAGCATCAACCTGTGGAAGTCGCGCGGCCTGCCGGCCAGCAAGGCGGTCCTCGGGATCCCCTTCTACAGCCGCCCTGGCTACTACACCTACTCGGCGCTGGTCGGGATGGACCCGGCCAACGCCAACCGGGACTGCACCACCGTCGGCGGCGCCCAGCAGTGCTACAACGGCATCCCGACGGTCAAGCGCAAGACGCAGTGGGCCCTGGCCAACGCCGGCGGGGTGATGAACTGGGAGCTGTCGCAGGACATGACCGGCTCGACATCGCTGGTCAGCGCGATGTACGACACCATCATGGGCGGCACCACCCCGCCGCCGACCGGCCGCACCGGACAGATCACCGGAATCGGCGGCAAGTGCGTCGACGTGGCCTCGGCGAGCAGCGCCAACGGCACGGCCGTTCAGCTGTGGGGCTGCAACGGCACCAACGCGCAGACCTGGACCGTGGCCAGCAACGGCACGCTGCGCGCCCTCGGCAAGTGCGCCGACGTCGCCAGCGGCTCCACCGCCAACGGCGCCAAGGTGCAGCTCTGGGACTGCAACGGCAGCGGCGCCCAGGTCTGGCAGGCCCAGTCCAACGGCACGCTGCGCAACCCGCAGTCGAACAAGTGCCTGGACGCCACCGGCAACAGCTCCGCCGACGGCACCCGGCTGCAGATCTGGGACTGCTTCGCCGGCGCCAACCAGCGCTGGACCCTCCCGGCCTGACCTGCGGCAGGCACGGGCTTTCTGCTGACGCTCGGCGTCAACAGGAAGGCCCGTGCCTGCGATCAGGCGGCGCGGTGCTTGCGGACCACGTCGAGCATCTCGTCCACCGAGCCGGCCGGATCGCTGACCGGGAACTGCACCGCGCGGACCACCGCGGCCGGGTCGACCAGCAGCGTCAACCGCTTGAACCGGGTGATCCCACCGGCCCGGAAGGTGGGCAGCAGCAGCCCGGCGGCGAGCCGACCGTCCTGGTCGGACAGGAGCGGGAACGGCAGCCTGGCGTACGCGGCGAAGTCGCCGAGCTGGTCCGGCCGCTGCGTGCTGACCCCCCACACCCGTGCGCCGGAAGCCTGGAAGTCCGCGTGCCGGTCGGCGTAGGTTTTCGACTCCAGGGTGCAGCCGCGGGCGCCGGGAATGTCGGCCCACCCCGGCGGGTAGCCCTGCGTCCCCGGCGCGTACGCCCCGGGGAAGAAGTAGAGGACGCTCCACGCGTCGCCGTCCGTCAGCGCGATCGGCTGGCCGTCCGGCCCGGGCAGGACGACGTCGGGCAGCCGCCGCCCGATCAGCTCGTGCACGCGGCGTGCCTCGGCCGAGTCGGGGTCGGCGGTCGCGGTCAGGTCACCGTCGCCCATCAGGTGTCTCGTACCCCAGTCCTGCAGTGCGATCAGCACAGGAAGCAGTCCCTCACCCTTGGCGGTCAGCAGGTAGTCGAAGCGCGGCGGATGGTGCGAGTAGGGCCGGCGCTCGAGCACGCCGTGCTCGACCAGCGCGGCGAGACGTTCGGCCAGCGCCCGCCGACTCACCCCCAGCTCGCGCTGGAGTGCGTCGAAGCGGGTCGTCCCGCCGGCGACGTCGCGCACGATGAGGAAGGTCCACCAGTCCCCCAGGACGCCGAGCGCCTGCGCGATGCCGCAGTCCGCGTCGGCAAGATCTTCCCGCCGCACCCGTCACCTCCCTCCGCTCCGCCCTCGACTATAGTCCGTTTCAGATTGGAACGCACTGGCACGGCGAACGGGGGCGGACGACATGCACGTCGACGATCGGGCCGGGGTGTTCTGGCGATGGTGGACCGCCGGCACGACCAGCATGGTCGGGTCGGCGGTCGGCGCGGTGGCCCTGCCGCTGACCGCGCTCACCGTGCTCGACGCCACCGCGTTCGAGATGGGCCTGATCGCCGCTGCCAGCTACGTCGCCTGGATCGTGATCGGCCTACCAGCCGGCGTCATCGTGCAACGCCTGCCGCTGCGCGGCGCCCAGGTGGGCGCCGACCTGGCCCGCGCGGTCGCCGTCGCGTCGATCCCGCTGGCCTGGTGGTGGGGTCACCTCACCGTCGCCCATCTCGTCATCACCGCGCTCGTGGTCAGCTTCGCCAACGTGCTCTTCGACGTGGCCAACTCGACGTTCCTGCCCAGCATCGTGGACCGCGAGCAGTTGCAGTCCCGCAACAGCCTGACCTCGGCAACGCACGCCGCCACTCAGCTCAGCGGCCCCTCCCTCGGCGGGCTCGCCGTGCAGGCTCTGGGCGCGGTGCCCACCCTGCTCGTGGACTCGGCCAGCTACCTCGTCTCCGCGGCACTGCTGCGCACGCTGCCCGCCCGCCGCGACGACGCTCCGGACCGCTGGCCGCCGGTCGGCGAGCTGATCCGGGAGGGCTGGCGCTTCGTCGCGTACCACCCCGTGATGGGGCCCGGCATGTGGGCCGCCACGGCCATCAACTTCGTCTGCGGCGCGCAGTACGCGCTCTACCCGCTCTACCTGGTCCGCGAACTGCACGCCCCGGCCGGCCTGGTCGGGGTGCTGCTCGCCGTCGAGGGGGTCGGCGCGCTGGTCGGGGCGGCGCTCACCACACGGATCACCGCACGGATCGGCACCGCCCGCGCCCTGATCGCCGCCGGGTTCACCACGGTCGCCGGGGCGTTCCTGATCCCCTGGGGCACCGGCTGGCCGGCGTACGCCGCCTTCGCCGCCGGCAACGTCGTCTTCGCCCTCGGGACGGTGGTGCTCAGCGTGACCACCCGGACGTACCGGCAGATCGCCAGCCCTCCCGACCTGCTCTCCCGGGTGATGGCGACCGTCCGGTTCGTCTCGTGGGGCGCGATCCCGGTCGGCGGCCTGGTCGCCGGCGCGCTGGCCGGCCCCCTCGGCGCGCGGGCCACCCTGTTCGTCTTCGCGACGGCGGTGGTGTGCGCGCCGCTGGCGCTGCTGTTCTCCCCCGTCCGGCACCTGCGTGACCTCACCGACCACGACCGGGACGACGACCCGCCCCGCCCCGCCCCGCCGGCGCTCACCGTCGCAGGTCGGTGACGACGCCGCCCGGCCAGAGGCTGTCGGCCAGCCGGCGGACCCGGTCGGCGTGGGTGAGCACGTCGACGCTGTGCACGTACTGGTCGACGGCGCCCAGCGGCGGTCGGTCGCGCAGCACGGGGTCGCCCACGCCGGCGCGCAACGCGGCGGCGATCCGCTCGGCGTGCAGCACCAGGAACGGGCGGTGGTGAAACGGCCGGACGCGAGCGCGCACCGGCGCCGCCAGCCCGGTCTCGTCGGTCCACCGGGCCACCGCCTCCAGCGCCTGGACCAGCCCGCCCTGACGTCGGGTCCAGTCGCCCGGGCCGAGCGCGTCGTTCAATGCCGCGACCACCGGCGCCGCGTCGGGCAGCCCGACGAAGACCGTACCGAGCCACTTGTCGTACGGCGGCCAGCGCCGGCGCAGCAGCAGACCGAGCCGCATCAGGTCCCGGGCCAGGCCGGCGGCGACGACCCGGCTGCCCAACTCGTCGCCGACCTCGGCGCACCGGCCGGGCAGGTGCTCCGCCTGCGCGATCCGGGTCCACGCTGCGGCGAGCACGTGTCGCCACACGTCCGGCGGATACCAGACCAACGCCGTCCGGCGGGTCGTCAGTGCGCCGTCGAGGCCGTCGTGAAAGATCGCGCCGCCGGTCACCTCGGCCAGCCGTTGAGTCGGGGTGGCCAGCCAGTCCGCCACGGCGACACCGTCGGCGGGGTCGAAGCCCAGCCGATCGCGCCACCAACCGGCCAGCTCGTCCACGCGGACGCCGAGCCGGCCGCCCGCCGGGTCGGCGACGCCCAGCCGCCCGTCGTCGCCGGCGAAGCGGGTCGGCCAGCCCAGAAACTCGGCCGGCAGGTCGGCGTCCAGCGCGGCACGCAGCCCCGGGATCCGGTCGGCGTCGGTGGCCGTGACGAAGACCTGCACGCGCGGCCCCCAGTCGTGGTCGGTGGACCGCGCGGTGTCCAGGCCCAGCAACTCCGAGCCGCCGTCCAGCAGGCCGGCCGCGTACCGCAGACCCGGGAAGCGACGGTGCAGGACCGGTGCGACCACCTCGTCGTGGTAGCGGCGGGCGAGCGTCAGACCGGGAAGGAACGCCACACCGGCAGTCTGCGCCGGTCGGGCACCAGCCGCACCGCGGTTTCCCGGGTCGGACGGCGCCGTGGGTCATAGCCTGGACAGAGGGTTACCGTACGGGCACCGCGACCGGGAGGACCGACGTGGCAGCGAACGAGGCGGACCGGGCGGCGACGCGCCGACGCCGGCAGCTGTGGGCCGGGGTCCTCGCCCTCGTCGGCCTGGTCCTGCTGATCATCGGCCTCACCGTGGCCGACGGCGTCGCGGCCTGGGTCGAGGTGCTCGTCGCGATCCTGCTGCTGGTGGCCAGCTACGTCGTGCAGTACCTGGCCCGCAGGGCAACCGTCTACCGGCACGACGAGCGGCGCTGACGCGGACGACGGCCGGGCGTACCCCTGATCGTCGGAGGGCTGTGCCAGGCTGTCGGGCGTGGCACACCGATCCCCGATCCTGCTGATCGACGCACCCAGCCTCTACTTCCGGGCCTACTTCGGCATTCCGGAATCCGCCGCCCGCGCCGAGGACGGCACCCCGGTCAACGCCGTGCGCGGCTTCCTCGACATGCTCGCCACCCTGATCCGTGGGCGCGGCGCGGACCGGATGGTCTGCGCGCTGGACTACGACTGGCGCCCGGCGTGGCGCGTCGACCTGCTGCCGTCGTACAAGGCGCACCGGGTGGCTCCGCAGGGCGGCGAGGTCGTGCCGGACACGCTCTCCCCGCAGGTGCCGAAGATCCTGGAGGTGCTGGCCGCGGTCGGCATCACCTCCGTCGGCGCCACCGGCTACGAGGCCGACGACGTGCTCGGCACACTCTCGGTGACCCAGCCGGGCCCGGTCGAGGTGGTCTCCGGCGACCGCGACCTGTTCCAGCTCGTCGACGACGTCCGGCCGGTCCGGCTGCTCTACGTCGGGCGCGGCGTGGCCAAGCTCGACGACTGCGACGACGCCGCCGTGCGGGCCCGCTACGGCGTGCCGGCCGACCGGTACGCCGACTTCGCCGCGCTGCGCGGCGACCCCAGCGACGGGCTGCCCGGGGTGCCGGGCGTCGGCGAGAAGACCGCCGCCCGACTCATCGAGCGGTACGGGAGCATCGCCGGCATCCTGGCCGCCCTGGACGATTCGGACTCGTCCTTCGCACCGGGCCTGCGGGCCAAGCTGGCCGCCGCACGCGACTACCTGGCCGTCGCGCCGACGGTGGTCCGGGTCGCGCTCGACGTGCCGCTGCCGGAGCTGCCCACCGCCCTGCCGACCGCCCCCGCCGACCCGGACCGGTTGCTCGAACTGGCCGGCACGTGGAACCTGGCCGGCTCCGCCCGTCGACTGGTGGACGCCCTCGCCGCACGCGCTGACGCCTAACGATCGGGGCTGTCGGCGGGAGCCATGATGCGGAGCGCGTTGGGATCCAGGCCGATCCGGACCGGGGTCTCGCCGTACAGCTCGCCGTCGAGCTCCACGGGCGCGGGTCGGTCGGTCTCCAGCCAGAGTTGGTGGACGGCGAGGAACGGCTCCTCGCCGAGCGTGCGGCGATGCCCGGTCGCCGCGTTACGGGCCGTGTGCCGCAGCAGCTCACGGCGGGGCGCGCCGCCCACCGGATAGGCGACCAGGAGCCGGTCGTCGGCGTCCGCGTCCGCGGTGATCGGCCGGCCGGCGTGGAAGCCGCCGTTCGCCACGTACAGCTGGTGGGTGACCACCTCGCGCTCCCGTCCCTCGGCGCGCACCACGGCGCGCAGCGGGCGGTGCCGGGTCAGCAGCGTCAACGCGGTGACCGGGTACGCGAGCCGGCCGGTGGCCCGCTTGAGGCGCGCCGGCGTCCTGAGCATCACGTCGGCGGACAGGCCTATACCGACGTGGTTGGTGAACCACCGGCTGCCCACGAGCCCGAGGTCGACGTCGATCACCTTGCCGTCGGTGAGGACCGCCACGGCCGCGTCGAGGTGAAGGGGGACGCCCACGGTGCGCGCGAAGTTGTTGGTGGTGCCCAGAGGCAGCAGACCGAGCGCGATGTCGCGGTGCGCGAGCAGGCGTGCGGCGGTGCTGATCGTCCCGTCGCCGCCACCGGCTATCAGCAGGTCTGGTCCGAGGTCGGCGGCAGCGGCGAGGCTCTGCTCCAGTTCGGCGGGCACGTCGACCGGGTACGCGGCCAGCAGCTTGAAGCCGGCCGACGTGAGCCGATCCCGCGCCCGCTCGTAGAGCCGACGACCGCGACGGGAGTGGGTGTTGACCACGAGCGCCGCGCGCCGCTCCCGTCGGATGGCCTCGCTCAGCTCCGGCTTCGTCCGCATAGGCCCGGAGCCTATCGTCGGATGGCCGGCCGAAATCAGACCTTCGCAACCGACCGGGGTGTCGCTGATCGACGTTCGTCGTGCCACGATCGGCGGGTCCCATACCGGTTACGCCACGCCCGAGGAAGAAATCATGCGGTTCGAAGTCCTGGGGCCAATGCGAGCCGTCAACACATCGGGGTCAGTGGTGCCGGCCGGCAGAGGTCAACATCAGGTCGTACTCGCCTGCCTCGTTGCCGCCCGCGGCCAGACGGTCGCCGACAGCACGTTGATGGAAGCCCTGTGGGGTCGCGACCCGAGCAACAACAAGCACGGAGCACTGCGGGTCCTCGTCCATCATCTGCGCCGCAACCTCGGCATTGGATCGATCATTCGCGCGGATGGTGGCTACCGCATCACGCTGGCCGGCCACCAGCTTGATGCCGACGACTTCATCGCTCTGGTCGACGCGGCCGAGCACGACGAGGCGCAGGGCCGGCTCGCCGAGGCGCGTCAGCGCTACCAGGCGGCGCTGCGGCTGTGGCGGGGAACGGACGCCTACCATGGCGCCGCCGATACCGATCATGTGCGGGTGGCAGCAAACCACCTGGGCGAGCAGCGGATGACCGCCTACGAACGCTGCGTCGACATCGAACTCAGCCTCGGACTCCACCGCGAACTGTGCGCCGAGCTGTCGGCCGTGGCCACGGAGAACGCGCTGCGCGAGCGCCTCCAGGCGCAACTGATGCTTGCGCTCGTCCGCAGTGACCGTCGGGCGGAGGCGCTGACCGTCTACGAACGGACCAGGCGCATTCTCGCCGACGAGCTTGGAGCGGACCCGGGTACGCGCCTGCAGCAGCTCTACACCGCGATCCTGCGCGGCCCCACGCCAGCGGTTGTGCCATCCGTCGCCGCTGCCGCGGTCCGGCCGGCGCAGCTGCCCGTTCCACCCAGCGATTTCGTCGGGCGTTACGACGAGCTCGGGGTCCTCGACGCCGTGCACGCGAAATCCCGATCCGGTCAGCGTCCCAGTGGCTCAGTGGTCGTCACGGGATCCGGTGGCATGGGCAAGACGGCTCTGGTGACGCACTGGGCCGATCAGAACCGGCAGAGCTTTCCTGGCGGGCAGCTCTACCTCGATCTCGACAATGACATCCCGGCGACGGTGGCACTGGCCAGGGCCCTCGTCGAGCTCGGCATCGCGCCCGACGACGTGCCACAGCAGGCAGAGACACGCGCCGCGCAGCTGCGCTCGCTGCTGTCCAGCCGCACGGTGCTGATGGTCCTGGACAACGTGAGCAGCGCCCAGCAGGCCCGGCCGTTCTTCCCCGGCGCCGGTGACAGCATGCTGGTGATCATCAGTCGGAACCGGCTTGACGGGCTCATCGCCCGCGAAGGCGCTCACCTCCTGGTGCTGAACCCGCTGCACGTCGAGCCGGCCACCCGTCTGCTCCGGGCGATCGCCGAGATGTCCCACTCCGCGACCGACGACGTCCGTACCCTGGTGGCGCTGTGCCACGGGATGCCGTTGGCCATCCGGATCGTGGGCGCCCACCTACGGCTGGGAGCCCGGCCGGACGCCCTGGTCGACGCCCTGCACGATGAGCGCACCCGACTCGCCCGGCTCGCCACCACCGATGGCGACGCGAGTGTGCGCGCGGTCATCGCGGTGTCGTACCGACGGCTGGACGCGCCGGCACGTCGGCTGTTACGCCGCCTCGGCCTGGTGGACGCCCGTGCGATCCCGCTCGGCGCCATGGCCGCACTGGCCGGCATCTCCTGCGGCACCGTCCTGACGGACCTGGTCGACACGCTCGCCGCGGCCAATCTGGTCACGCTCGAAGCGGACAGCCGGGTCAGCCTCCATCAGCTGACGCGCATGTTCGCCCATCAGCAAGGTCAGCTCGACGACACCTCGGCCGATCGCGCGGCCGCCGAACGGCAGCTGCTCCGCTGGTATGGGCATGCAACCCGCCAAGCACAGCACAGCATCAGGCCGACCGCAGGCGGAGCTGGCGGCGGTGCCGTCCCTGACGCGCAGCACCTCTTCCTTCCTGCCTGACCTGACCGAAACCGTCGCAGCGGTGAGCTGGGTCGACACCGAAGCGGAAACGATCATCGGGCTGATCGACCAGCACGTCCGGATCCACCCTGATCTCGTCTGGCCCCTCGCCGTCAACATACGCGGCTGGCTGCAACGCCGGGCACCCCGCGACACCTGGATCGCCGTGATCGAGCAGGGCATCCGATCCGCCGCCATGGCCGGCAGCCGCACCGGCGAGGCCACCCTGCGTGGAAGCCTGGGCGTCGCACACAGCCTCCTGCTGCAACGTACCGAGGCCCGGGCCGCGTACCAGCGCGCCAGCGCACTCTTCGGGCAGAGCGGCGACCATGCCGGCAAGGCCGACGTCGAGGCGAGCCTGGGTGCGATGCTGGCTGACAGCGGGGCACTTGACGAGGCACTCCCACCACTGCTGCGGGCGCGGCATCTCGCGACCCTGCTGAACGACCCCGATCTCATCTTCAAGGTCGAACTCAACCTTGGCTACCTGCATCGACGGGCCGACCGCCAGCAGGAGGCACTCGACGCCTACACGTCGGCGTTGTCGGCCGCGGAGCGGTCCAGCAACCGCGACTGGTTGTCGGCGAGCGTCCACACGAATCTCGGCCGCCTGCATCTCCTTCAGGGCAACCTCGATCAGGCCGGACACCACTACGACACAGCGGTCCGGCTCGCCCGGAGCACCGGCGACCGCATGCGGGAAGCATGGGCACTGCACGGATGCTCCGACATCTCCGCGGCCCGACGAGACCTTCCGGCGGCCGTCGCAGCCCTCCATGAAGCCGTCACGATCCTCGAACCCCTGGGCGATCGTCGCCTCGACGAGATGCGCACCCGGCTGTCCGAGTTGCTCTCCGACGACACCGCCGGGCAGTCACCGCCGCAGGCTTGAGGGCGTGTTTCGCACCGTCGCCGGCGTATCCGGCGCCGTTGGCGTCTCCGCGGTCTGGCCAACATCGAGCCAACATTCTGCTGGAAGACTGCGCCATCAGTAGTCAGCCAAGGCTCGCCGGGAGGGAGACCGTGACATCTGTACGAGCCAAACGGGGGTGCGCGGCCAGGCCCGAGGGCGCCGGCGCGCTCACGCAGACCGATTCACGTCAGAACGGAGACTGGAAATGTCACCTGGAACGAGAAGCAGGAGGCGCAGCTTCGCCGCCGCGGCGATGGCAACGGTGGCGTGCGCCGGCGTCCTGGGGATCGCATCCCCGGCGGCAGCCGCTACGACATCGGGAGGATCGTCCGTCAGTGCCGTCGCCGAGGGCGACATGGTGGCTCAGAGCTGGGCCTTCGTCGCTTCCTACCCGGGCAACTCCATGGGGTTGGCCGCCTGCGCATTCCACGCGAGCTTCCTGCGCTCACAGACGGGTAGAAACTACCTGTGCAGCCGGGCGGGCTCCTACTACCACCTCCTGAAGGAACTCTGACCCGCGGTTCCCCGCTCTGCTGGTCACCATCGTCGGGCCCCACCGTCTCCCCGGGTGGGGCCTACGTCAGTCGGTCGGGGTGCGACACGCGTTCGGTGCCACGCTGCTCTTCAGCGCGTCTCCTCGGTCGCCTGCTCGGCAGCACGGCGTACGTCGTCGAGCAGGATCCGCATGTCGCGTCGGGTGGTGCGGTAGTTGACCACGCAGCCGCGCAGCGCGAAGCGGCCGTTGATGGTCGCGTTCGACAGGTACGAGCTGCCGGCCTGCTGCAGTAACACCATGATTCGTTCGTTGAGTCGGTCGAGTTGCTCCTCATCGGTCTGCGACCGCGAGCCGGCCTGCGCGCTCGGCGGCAGGTAGCGGAAGCAGAAGATGGAGAGTTCGACCGGGGCGAGCAGCTCGAAGTCGACGCTGTCGTCGATGAGCTCGGCCAAGTGGCGGGCGCAGTCGAGGTTGCTCTCGATCGCATCGCTGACAGCTTGCGACCCGGCGTGCGCCAGCGTCATCCAGACCTTGAGCGCCCGGAATCGCCGGGACAGGTCGGGGCCGTAGTCCCAGAACGCGAAGGCCTCGGCCGGCTCGGCCCGCATGACCCGGATGTAGTCGGCGTCCAGGCTGAAGGCGGGCCGTACCGCCTCGGGGTCCCGGTAGATGAGGCAGCCGCAGTCTGCGGGCAGGTAGAGCCACTTGTGTGGGTCGAGGGAGATGGAGTCGGCCTCCGCCAAGCCGTCGAAGAGCGCACGGGCCGACGGGGCGAGCCGCGCGAAGCCGCCGTAGCACGCGTCGACGTGCATCCAGAGCCCGTACTCACGCGCGACCACCGCGATGTCGGCGAGCGGGTCGACCGCGCCGGTGACGACGGTGCCGGCGTTCGCCACCACGCAGAACGGTTCCGCCCCGGCGGCCCGATCCTCCTCGATGGCACGGACTAGTGCGCCGACGTCCATTCGGAAACGGGCGTCCACTGGAATCTCGCGGACGTTCATCCGCCCTATGCCGAGCAGCGCGGCGGCCTTGTGGATCGAGTGGTGGGTGTCGGTGGAGGCGTAGACGCGCAGTTGCGCCGGGTGGGCGGCCATACCCTGGGTGGCGACCGTGTCGCCGCAATGGCGGTGTCGGGCGGCGGCCAGCGCGGTGAGGTTGGCCATCGAGCCGCCACTCATGAACAGGCCTCCGGCGCTCGGATCGCAGCCGATGGCCTCCTTGATCCAGTCGATGGCCACGTGCTCCAGCTCGACGGGAGCCGGTGCGGAGCGCCATGCGGGGAGATTCGCATTCAGCGCCGACGCGAGGAGGTCGGCCACCACGGCGACGGCGGTACCCGGCGCCGAGACGTACCCGAAGAAGCGGGGATGCCCGTTGTGCCGGCTGCCGGGCACGACCACGTCCCGGAAGACCCTCAGCAGGTCGGCGAAGTCGCGGCCCTCGGCGGGCAGCGGCTCGGCGAGTAGCTCCTTCAGCACGGCTGCGGAGGTTCGCGGGCTGATCGGCAGATCCCCGATCGAGTCGTGGTGGGCGGCGATCCACTCGACGGCGCGGCCACCCATGTCCCGGATCTGCTCCGCCGAGGGGTCCAGGGCGGAGTCGACGCCGCGTCCGTCGGATGAGATCGAAGTCATGACCCGGAGGATAGTGTGGATCATGTCCTGGCGTTCGCCCGCGAGTACGAGCGGCAGCAACGAGTGGTCGACTACCGTCGTACGCTGCATCTCGCATGTGACGAGCAGGAGGCTGCGGTGGCCGAGACGACGCCGACCGAGACGATGGTGGCCGAGGTGAGGGCCGAGCTGGCCGAGCTCGAGGACCCGAAGACTCGCGAGGTGAACGAGAGACACGGTGACGATCACGGTGTGCACCTCGGCAGTCTGCGCGCGCTCGCGAAGCGACTGAAGACGCAGCAGGAACTCGCGTGCCAGCTCTGGGCGACGGGTGACACCGCGGCGAGACTGCTGGCGATTCTGATCGGCCGACCGAAGGCGTTCGGACGTGGCGAGTTGGACGTCATGTTGCGCGAGGCGCGCACACCCAAGGTGCACGACTGGCTCGTGAACTATGTGGTGAAGAAGAATCCGCACTCCGAAGAGCTGCGCCTGGCCTGGTCCGCCGATCCGGATCCAGTGGTCGCGAGTGCCGGCTGGGCGCTGACCACCGAACGCGTGACGAAGAAGCCCGAAGCCCTCGACCTACCGGGGCTGCTCGACGTCATCGAGGCGGAGATGAAGGACGCCCCGGATCGCCTCCAGTGGGCCATGAACCACTGCCTGGCTCAGATCGGGATCGAGCACGCCGAGCACCGCGCCCGTGCAATCGGCATCGGTGAGCGCTTGGAGGTGCTCAAGGACTACCCGACTTCCCCGGGCTGCACGTCCCCGTTCGCGCCCATCTGGATCAACGAGATGATGCGCCGCCAGCACGACAGGTAGGACGCACCTCCAGCCGCCATGGTGACACCCGATCGTGGATCAGGCCGGTCAGACGGCCGGTTCCCTGGTGGACGACCGCTGGCCGCCGTGGCACGCGACCAACGCGTCCGCCACGATGTCAGCGTCAGCCTCCGCGACGTCCGCCGGGTACTCCGGCAGCAGGTCGTCCCAGACGACCAGCCACGACCCGTACAACTGGGCCTGCCCCTCGGGCCGGGCGAAGAACCAGACGTGCAGATGGGCGCCACCATCTCCGATGCGGTACACGTGTGCCCGCGAGATGTGCGGCAGTGCCTGCACGTGGCGAACGATGCGAGTGCTCAACAGCCCCAGCTCGGCGGCCAGTTCGTCGGGCAGATCCGCCATGTCGTAGTGATCGCGCGGATACAGCATGAGCACCAGCGGAACGCCCACGCCCGAAATCCGCGCCAGCCGCCAGTGATCGTTGAACCAGATCCCCTCGTCCCGGTCACGACAGGCGCTGCAGTCCGACGGATCCTCGCCGTGCCGCGCGGGTTCCGGGAGCACCGGCGGGCGCAACGGCGCAACGCGGAGCCCGTCCGGTTCGAACGGACTGATCTCCCAACCCGTCATGCGTGCCAACGGGAGCCGACGCTCGGCGTCCGCGACGGCGACGGCGTGGTCATAGAACTCGTCCGGTCGCAAGGCCATGCGGCGAAGACTAGTACCCGCAAAAGCAGGAAGCCGCCGGTAGGGGTGAGTGCTCAGCGCAGTTGGGGTTTGTTCTGAGCCGGTCGGATGACCGAGGAAGAGCCCCGGGCCGCGGGTCATGCGAGCTATCAGCGGCAGATGCGCGCACCTGATCTTGGCCAGGTTGGGCTGACTCTCCCTCCGGTTCATGGCATGACCACGGAAGGTTTCACGTTGCCCGGGTTCGGTCAGCAAGGGTCGGGCGTGCCTCGGATGAGGCGGTCCAGGATGTCACGGGCCGCAGCGAGGCTCTCGATAGACCTGGTGATTCGGGTGCGCTCCTCGGCCAGGGCGTCGAGGAGTTCGGGGCAGGTGGGTGCGAGCACCGTCGTGTCGTCGGGGACGCAGGGCAG